>JAUXWB010000324.1 GCA_030684475.1 Reyranella sp. | reverse complement strand
CTTCCTCGTCGACGTAGGGCTCGACGAGCTGGGCGCCCCAGTAACCGTGATCGCCGCGGATGAAACCGACGCCGGCAATGTCGTGAAGCAGGCAGGCCAGCACCATCTTCTCGGGCAGCCCGTTCCTGACCGCGTGCCGCGCGCTCTGCAGCAGGTGCGCCGAGGGGCCGAAGCGGTACTTGAAGAAATCGATCAGCGTCGGCTTCTCCGGCATCGCCGGCAGGCGCGGATCGTCGCCCATCAGCACGCGCGCGTTGGGATTGGCCTTGAGCTGCGGCACGACACTGCCCGGCGAGCTCATGTCACCCTCGGCCCAGGTGTGAAGCCGTGACTTCACGACGATGTAGTCGAGGTCGCGGGCCATCTTCTCTTCGAGAGCGTCGGCGCGCTGCGACAGGGTCATGGTGTCGGTCATCGTGTCGGTCATGGGCAATCTCCTCGATGGGCCTCTTGGAGGGCTTGGCGTCAGACTATCACAATTTCTCCACTACCCGCCCCAGCCGCTCGAGCGTGCGGACGGCGGTCTTCTGATCGAGGCCGGGCCACTGCACGCGCAGCAGGATATGGTCGGTGCCGGTGCGCTCGCCGTAGCGGCCGATCTGGTCGGCCACCTGGCTCTCCGAGCCGATGAGGAAGCGGTTCCGGGCGAACTTGTCGAAGTCGGCGCGGATACCGTCCTTGGGCACGAAGCCCGAGTCGCCGCTCCAGGCGGCGTAGGCTTCGTACTTGAAGCCAAGCGGCTCGCGCACCTCGTCCATGGAGCCCACGTGGCATTCGCGGATGATGGGGAACTCGGTGGCCGGCGCGAGACCGGCTGCCTTGCGGGTCTCGCGGAACAGCGCGCCCAGCTTGCCGACGTTCTCCTCGCTCACCATCGGCGAGGGCATCCAGGCGTCGGCGAGCCTGCCGGCGCGCTTGACCGCGGCCTCGACGTCGCCCGCCATCCAGATCGGCGGACCGCCGGGCTGCTGGGGCTTGATGCTCGCCTGCACCCCGGTGAGCGTATGGAAGCGGCCACGATGCTCGACGACGTCGTCGCGCCACAGCTTTCGGATCACCTCGACGCCCTCGACGAAGCGCGGCACGCGCTCCTTGAAGGGAATACCGATGGAATCGAACTCCTCCTGGCGGTAGCCGAGACCGAGACCGATGATGGCGTTGCCGCCGGTGAGCCAGTCGAGCGTGGCGGTCTCCTCGGCGACGACCACGGGATTGAGAAGCGGCAGGAGCAGCAACCCCGGCCCCAGCCGCATGCCTTTGGCCTCGGCGGCGAGCCGCGCCAGCAGCGGCATGGCCTGGAACATCTGCAGTGGGCTGGAGACGAAATGCTGGCCGACCATCAGCGAAGCGAGGCCGCTCGCGCGGGCGACGCGGACCTGCTCGATCAGGTTTTTCAACTCCGGCCCGAGGTCGGCGCCCTGCCGCCACTGGGTCGCCATGTAGAGACCGAGCTTCATCTCCTTCCTCCCCGATGGGCGTCAGCCCTTCTCGATCTCGCCGCCGGCATCGAGCCAGCCCTTGAAGCCGCCGAGGTTGCGCACGTTGGCGTAGCCCATGTCCTTCAGCACCTTGCCGACCAGGGCCGAGCGGCCGCCCGAGGCGCAGTAGGCCACGATGGTCTTGGCGCGGTCGAAGGCGGCGTCGTGCATCGGCGAGGTCGGGTCGGCGCGGAACTCGACGAGGCCGCGCGGCACGGCGAGCGCGCCCGGCACCTTGCCCGAGGTCGCGACCTCGCCCGGCTCGCGCACGTCGAGGAACAGCACGTCGGCGCGGCCGACCAGGCCCTTGGCCTCATCGGGGCTGATGCGCGGCACGGCGGCGTCGGCTTCGGCGAGCATCGACTGGACGGTCTTCATGGCTGTTCCTTCCGATTGAATGAGCGGCGAGGTTACCGCAAGACGCGGCTCAATGCGCGAGCAGCAGCGGCACCGGGCAGGCCGCGATCACCCGGGCGGTGGCGCCGCCCAGTCCCAGCAGGTTGGTCACGCCGCCGTGGCCGTAGGCCCCCATGACCAGCAGGTTGGCGCCCCTGTCGTGGGCGTAATCCAGCAGGCCGTCGCCGCGGGCGCGGCCCGTGACGGCGTCGTGATCCATCGACTCGACAGCGGCGGCGATGCCATGACGGTCGAACGTGCGCAGGAGATGCGTCGTGCCGACCTCGTCGGGCGTGGCGCCGGCCACCAGGACCGTCACCTTCGCCGCCGTCTTGAGGAACGGCAGGGCGAAGCCCGCGGCCCGCGCCGCCTGGGCGCTGCCGTTCCAGGCGACGACGACGGAGGAGATCGGCGCAGGGTTCGGGTTGGGCGGGGCGATCACCACGGGCCGCGCGCATTCGTAGAGGGCGACCCGCACGGTCTCGGGCGCGATGTGCTCGGCGTCCGCACCGGGCCGGCCGAGCAGCAGGAGGTTGGCGAAGCGGCCCATGGTGATGAGCTGCGCGCGGGTGACGCCATGACCGCCGGTGAAGGTGGCGCCGGGCAGCGGCGCCAGCAGTTCCCGGTAGGCGCGCTCGGACTCCAGCGCGCGGGACTTCAGGCGGTCGTCGGTCACGCGCTTGAGGAACGGCATGGCCTGGGCCGCGATGTCGGCATCGCCGGGATGGGTCTCGGAGAAATGCACCGCATCGACGGTGCCGCCGAACATCGAGGCGATCATGGCGGCGAGACGGAACGACATCGCCGCCTCCGGCCCGCCCTCGGAAATCGCCAGAATGGATCTGTACATCGGCCGTCCCTCTCCCCGTCGGACCGGCTTACCACGGCCACGCTCACAAACGACAGGCGCCGTGACGCCCTTTGACCTGGATCAGGTCGGCGCCGCGCGATTGGTCCAGACTAGCCATTGGATATCCTTTCTGCTGACGAGGATTTCATATGCCCAGCGGTCCCGCGATGCGATGCGTCTTTCTGCGCCTCATCGGTCTCGTTCTGCCGGCCTGCATCGTCGCTGCCCCGGCGCCGGCGCAGGACGCGCCCGGCCTGTCCTCGCCGGCGATCTCGCGGTGCGCCGGCCGGGTGGGTCTCGATACGCGCCAGTCCGACGCCGCCTTCGGCATCATTGCGCTCGACGGCAGGCCCTGGCTCAGGGTCGAGCCGACCGACGCCGTCGTGGGCAGCCAGCCGATCGCCACCACGGTCACCGGCACCGGCCTGCAGCGGCGGCGCAACGGCACCTCGGTTCCCTTTCGCTTCACCTGCGTGCTCGATGCCCAGGGCCAGGCGCTGATGGTCCATATCGCCCACCTCATGCCCCGACTTGGCGACACGCTGCCGCCGTCGATCGTCGTCGACGGTGCGGCCACCTACCGGGAGAAAATGGCGCTGCCCCGAGGCGTCGAACTGCAGGTGCAGCTGCTCGACGTCTCGAAGTCTGCCGACGGCGAGGTCCTCGCCGAACAGGCCGTGCGCAGCGGCTGGCACGTGCCGATTCCCTTCAGCCTGCGCCTGCCGAGGGAGACGTCGTTCGAAGGGCGCAGAGTCGTGGTCACCGCGCGGTTGGTGCTGGCGCGCCGGGTTCTGTTCCAGCTCAGGGAACCGCAGCTCCTCGCCGGCGCCGCGCTCGGCAAGCCGCTCGAGCTGGTGCTCGACAAGGTCGAGTAGCCGGCGCGAAACCTCAGCTCAGGAAGCCGCCATCGACCGCCAGTGGGCTGCCGATCATGGCCGAGGCGGCTTCCGAGCAGAGGAAGAGCACGGCATTCGCCACCTCGTCGGGCGTGGCGAGGCGGCCGCGCGGCGTGAGGCCGGTGATGGTGGCGGCGAAGGCAGGATCGGCCGCCATCCAGGCGGCAATGGGCGGTGTGGCGACCCAGCCCGGGGTGACCGCCGTGATGCGCACGCCGCTTGCGGCATAGTGGCGGGCGGCACTGTTGGTAAGGCCCAGCACGCCGTGCTTGGCTGCGGCATAGGCGCCGCCGCCCGGGATCGAATGGCCGCGCAGCCCGTAGATCGACGACATGTTGACGATGACGCCCTGCTTCGCCGCCAGCATGGGCGGCAGCTGGTGACGCAGGCAGAGGAAGACCGAGGTGAGATAGCCGTCGATGGTGCGGCGCCAGCTCGCCTCGCTCATCTCGGCGATGGGGGCGATGTCATCGGACCCGATGCTGCCGCCGTTGTTGAAAGCATAGTCGAGGCGGCCATGACGCGCGAGGATCGCGTCGATCAGGCGCGCAACCGACTTTCCGTCGGACGTGTCGCTGCCGACCCAGGAAACGGCGGCGTCGCCGCCGAAGTTTCTCAGCGCCTCGCCGGCGCGCTTCTCGTTGCGGCTGGTCACGACGACGACGGCGCCCTCGCGAGCGAAGCCCTGGGCCGCCGCCAGGCCGATGCCGCTGGTGCCGCCCGTCACGAGCGCCACCTTGCCGCGCATTTCAGGATACCGGCAAACCATCCTCTGTCCTCCCGATCCTCGCGACATTGTGCTGCTTCCCCCGATGTTTCAATCTGCCGCAACGAACATACGCAGGAGGAAGCGATGAAGATCAAAAGCCATGAGACCTTTCAGTGCGACGCGGGCTGGCGGACCTTCTCGTTTCTCAAGCTCACGACCGACGACGGGCTCGTCGGCTGGTCGGAATACAACGAAAGCTTCGGCAGTCCCGGCCTGTCAGCGGTGATCGAGGCGCTGATGCCGAACGTGATCGGCATGGACCCGATGGCGCTCGAGCTGATCAACGCCGTGCTCGCCACCAAGTCGACCCAGTCGCGCGGCGGCGTGGTGCGCCAGGCGATCGCGGCGATCGAAAACGCGCTGCTCGACATCAAGGGCAAGGCGCTTGGCGTGCCCGTCTACCAGCTGTTCGGCGGCAAGCTGCGCGACCGCATCCCGGTCTACTGGTCGCACTGCGGCTCCTACCGCATGCGCAACGCCGAGCTGGTCGGCACGCCGCCGGTGCGCACCTACGACGACATGACCAGGGTCGGCCAGGAGGTGAAGGCGCGCGGTTTCGCGGCGCTGAAGACCAACATCGCGATCGAGATCGACGGCCAGATCACCGCCTACCGGCCGGGCTTCGTCGTCGGCCGCGGCTTTCCCGAACGCAACTGGGACGAATTCATCGCCCGAAGTGCCGCGAAGACCGTGGAGGCGTTCCGCAAGGGCTGTGGGCCGGAGGTCGGCATCATGCTCGACCTCAACTTCCATTTCCGCACCGAAGGCTTCAGGCGCATCGCCGAGGCCGTCGGGCCCGCCGGGCTCACCTGGCTGGAGCTCGATGCCCACGACCCCAAGTCGATCGCACTGATCCGCCGCGACGCGCCCTGCCCGATCGCCTCGGGCGAGACCCTGCTGGAACGCCGCGACTTCCGGCCTTACTTCGAGGCCTATGCCTTCGACACCGCCATCGTCGACGTCATCTGGAACGGTTTCATGGAGTCGATCAAGATCGCGGCCATGGCCGACGTCTACGAGGTGAACGTGGCGCCGCACAACTTCTACGGCCATCTCGCCAGCGCCATCAGCGCGCATTACTGCGCCGCCGTGCCCAACTTCCGCATCATGGAGATCGACATCGACAGCGTGACGTGGCGTGACGACTTCGTGAAGGTCCCGCCGGTGATCGAGAACGGCGACTACATCCTGCCGACGGGTCCCGGCTGGGGTGTCGAGGTGAACGAGGCCGGGCTGCGCGCGCATCCGGTCAAGCAGCGCGGGTAGGCGCGCGCCCCGCCGGACCGGCAAGAGCACTTTCACGATCCGGGTGGCCGCCATAGATGCGCCACAGAAACCGTGCGTCCTGTCGGGCGAAGACCACCCTTGCTGCCGACAACCGAACGGGGCGATCAGCCATGACGAGATACTCGGCCGAGGAGAAGCAGGAGGTGCATGCGGCCTTCGAGGCGATCCTCGATCAGCTCGAGGCGTTGCAGCGCCAGCCCGACAGCTGGGAAGAGAGCTGCCTGGTCCACGCCTTGAGCTACATGGAGGCCGGCATCTACGATCGCGCCAGGACGGCGTTGGACGATTGCGTCACGCCGGTCGCCGAGCGATCGGCCTGGCGCGCCGCCCAGCTCGAGCGCAATCCGCCGCGCTACCAGATCGTGCGGCTGCGGCAGCGGCTCCAGAACGTGCGGGACGAGGCGCGGCAGAGATGAGGGCCCCCACAACACGCCGGAGAATTCGCTAGGTGCGCCGGCCGCCCAGTCCGGTGGAGAACCAGCTCTTTTCGTCGGACTTTGCCGCCCGGCCCGCCGCCGGGGAGAGGACCAGCTTCAGCACCGCCTGCCGCAAGGGGCCAAGGGGCACCGGCTTGTTCACGAAGACGGCGATGCCGATCTCCTGAAGCGTCTTGTCCGTCAGGCCTTCAACCTCGCCGGACATCATGATGAAGGCAATGCCGGGCAGGAGCGCCCGGAGTTCTTTGGCCAATTCGACTCCGGTCATGTCCGGAAGATGGAAATCGAGAAGGGCCACCCGGGGCCGATACTTCGCGGCCTGGTGCAGTGCCGACGCCCCCGTATAGGCCATCTGCACGGTCAGCCCACTGCGGCCGAGGAAGCTGGCCATTTCCCCGCACTGGACCATGTCATCTTCGACGATGAGCAGATGGCATTGGGACTGGCCGCCGTGGTCGTCGGGAGGCAACGTCGTCATTGTTTCATCGTACCTTGGCCGCACCGGCGCTTTCACTGCCGATCGCATCCAGATTGGAGCAATTCAGGGCGGGAAACGGGTCGCGGCGCGGCTACAGACTACCATACCCCGAAGAAGATTCCGTGCTTCTTGTGCGTGGCGGTGCGGGCCTCGACATAGGCATCGTCGACCGTGACCCTGGTCTTGCGTGCCTTCAGCCAGGCGTCGAGCCGGCCCTCCATCTCGCGCCGGACATGGGCATAGGATTCGCTGGCACCGAGATCGCGGCGCTCCTGCGGATCGTTGGCGAGATCGAACAGCATCGGCCTGAAATCCTGCCACCATACGTATTTCCAGCGGTCGGTACGGACCATGATGGCGCGGCAGTCGCGAGGCCCGCGCTTCAACAGCAGTCGCGCCTCGCGGAAGGAGTAGTCCAGCTCGGAGAAGACGGCGTCGCGCCAGTGCTCGGTCTTGCCACCGCGCAGAAGGGGCAGCAGCGAGCGGCCCTCGATGAGGTGGTCGTTGGCCGGCAGGCCGAGGGCAGCCAGCACCGTCGGAACGACATCGATCGCCTCGACGAAGCGGGGGTCGACGGTCCCGCGAGTGGAGTCGGCGGCGGTGTCGGGATCGTAGACGATGAAGGGCACGCGCAGGGCTTCCTCGTAGAACATCTCCTTTTCGCCCAGCCAATGGTCGCCCAGGAAATCGCCGTGATCGGCGGTGAAGATGATCAGCGTGTCGTCGAAGCGGCCCGCCTTATTCAGATGATCGAACAGGCGGCCTAGCCAGTCGTCGATCTGACGGACCAAACCCATGTAGGCGGGCCCCACCGTCGCCCGGGCGTCGTGGCGGCTGAAAGAGACGGATTCCTCATGGCAACGATAGGCCGCGAGCACAGGATGCTGGTCCACGAGTTCCGATTCGTCGCGGTTGAGTGGCAGGCAGTCATCAGCGCTATACATGCCGTGGTAGGGCGCCGGCGCCATATAGGGCCAGTGCGGCTTCACGTAGCTGAGATGCAGGAACCACGGCTTCTCGCCCATGTCGTCGATGAAGCGCATGGCCTCGCGGGTCATATAAGCAGTCTCGGAATGTTCCTCGGCGACACGGGCCGGTCGACCGACATTGCGCATGTGCCAGCCCGAGAGCTTCTTGCGGCGCCCCTCGGAATCCGGGGGACCATCGGCCGCGATCACGTAGTCGCTCCAGGGGTCGTCGGAAACGTAGCCGTGACTGCGGAGATAGTCGGCATAGTGGCTCTCGCTGCCCGGCGGCGAGTGGCCGTCGTAACGATCGAGCTCCTCGAAGCGGCCGGCACGCATCAGGGCCGCCAGCGCCGAGCCGCCCTCGATGCCGTAGCGCTCGAGCCCGTCGGTGTCAGGCAACACGTGGGTCTTGCCGGCCAGCGCCACACGGATGCCGGCGGGCCGCAGATAGTCGCCGATGGTCTTTTCCCGCAAGCTGAGCGGCACGCGATTCCAGGTGGCGCCGTGGCTCATCATGTAGCGTCCAGTGTAGGAACTCATGCGCGAGGGACCGCAGACGCCCGACTGCACATAGGCGCGCGGAAACAGCACACCCTGCCGTGCGAGGCCGTCGATCGCCGGAGTCTGCAAATGCGGATGGCCGGCGCACGACAGGTGATCGGCGCGCAGCTGGTCGCACATGATGAACAAAACGTTTTTGACCTTGCCCACGTTTTCCTCTCTCGACGGCTTCGGCGCCTCGGGCCTATCTAAGCCCCATGATCGACGCCCCGTCCATCACCTCCCCGTCCATCCGCGACATTCTCGATTTCTGGTTCCTGCCGCTTTCCGATCCGGGTCACGGCCAGCCGCGCGAGACCTGGTGGAAGAGCACGCCCGATTTCGACGCCGAGACCGCTTCGCGGTTCGGCGCGGCGATCGAACGGGCAGTGGCGGGCGGTCTCGACGCCTGGAAGGCCTCGCCCGAAGGCGCCCTGGCCCTGATCCTCTTGTGCGACCAGTTCCCGCGCAACTGCTTCCGCCGCTCCGCCCGCGCCTTCTGCGGTGATGCCAAGGCGCTCGAGATCGCCCGGCTGGCGCTGGCGCGGCTCTATCCGGCAGCCTTCGCACCGACGGGGCGCCTCTTCTTCTACATGCCGTTCGGACACAGCGAGGCGCTGGCCGACCAGCACCTGGCCTGCGCGCTGTTCGACACGATCGGCGGCGAGGAGAACCTGAAATCCGCCGCCGAGCACCGCGACGTCGTCGCGCGCTTCGGCCGCTTCCCGCATCGCAACGAGGTGCTGGGCCGGCCAAGCACGCCGGAGGAACTCGAGTATCTCAAGAACGCGAACCGCTACGGGCAATAATTTCGCGGTAGAGGTCGGCCGTCTCGGCATCGAAGCAGCAGAAGACGATGCGCTCAGGCATGGCGATCATGCGGGCCTCGTGCACGGCGATCTCGGTGGCGGGTTCCTTGGGATAGCCGTAGATGCCGGTCGAGATGGCGGGAAAAGCGATGCTCTGCAGGCCGTGCACAACGGCGAGCGCCAAGGAGTTGCGGTAGCAATTCGCGAGCAACCTGGGCTCGCCCGCGTCGCCCCCCTGCCACACCGGTCCCACGGTATGGATGATGTGGCGGGCGTTCAGGCGATAGCCCTTGGTGATTCTCGCTTCGCCGGTCGGGCAGCCGCCCAGGGTCCGGCATTCGGCGAGCAATTCCGGTCCGGCTGCACGATGGATGGCACCGTCGACGCCACCGCCTCCCAGGAGACTCTCGTTGGCGGCGTTGACGATGGCATCGACCGCGAGGCGCGTGATGTCGCCCTCGACGATCTCCAAGCCGCTCAAGTTATTACCAGTAACGAACCGGGCCGGTGTCGAGGTGGACGAAACCGGACCGCGGATAGAAGCCGACACCGCCCATGTTGAGCGCCCGCGCGGCCTGGCGGATCTTGAACACCGGGACTCCGGGGAAGCGGATGTCCATGGCATTGCCGTTCATGTGCTGGCTGTCGCGCGCCACGCCGCGGCTGACGCTGGCCAGCCAGGCGTTGGTGGTGGGCGAGCGGAAGGCCGAGAGCACCTCGATCGAGCCGCCGTAGCCCACGATCTGCATCGTATGCCACAGCACGTCGAACAGCAGCGGATCCATTTCGGTTCGCGCATTGTCGCGACTGTCACGCAGGAAGTGGTTCAATTGATCGAGCGCGTCGCGGTGATAGGCGCCGTTCGACCAGTAGGTGACGGTGAGCGTCTCCTTGGTGTTGAAGCTGACCATGCTGAGGCTGCGCGGGCTCGTCGTGTCGAGCGGCGGCGGCGGGCCGGGCGGTTGCGCGGGGGCAAAGCCGCCGTAGCGGGCAGCACGGAGTTGCTGCGGCGTGGTGGTCCGCTTCTCGGTGCCGCGCTTGACCACCGGCTTGGTCGCGGCGGTCTTCTGGACGGTGACCTTCCTGGGCGGAACCGCCGCCTTGGCCCCGGGCGGCTTCTTCTTCGCGGCAAAATCGGCGCTGGTGCCGCGCAGGACCTCCGGCGTGATCGATCCTGCGGGATTGGTCTGGGCGGCGCTGGTACCGGCAAATGCCAGCACGGCCGCCAGGCTCAATGAAAATAACCGCATCCCCGCCCCGGGTTGTTGCATTTTTATCACAGACGCTCTTATCAGAGACTGACTCGCGACTCAAAGTGAAATTCACCGGCCTTGACCCCTCCGGATTGGGCCATTGCCAAGCCCACGACCTCGCCCACCATGCAGAGCGTCGGTCCCTGCAGATGCGCGCGCACCGCCTGACGCTCAATGGTGGCGAGAGTGCCGACGACGCGGCGCTCGCGATCGGTCGTGCCGTTTTCAATCAGCGCCACCGGCGTCGAGGCCGGCAGGCCATGCGCGACAAGCTGGCTGGCGATCACCTGAAGCGACTCGCCGCCCATATAGATGACGACGGTCTGGCACGGCCGTGCCAGCATCGGCCAGTCGAGATCGACGCTGCCGTCCTTCAAATTGCCCGTCACGAAGACGCAAGCCTGGGCGTGATCGCGATGGGTGAGCGGGATGCCGGCACTGGCCGCGCAACCCAGGGCAGCCGTCACGCCGGGCACGACCTCGACCGTGATTCCGGCGCGGGTCAGCGCTTCGATCTCCTCGCCGCCGCGGCCGAACACGAGCGGATCGCCACCCTTCAAACGCACCACGCTCTTGCCGGCGCGGGCCAACGCCACCAGGCGATCATTGATCGCGTCCTGGGACATGCAGTGGTTGGCGCGCCGCTTGCCGACGTACAGTCGCTCGGCGTCGCGGCGCGCCATGGCCAACACCTCGGCCGAGACCAGCCGGTCGTAGACCACGACATCGGCGCGCTGCAGAAGGCGGTGGGCCTTCATGGTCAGCAGGTCGGGATCGCCTGGACCGGCACCCACCAGATGCACCATGCCCGCCGACGGACCCACCGTGGACCCTGTCTCCCGGCGCGTACCGTCGAGCAGGCGGATCAGCTCCCGGCGCGCGCCGATCTCGTCGCCGGCCAGCGCCATCTCGCCGATGCGGCCCTCGAACACCCGATCCCAGAAGCGGCGACGCACCCGTGGGTGATCGAGGGTACGACGCACCTGGGCGCGGAAGACCTCGGCGAAGCGCGCAAGGCGCCCGATGGCGGCGGGCATCGCCCGCTCGATCTCGGCGCGCAGGCGCCGCGCCAGCGCGGGTGCCGCACCGCCGGTCGAGATGGCGATGGTGATGGGCGCACGATCGACAATGGCAGGCATGATGAAACTGGAAAGCCGGGGCCGATCGACGACATTCACCGGCAGGCAGCGCTGCTGGGCGGCCAGCGATACGCGCGCCTGCAGGGCCTCGTCGTCGCTCGCGACCACGACCAGCGAGACGCCCGAGAGATCCTCGTCGTAAAAGGCGCGGCCGGCCCACGAGATCCGCGCCTCGTCGATCAGCTGGGCGATCTCGCCCACAACCGTGTTGGCGATCAAGGTCACCTTGGCGCCGGCCGACAGCAGCAGCGCGACCTTGCGCGCCGCCGCCTCAGTACCGCCCACGACCAGCACGCGCCGTTCCTGCAGGGACATGAAGAGAGGGAAGGTCTGCATCACGCCGCCCTTTCGAGACGAGCAGCACGCAGCAGCGCCCGCAATTCCGGACGGCAGGAGCCGCAGTTGGTGCCGGCTCGGGTGACGGCGCCCAGCGCCGCGAGCGACGTGGCACCCTTCGCGATCGCCGCCGTCACTGCGGCCGTCGACACGCCGAAGCAGGCGCAGATCTCGCCGCCGCGATCAGCGGCATCACCACCCTGCAGCAGGACGTTCCGCTCCTCGACCGAGAGCCGGTCCATCGCCATGAAAGGGGCAAGGCGGTCGCGCGCCCGCTCGTCATGCCCGGGGCCCAGCGCCAGAACGGCCTCGAGCCGGCCGTCGGCGATCACCGCACCCACACCGGACTCACCCTTGAGCCAAGGGCCTGGGTTGGTCGCACGCACCGCGGCCGACAGAGCCTGTTGCGCGACGCCAAGCGGCTGCTCGCCGGCCATCACGTAGGCGTAGTAGCCGGCGCCCCTCGCCCGCGCCCAGTAGGTGATCTCAGGCAGCATCACCGGCCTGCGAGCGAGAATCGTGCCATGCCAGTGCATATCTAGACGTCGAATTTCGACGGGCGTGTGTTTGAGCTCGGGTTGTCCGGAGATCGGGTCGACCGCGGGATTGACCGCGGCGTTGATGGCGCCGGCGCGCGAGACTTGCGCCGTCCAGTGCATGGGCGCGAAGACCTCGCCGACGCGCAAGGACTCCGTCACGTGGACCTTGAGCACGGCGCGGCCCCAGGCGCTGGACACCTCGGCAATGTCGCCGTTGCCGAGTCCGCGCGCGCGCGCGTCGTCGGAGCGCAGTTCGATCAGGGGCTCGGGACGATGACCGGCCAGACGCGCCGACTTGCCCGTCCGAGTCATGGTGTGCCACTGGTCGCGGACGCGGCCGGTGTTGAGGCGCAGCGGCCGTTCTTCGCTCGGCGCATGCATGGGCTCACGCGGCGCCGTCGCGATGAAGCGTGCCCGGCGATCACCGTGGAAGAAGCCGCCGTCGGCGAAGAAGCGGCCGCCATGCGCCATGCCCGCGCGGGCCGGCCAGATGAAAGGCGAGAGCTTGTCGTAGGCCGCATCATCGGTCGTGGCATGGGCACCGATGTCGAAATCGCGGCGGCCTTCGTTCTCGAAGGCCGAGAGGGCGGCATGCTCGCGGAAGATGTCGGCGACGCCGGTCCAGGCGAAAGCGTCGCCGAAGCCCAGGCGACGCGCGACCTCGGCCACGATCCACCAGTCCTGCCGCGCTTCACCCGGAGCGGGCAGGAACGGACGCTGGCGCGAGATGCAGCGCTCAGAGTTGGTGACCGTGCCGTCCTTCTCGGCCCAGGCCAGCGCCGGCAGACGGATGCGGCAGGCATCGACAGTGTCGCTGGCACACACCGCCTCGGAGACGACGGAGAGTTCGCAGGCCTTCAGCGCCGCGCGCACGGCGTCGGCGTCGGGCAGGCTGGCAACCGGATTGGTCGCCATGATCCACACCGCCTTGATCCGGCCGGCCTTCACCGCGTCGAACAATTCGACTGCCTTCAATCCGGGCCGCTTTGCCACTCTGGTGCTGCGCCAAAAGCGGCCGACGCGGTCGACGTCTTCCAGGGTGAAGTCCATGTGCGCGGCCAGCGTGTTGCTGAGCGCGCCGACCTCGCGGCCACCCATGGCGTTGGGCTGTCCGGTGATCGAGAACGGCCCCATGCCCGGCCGGCCGATGCGCCCGGTCAGAAGATGGCAGTTGATGATGGCGTTCACCTTGTCGACGCCGGCGCTCGACTGGTTCACGCCCTGCGAATAGAGCGTCACCGTCTTCTCGGCGCGGGCAAACCATTCGACGAAGGTTGCCACGTCGGCCGCGGGCAGGTCGCATTGCGCGAGATCGCTGGCCCGCGCGGCCATCAGCGCCTCTTCCAGGCCTGTCGTGTGCTGGTCGACATAGCTCTTGGCCGTGACGCCGCGGCGGTGCAGTTCGGCCAGGAGGCCGTTGAACAGGGCGACGTCGCTGCCCTGCCGGAGCGCCAGATGCAGGTCGGCAATCTCGCAGGTGTCGGTGCGGCGCGGGTCGATCACCACGACGTTCATTCCGGGCCGCGCGCGCTTGGCCGCTTCCAGTCGCTGGAACAGCACGGGATGGCACCACGCCAGATTGCTGCCGACCAGGACCACGAGGTCGGCCAGTTCGAAGTCCTCGTAGAGGCCGGGCACGGTGTCGTTGCCGAAGGCGCGCTTGTGGCCGGCCACCGAAGAAGCCATGCAGAGCCGCGAATTGGTATCGATGTTGGCGGTGCCGAGGAAACCTTTGATGAGCTTGTTGGCGGCGTAATAGTCCTCCGTGAGCAACTGTCCGGAGACATAGAACGCCACGGCATCGGGCCCGTGCTCGGCAATTATATCGCGAAAGCCGCCGGCCACCGTGTCGAGCGCCGTCTCCCAAGAAACCCGACGGCCGTCGACCTCGGGATGGAGCAGCCGATCCTCCAGCGACAGAGTCTCGCCCAGCGCCGCGCCCTTGGAGCAGAGTCGCCCGCGATTGGCCGGATGATCACTGTCGCCCGCGATCTCGGCGCCGCCGCGCCCGTCGGGGGTCGCCACGATCCCGCAGCCGACGCCGCAATAGGGGCAAGTGGTGCGGACCATGTCAGTACACATCGCGCTGGTAGCGGCCGGCCTTGGCGAGGTCGTCGAGCCAGGCCTTGGCCTCTGCCGCGCTCTTGCCGCCGTGCCGGGCCGCGATCTGCAACAAGGTGTCCTCGACGTCCTTTGCCATGCGCTTGGCGTCGCCGCAGACATAGAAGTGAGCGCCTTCCTCCAGCCATGCCCATAGTTCCGCGGCGTTCTCGCGCATGCGGGTCTGGACGTAGATCTTTTCCGCCTGGTCGCGCGAGAAGGCGAGATCGAGCCGGTCGAGCAGGCCGCGGCGCTGCCAGTCGACGATCTGGTCTTCATAGAGGAAGTCGGTCGCGCGCTTCTGGTCGCCGAAGAACAGCCAGTTGCGGCCCCCCTTCTTTCCCGAGGCCGCACCGCGCGCCTCGCGCTCCTCGAGGAAAGCGCGAAACGGCGCGATGCCGGTGCCGGGTCCGACCATGATCGCCGGCGCATTGTCGTCGGTGGGCGGGCCGAAGCCGTGACTCTTCTGGACGAACACCGGGATGACATCGCCCGGCTTGGCAAAGTCGGCGAGATAGCAGGAGCCGATGCCGGTGCGCGTGCGGTCGTTGCTGTCCCAGCGCACGGCTGACACCGTGAGATGGACTTCACGCGGATGGGCCTTTGACGACGACGCGATCGAGTAGAGTCGGGGCTGCAGGCGGTCGAGCGACTTCAACAGACCGGGCAGCGACGGCGACACCGATGGGAAGGCATGAAGGAGGTCGAGCAGGTCGGCGTCGGCCAGTTCCGGTGGCCCCTTGCCCTCGGCCAGGGCCTGCAGCTTCAGCGCCTCCTCGCCGTTGAAGGCCCGGGTCGCAAGAAACAGCATGCACTCATCGCTCGGACGGGCGATGTCGACCTTGCTCAGCAGGACCTGGCGGAGCGGCAACGCCTCGCCATCGAATGCCACCATTTCCTCGCCCGTGGCGCCGATACGGTCGAGCACGGCCTGGACCAGCTGCGGGTTCTTGCGGGCGAAGACCCCCAGACTGTCGCCGGCCTCGTAGGTCATATCGGTGGCCGAGAGATCCAGTACGACATGGCGCACGTCTTTCTCGGAGCCCGGGCGGTTGAGCGGATGGGCATCGACCAGCGTGGCCAGCGCGGGCCGGTCGCGCGAGAAGCCGTGGACGCCGGCGGGCTTGGCGACCGGCGCCGAGGACGGCGTGCCACGCTCTCTCTCCAGTACCGCAATCAGCTCCTTCAGCTTGCGCTGGGTTTCCTTGCCACCCGGAACGCAGCGACCCATGTCGGCCTCGGCGCCCGACCACACTGCCTCGGCGTAGGTCTGGCAGAGATAGCCGCACTGGCCGCAATCGAGCTGGGCCATCGCCGCCATCAGCTTGCGTTCGGGCTTGGCGTCCTTGGCGAGTTCCAGCCGTTCCGGCATCGCGAGCGCCGCGTCGTGCCAGGGGAAATCCTCGGGCTCGGCCGGCTCGGTGCCTTCCCCGGCGACCATCTCGCCAGCGACTCCGAGGTAGGCGGAGAAGAAGCCATTCAGCCAGGCGCGCTGCTCGGTCGAGAACGGTGCGTTCTCCGGGATGAGCGACGGCGGAGGCGAAATGGCGTTCATGCTGCCAGCGCCCGGACTGGCGTCGCGCCGGCGAGCTTGCGCAACTCGGCGATCTCGTGCCGACGGCAGAATTCGAAGAACGACTCGGTCGCGGTGTGGCGGTGAGCGAGATAGGCCGCGAGCAGGCACTCCAGCAACGCCGGCAGGTCGTCGAACGCCACCGACTGGGCATAGTCGCGGGCCATCGCCTGCTCGTTGGTCGCAGCGGCACCCCCGCCGATATAGACGTGATAGCCCTCGACGCTGTCCTCGCCGCGATCGACCTTGGCGGCCAGCAGCCCGATATCGCCGACGTAGTGCTGGGCACAGGAATGGTAGCAACCGGTGAGATGGATGTTCACCGGCGTGTCGACGGCCACGCGTGCCTCCAGATAGTCCGCCAGCTTCAGCGCATGGCCCTTGGTGTTGGAGGCGGCGAATTTGCAGCCGGCATTGCCGGTGCAGGCAACGAGGCCACGGCGGATGGCGCTGGCCTCGACCCCGAGGCCGAGGGCATTGATGGCGGCAATGCAGATGCCGACGTTGCGATCGGCGACGTCGGAGATCAGCAGGTTTTGCCACACGGTGAGCCGCAGCGTGCCACTGCCGAAACGCTCTGAGATTTGGGCGATGCCGCGCATCTGCTCGGAGGTGAGCCGGCCCACCGGCAGTACCAGGCCGAGATAGTTCAGTCCCGCCTGCTTCTGGCCGTGCACGCCGATGTGGCCATGCTTGTCGGCAGGAACGCGTGACGTTACTTCGGCGCCGGCCGCACGACGCAGAGCCTTGCCGTATTCCCTCTCCACTTCCTCGAGGAACGCCTCGCGGCCCATCCGGTCGATCACGTACTTGAGGCGCGCCTTCTGGCGATTGGTGCGATCTCCGTGGGCGGCAAAGGCCCGGACGACCGCGCCCGCCACCGCAACGCATTCCTCGGGTTTCAGGAGGACGTCGGTCTCGAAGGCAAAATCCAGGTGGCCGGTGATGCCCCCCAGCTGCATGCGGAAGTAGATGCCCGGCTCGAAGCCCACGCCACCCGTCACCTGGACCGCGACGAAGCCGATGTCATTGGTGTCTTCCAGCACCGGTACGCGGCCGCCGCCATCAAAGGCGATGTTGAACTTGCGCGGCAGCCCGTACATCTCGCGGTGATTGAGGATGTAATGATGCATGGCACGGCACAGCGGCCGCGTGTCGTAGAGTTCCTGCGGATCGATGCCCGCGGTCGGGCTGCCGGTGATGTTGCGGATATTGTCGGCGCCGGAGCCGCGTGCCGTCAGGCCGAGGTCCTGCACTGCCAAGAGAAGATCGACGCCGTGTTCCGCCGGAATCTCTCGGATCTGCAGATTGGCGCGGGTTGTCACATCGGCATAACCGCCGCCGAAGGAGTCGGCCGCGTCAGCAAGGCCCTTCATCTGCCAGGCCTTGAGGATGCCGTTGGGAATGCGCAGCCGGCACATGTAGGAGTTCTGCGCCGGCGCGACATAGAAGAGGCCGTGATACTTGGTGAAGAAGACGTCGACACCCGCGGGGAACTGCCCGACCTCGGCGCGACCCACGACCTCATCCCAACGATCGAGTGGATGACGCTCGCGCTTGGCCTTCTCCTCCGTGACCAGCTTGCCTCCTGCCGCCACAGAACGGTCCTGGGCGGCGTGCTGCAGGGCATCAGGGCCGATGGGCGTCGCCACCAGCGCACCGGCGGCACGACCCGCCAGTTTGTCGGCGGCCTTGCGTGCCTCGATGCCGCTGACGAAGCCCTGCAGCCACTGTTTCTGCTGGACGTCGAATTCGCTCATGCAGCCGCCTTCGCAGCAGCGGGTGCCGCCAATGGCTTGGGCTTGGCGCCGTGCTCGAACTCCTCGAGGAAGGTCAGCACCTCTCCGCGATAGCGATAGTAGTCGGGATGCTCGATCAGGGACTTGCGGGTCCGAGGCCGCGGCAGCGGGACGTCAAGCACCTTGCCGATGGTGGCGTTGGGTCCGTTGGTCATCATCACGATGCGGTCGGCCAGCAGGATGGCTTCGTCGACATCGTGCGTGACGCAGATCGCCGTCACCTGCGTGCGCTTCCACACGTCCATCAGCACTTCCTGCAGCTCCCAACGCGTCAGGCTGTCGAGCATCCCGAACGGTTCGTCGAGCAGCAGCAGCTTGGGCGAAAGGGCGAAAGCGCGGGCGATGCCGACGCGCTGCTTCATGCCGTTCGACAGCTCGCTGGCCTTCCTGTGCATGGAATCGGCCAGCCCGACACGCGCCAGGTAATACTCGACGATCTCGCGCCGCTCCGCCGGCGTGGCATGGGGATAGACCTTGTCGACACCCAGCGCGACGTTCTCACGCGCCGTCAACCAGGGCATCAACGAGGGAGCCTGGAACACCACGGCGCGATCGGGCCCGGCG
>JAUXWB010000318.1 GCA_030684475.1 Reyranella sp. | reverse complement strand
TCGCCGTCGAAGCGCGCCGCGGCGCCGCCGAAGTTGATGCCGAACACACGGGGCACGCCCAACTGGCGCAGGCGATCGACGACGCCGGCGCCGACGCCGCCTTCATCGACGAACACGGCCGCCACGCGCTCCGCCGCCGCGCGCTCGGCGACGCGGCCGGCCAGGGTCATCAGGTCGAGGCCCTGGTGCTTCTCGACGGGGTACGACGTCGCGTCGCGGCCCTTGCGCAAAAAGATCACGCTGCGGTCGTCGCCGAAGCGGGCGACGTCGACGCCCATCACCAGCGGCTGGTGCCTGTTGGCCACCGGATCGGGCGTGCGCGCCATGGCCGCCTCGACCAGGTCCGATCCGATGAACTGCATCGAGCCGGCGCGCGGGAATTTTCCCTGCACGCGCACGCGCATGAAGTCGGAATCCTCGCCGTAGTCGACCAGCCAGCGCGCGAGCTGGACCTTGTCGGTGAGCGAGACGTCGCGCGAGTCCACCTGCTGCGTCAGCCAGCGCGGGCGGAAGCGGTTGAAGCATTCGAAGAAGCGGCCCGATGTGCGGGTCGGGTTGCCGAAGGCGACCCAGACGATTTCGGTATCGGCGTCGGTCAGCGCGCCCTCGGCGGTTTCCCAGATGGTGTCGGCGATGGCCGAGGCCTCGTCGAACACCAGCAGCACGCGGCTGCCCTGGTTGTGCAGGCCGGCGAAGGCTTCGGCGTTGTGCGCGGCCCAGGGCACTGCATCTATTCGGCCCTGCGGGCTGGTATCGATGCGGCCGGCGACGTCGTCGGCCGGCTGCGCCGCCAGCGCCGACGCGCCGAGCTGGCAGGTGGCGTGCGTCAGCGCCAGGCGATGCCACTTGGCCAATTCGGCCCAGGTCTTGGTCTTCAACTGGGTTTCGGTGTTGGCGGTGACGACGCCGCGCGTCGAGGGCTGGGTGGCCAGCGCCCACAGCAGCAGCCAGGCGACCAGCGCCGACTTGCCGACGCCGTGGCCCGAGGCGACGGCGATGCGGACGGGGCCGTTTCCGGCGCGCAAGCCCTCGCCGATCCGGTCGAGGACATCGGCCTGCCATTTCTCGGGCCCCGTGTGGCCGCTGAGCGGACCTCCGGCCACGCCCCAGGGGAAGGCCCATTCGACGAAGCCCAGCGGGTCGTGGCGGTGGGCCATCAGACGGCGGGCCATTTCCTCCAGAGGATCAGCAGTCTCGCGTTCAGCAGTCCGGCGTTCAGTCTTCACGGCGGCCTCCCTTCTTCGGCAGCGGCGGCAGCGCCTTTCCGAGCGCCGCCATGCGGGCCTCGGCCTCGCGCAGGCGGCGGGCGAAGTCGGCGCCGCCCGGGGCGGCGGCGGGTGCGGCGGGGCGGGCGTAGACCTCCGGCCGGTGGGCCTTCAGCAGGAACTGCAGCAGGCGGCTGTCGGGCCGGCGCACGGTGCCGACCTGGCGGCCGCCCTGCCACACCGGCGTCTCCTCGCCCACGGTGGCGCGCACGACGGCATGGTCCTGCAGGCGGTCGAGCCCGAGCTGCAGGGCGGCGTCCCAGCGGGCGGCGAAGGCCCGGTTGCGCCGGCGCAGCGCATAGAGCGTCGAGCGATGGAGCCCGGCGCGCTCGGCGGCCAGCGCCACCGCGCCGCTCTCGGCCAGTTCGACCAGGAAGGCTTCTACGCGGTCCTGCGGCGCCGACGGCCGGCCGCGGCGGCGGACGGGAATGGGCATGGTTTTCTCCCTTTTTCAGGCATAGAAAAGCCCGCCGCGCCCCCTTTCAGGGGGGTGCCGGGCGGGCTGGGGCTGGCGGACAGGGTCCGCCAGAGTAGGCTTTTTCTTAGCCTATTCCTGCTGAACTTGCAAGTTTGATTTCAAGAATTTTACAGCAGCGGTTCCAGGGCCTCGCGGGTGGTCTTGCCCTCGACCACGGGCACGACCTCGAACTCGACCACCTCCTGCCAGTCGGCGATCCAGCGCTGGAAGGTGGTGATGTCGTCGGTCTCCATGAGCTGGAAGCAGCGGCCGAGATCGGCCGTGACCCAGCTCGACACGAATTTCAGCCCGTCGGGCAGCGCCCGGCCCTTGTCGCGCAGCTTGCGGTAGACGGCCTTGCCGTCCTGATTCCTGAGCTTCTCGACCACCATGAACAGCATGCCCGACTCCCCGCCTTGTGCGATTTGTAGGATATTGTCTGACAGGCATTCTGGACAGGACCTTACAAATGAAGATCGCCATTGCCGGCGCCGCCGGCCGCATGGGCCAGACGCTGATCCAGCGGATCGCCGCCACCGAGGGCTGCAGCCTGGCCGGCGCCATCGAATCTGCCGGCAGCAACGCGCTCGGCCGCGATGCCGGCGAGGTCGCGGGCGTGGGTCCGAAGGGCGTCAAGATCGTGTCGGACAGTGCGGCCGCCATCGGCGCCGCCGAGGTCGTGATCGACTTCACAGTGCCGGCCGCCACCGTGGCGCATGCCGCGATCGCGGCCGACAAGGGCGTGGCCATGGTGATCGGCACCACCGGCCTCGATCCGGCGCAGACGGCGCTGATCCACGCGGCGGCGAAGAAGGTCCCCATCATGTGGGCGGCCAACATGGCGCTGGGCGTCAACATCCTGATGGCGCTGGTCGAGAAGACGGCGGCGATGCTCGATCCCGCCTACGACATCGAGATCTTCGAGATGCATCATCGCCACAAGATCGATGCGCCGTCGGGGACCGCGCTCGCGCTCGGCCGCTCGGCGGCGGCGGGGCGCAAGGTCGAGCTCGAGAAGGTGTGGCGCCGCAGCCGCGACGGCCACACCGGCGCGCGGCCGACCGGCGAGATCGGCTTCGCCGCGCTGCGCGGCGGCGAGGAGGTGGGCGTGCACACGGTGTATTTCGCGTCGGCCGGCGAGCGGCTGGAGCTCAGCCACCGCGCCTTCAGCCGCGAGGGCTATGCGATGGGTGCGGTGACGGCCGCCAAGTGGCTGGAGGGCAAGAAGCCCGGCCTCTACGGCATGAAGGACGTGCTGGGGCTCTGACCCCCTCCGCCCCTACGGGGCACCTCCCCCGAGACGGGGGAGGAGAAAAATCAGACTCCTCCCCCGTCACACGGGGGAGGTGGCGCGAAGCGCCGGAGGGGGACTTCAGTCCCACTCGTGCTCGAAGCGCGGCGCGCGCATGTCGGCGAGGGCGGCCTTGAGTTGTTCGGCCAGGGCCAGGCGGGCGTCGGGCGAGAGAAAGCGGCCGATCACCAGGCGATTGCCCTTGGAGACGACGATCAGGCGCTCTTCGGTCGCCTCGATCCGCAGCCAGTAGGCATCGAGCCGGTGCTCCTCGCGCTCGCCGTCGGGCGCCACGCGGTCGACCAGCAGCTCGCGGTCGGTCAGCACCAGCGTCTCGCTGCGCCTTGCGTCGAGGTAGCTGCGCTTGAACAGCCACCACAGCAGCCAGATGTCGAGGCCCATGAAGCCCAGCACCGGCCAGGCGCCGACGACCAGCATCGGCACGCCGACGGCCAGGTTGGCCGCGATGGCGCCGCGGATCACCCACTTGAAGGCTTGCGGCGACAGGCTGCGGTGGGGGCTGAGCGAGGTGGCGAAATGAACCGCGCCTGGACCGGGGAAGAAGGGTGGGCCGGAGGGGATGGGCGTTTCGGTCATGCTATGACGCTATATGGCCCTGATGAAGACCGCCGTCATCCCCGAGTTCTTCGCCCGCCTCGCGGCTGCGATGCCCGAGCCCGAGACCGAGCTGGAGTATGAAAACGTCTATCACCTGCTGGTGGCGGTCGTGCTCTCGGCGCAGGCGACCGACGTCGGCGTCAACCGGGCGACCGGGCCGCTGTTCGGGAAGATCAAGACTCCGGCCCAGATGGTGGCGCTGGGCGAGAAGAAACTGATCGAGCACATCAGGACCATCGGCCTGTTTCGCACCAAGGCCAAGAACGTGATCGCGCTCAGCCATCTCCTGATCGAGCGCCACGGCGGCGAGGTGCCGCGCACGCACGAGGAGCTGCAGGCGCTGCCCGGCGTCGGCCGCAAGACCGCCAACGTGGTCATGAACGTGGCCTTCGGCGAGGCGACGATTGCCGTCGATACCCACATTTTTCGCGTCGGTAATCGTACGGGGCTCGCACCGGGCAAGAACCCGCTGCAGGTCGAGCTGAAGCTCCTGAAGCGCGTGCCCGAGGCATACCGGCTGCACGCGCACCACTGGCTGATCCTGCACGGCCGCTACACCTGCAAGGCGCGCACGCCGCTCTGCCCGGCCTGCGTGGTGGCTGATCTCTGCACCTTCAAGGGCAAGACGATCGTGGCCTAGGCTCCGAGGCTCACGCCAAGGCCCGCAGGCCGGCGCGCAGGGCCCCGGCATCGGTCCCGGCCACCAGCCGGTCGGCGTCGGCGTGCGTGCGCCGCCAGGTCGGCATGGCCGACCGCAGCAGCTTCCGGCCGGCCTTGGTCAAGGCCAGGCGCCGCCCGCGCCGGTCGGCCGGGTCGATGCCGATCGTCACTAACCCCCGCCGTTCGAGCGGCTTCAGGTTGGCGGTGAGCGTGGTGCGATCCATCGCGAGCAAAGCCGCGACCGCGCCGATCGAGGGCGGCTCGGGCTGGTTGAGCGAGGTCAGCAGCGAGAACTGGCCGCTGGTCAGGCCGAGCGGGGCCAATGCCTCGTCGAACCGGCGCGCCAGCGCACGGGCCGCGCGCTGGGCCGCGAAGCAAAGACAATGATCGTAGACGTGCAACGTCGTTTCGAAGGAGGCGTTGTCTTTCTTTGACATGGTCTATTTACGTTGATATCAACCTATCATGTCAAGCCCAACCAGGAGAAAAGCCATGGCTTATGTGCAGGGATTCGTCGTTCCGGTGCCCGCCGCGAACAAGGAGGCCTACCGCAAGATGGCCGCCAACGCGGTGCCGATGTTCAAGGAATTCGGCGCGACCCGCCATGTCGAGGCCTGGGGCGACGATGTGCCCGACGGCAAGGTCACCGATTTCAAGGGCGCGGTGAAGGCCAAGCCGGACGAGGTCGTGGTCTTCTCGTGGCTGGAATATCCCAGCAAGGCGGTGGCCGATGCGGCGAACGAGAAGATGATGAGCGACCCGCGCATGAAGGACATGGGCGCGATGCCGTTCGACGGCCAGCGCATGATCTTCGGCGGTTTCGCGCCGATGGTTGATGAGCGCGGCAGCGGCAGCAAGACGGGCTACGTCGACGGCTGCCTGGTGCCGGTGCCGGTCGCCAACAAGGAGGCCTATCGCGAGATGGCGGCCAAGACCGCGGCGCTGTTCAAGGAATACGGCGCCACCCGCGTGGTCGAGGCGTGGGGCGACGACGTGCCCGACGGCAAGGTCACCGACTACAAGGGCGCGGTGAAGGCGACCGGGGACGAGAGGGTCGTCTATTCCTGGATCGAATGGCCATCCAAGGAGGTCCGCGACGAAGGCTGGAAGAAGATCATGGCCGACTCGCGGATGCATGCGGGCACCATGCCGTTCGACGGCAAGCGCATGATCTACGGCGGCTTCGCGCCGATCCTCGACGCCTAGGCCGCTTCGTCGATCCGATCGCTCTCGTTGTCGACGATCACCGCCGTCTCGAAATAGCGAACCTCCGGCGGAGCGCCATAGCGCTCCGCGATGTAGGCCTGCCATTGCGGCGTGTAGACGGCCTCGGCGTCGGCGCGGCTCTTCCAGAGATAGACGCCGCCGCCGATCCGCTTGTCGGCGTCGAACAGGTAGTATTTGCGCACCAGGCCCTTCATGCCGCGGTACTTGGGCGCCGAGCCCTTGAAGAGTTCGGCGGCCTTCTTCGCGTCGATTCCGTCCGGCAGCTTGAAGTTCACGATGGCGGTGATCATGCGGCCCTCCCTCAGACCTGGGCGCGCTCCTCGCGCACCCGCCAGAGCAGCACGAAGCCTAGCACCAGGAAAATCAGGACGCACGCCATGCCGAGCCGGGTCGAGCCGGTGGCGGCCGTGACGATGCCGATGGCGAGCGGCGCCATCCAGGCGGTGGCGCGGCCCGAGAGGGCGAACAGGCCGAAGAACTCGCCCGACATCTCGCGCGGCGCCAGCCTCCCGACCAGGGTGCGGCTGGCCGCCTGCATCGGGCCCATGCAGAAACCCAGGATCAGCGCGAAGCCCATCAGGGTCTTCTCCTGGACCGAGCCGAACAGGCCGCGCGTCGGGCTGATGGGGTCGACGGGAATGACATAGAGCACATGGTTGGCGGTGACGCCGACGATGCCCAGCGTCGCCACGATCACGCCGGCGATGGCGAGCTGCACCGTGCGCTTGCTGCCGATCCAGTCGTCGAGGCGGCCGCCGAGGAAGGCGCCGGGAATGGCGAAGACGGTGAGGATGATGCCGAAGATGCCGAGCGTCACCGTGCTCCAGCCGAAGGTCGCGGAGGCGTAGACGCCGCCGAAGGCGATGATGGCGGCGAGCCCGTCGTTGTAGAGCATGAAGGCGATCAGGTAGGTCGCTGCGTTCCTGAAGTTGCCGAGCCGGCGGACCGTGCGGACCAGCGAGGCGCCGCCCTGTTTGGCGGCCATCCACAACGACTGGCGACGCGCGCCGGTCGAATCGGGCGTGAACAGGAACATCGGCAGCACGAAGACGGCGAGCCACAGCGCCGAGGCCGGCCCGACCAGGCGCTCGAGCTCGTGGCTCTGCACGTCGAGGCCGAAAAGCGGCGTGTCGTTGTTGGGCGCGAGGCCGAACATCGCCGGCATGCTGACGGCCAGCACCACGAACAACGCGACGAGGCCGCCGCAGTAGCCCAGGCCCCAGCCGAAGCCGCTCAGCCGGCCCATGCGCTCGGGCCGCACGATGCTGGGGAGCTGCGCGTTGTTGAACACGATCGACATCTCGGCGCCGACCGTGGCCATGATCACCGCCCAACTGATCGGCAGGATCAGGTCGGGCCGGTTGGGATAGGCGAACCACAGGCCGGCGCAGCCCACCGCGAGCAGGAGCTGGAAGGCGAAGATGTAGGGTTTGCGGCGCCCGCCAGCGTCGGCCATGGCGCCGAGGAAGGGGCTCATCAACGCGATCAGGATGCCCGACGCCGACTGCGTAAAAGCCCAGGCCGACTGGCCTCTTACCGGATCGCCCACCAGCACATTGGCGAAGTAGGGCGCGAAGATGAAGGTGGTGATGATGGTGAAGAAGGGCTGGTTGGCCCAGTCGAACATCGCCCAGCTGAACTGGCCGAGCTTGGAGGCTTCGCGGGGTGTTTCGGTCATGCGTCGCCACTATGCCCGAGAACGCGTTGCGGCAATTGCCCGATCGCGTCGCGGTTTGTGGGGGAAAACACCTTCTGCATCGCCTCGTGCCAGGGCAGCCAGAGCTGGGCCACGTGCTCGGAAGGATCGAGCGTCGCCACGGTCAGTTCCGGCACCTGGAAGGCGAAGACATGCTCGGTGTTGTGCGTGACGTCGGGCGCGTAGCGCGGCCGCCACTGCGCCCAGATCTCGAAGCGGTTGGTGAGTCGCCAATCGGTCAAGGTGCCGACCGAAAGACCGGTCTCCTCCAGGAGTTCACGCCGCGCCGTCGCCTCGAGGTCGGGATCGTCCAACTCGCGCGAACCGGTCACCGACTGCCACAGGCCGCCGCTGGCCCGTTCCAGCAGCAAGACGTCGAGCCGTGGGGTATGGACCACGACCAGCACCGATTCAGGAAGCTTGAAGGCCATCGGGACCAGCATATAAGGTCCCGCGGCAGATTTCCGAGGGAACAATGAGCAAAGAGCTACAGGCCACCATCGACGCGGCGTGGGAAAAGCGCGACGGCATCAGCAGCGCCACCAAGGGCCCCGTCCGCGAGGCGGTAGAAACCGCGATCGCCGGCCTCGACGACGGCACCTTCCGCACCGCCCAGAAGTTCGGCGACGAGTGGGTGGTGAACCAGTGGCTGAAGAAGGCCGTGCTGCTCTCGTTCCGACTCTACGATTCGGTGCCGATGGACGGCGGCGCCTCCTTCCCCGGCCTCGGCGCCGCGCCGTGGTTCGACAAGGTGCCGCTCAAGACCACCGGCTGGGATGCCGCGCGCTTCGCCAAGGCGGGCTTCCGCGCCGTGCCGGGCTCGATCGTGCGCCGCGGCTCCTACATCGCGCCCTCCGTCGTGCTGATGCCGTCGTTCGTGAACCTCGGCGCCTATGTCGACAGCAGCACCATGGTCGACACCTGGGCCACCGTCGGCTCGTGCGCCCAGATCGGCAAGAACTGCCACCTCTCGGGCGGCGTCGGCATCGGCGGCGTGCTCGAGCCGCTGCAGGCCAATCCGGTGATCATCGAGGACAACTGCTTCATCGGCGCGCGCTCCGAAGTCGTCGAGGGCGTGATCGTCGGCACAGGCGCGGTGCTCTCCATGGGCGTATTCATCAGCGCGACCACCAAGGTGGTGGATCGTGCCACGGGCCAGATCCATGTCGGCAAGGTGCCGCCCTATTCGGTGGTGGTGCCCGGCAACATCGGCGGCGGCCCCGACCGGCCCTCGACCTACTGCGCCGTGATCGTAAAGACCGTCGACGAGCGCACGCGCTCCAAGACCTCGATCAACGAGCTGCTGCGCGACTGAGGCTTTCCTCGTCAGGCCGCCGGATCGAGTTTCGGCTTCTGGCGTGAAAGCCATCCGGCCCATTCCGTACGGACATTCGCCCACTTGAGGCGTGCTTCCGGATGCATATAGAGCACGTTCGCGAACAGGATGAATTCCTTGCGCGGTCCATACCTCAGCAGATCGTAGAGCCCGCACAGAACGAAGCCGCTCTTTTCGAGATGGCTGTGCAGTTCGCCGAACTGCTGCATTTCGGTCTCGTCCGACCGAAAGGTCACTTCGGCGAACACAAAGATCAGGTTCTGATCCTCGATGAGGTTCTTCGCCCCCTTCAGCACCTCCATCTCCCATCCCTGGGCATCGATCTTGAGCACGTCCAAGTGTGAAATCTCGTGAGCGGCAGCGACGATGTCCACGGTCGTGACTTCCGTCAGCTGCGTCGTGTTCGATGGGTCGGCCTTGCCGCGAAACATCAAGGTGCTGAGCTCCGAATTTTCGCTCACCTGCAAGGTGAGGGTTTCCGGATGCGATCCGAGCGCGACATTCGATAGATGCGCATTCTTGCGATCCTTGAACTTCGCCTGCAGGGCGCGAAACGGGATCAAGCCCGGTTCGAAACAGTAGATTTCCGCCGCAGGCGCGTAGCGCAACAACGCCGTCAACGTCTGGCCGACATTCGCGCCGACATCGAAAACGACGCCGAGCGATCTGGTTCTCAACAATCGCTGGACGTCGAACACCCAGGAAACGCCGTAGGGGAAACGGCGCGTCAGGGGAAACCACCGCGACGACAGAATCGCGTCGATGCTTCGAGAGAATGCCGATCCGAGAAGGTATTTGAGACTCAAGAGATTCTCCCGAACCAACCCGAATTTACCACGCCCAGCCGGTCAGCCGGAATCGGGGAAGTCAGTCGATATGACGCTTCCACTCCGGCTGTTTCTTGAGATGCGCGCCTTCCTTGGCGAGGATCTTGGCGGTGCGTTCCGGGGCGAAACCCAGCTCGACGAATGCCGGGCCGACATTGGCGACCTCGCGATAGTCGGCGATCTTGCCGTCGCGCAGGGTCATCATCGAGCAGCCCTCGAAGCCGACGCGCCTGCCCTTAGCCTCCGGCAGCTTCGAGACGTAGCTGAACGTGTAGTAGGTGTAAAGCATACGGCCGTCGCTCACCGGCCGGTGCATTTCCCAGCGGAACTCTTCGGCGGTGCGATAAAACCAGTCGTCGATCATCTCGGCGATCTTCGCGTGACCCTTGAAGTCGCCGTAGAAGACGTCGTGATAGACGCCGTCCTCGGTGAACAGGCTGGCGAAGCCCTTGCCGTCGCGGCGTTCGACGGCGGAACAGAAGCTTTTCAGCAGGGCTGAAATATCCATCGTTGGTCCTCCCGGATTGTCGCAATCATGACTAGACTGACGGCCGCGGCCAAGCGTGCCGAGAGGGAGCCAATCAGATGAGCTTTTGGATCGTCCTAGGCGTTCTCGTGGCCATCGGCCTGTGGCTGATCGCGCTCTACAACGGCCTGGTCGGCAGCCGGAACCAGGGGCAGACCGCGTGGAGCCAGATCGACGTGCAGCTGAAGCGCCGCCATGACCTCATTCCCAACCTGGTGCAGGTGGTGAAGGACGCCATGGGCTACGAGCAGGAGACGCTGACCAAGGTGGTCCAGGCGCGCAACAACGCCGTGGCGGCGAGCGGCCCGGCGCAGGCCGGGCCCGCCGAGGCGGCGCTGACGCAGGCCACGCGCGGCCTGTTCGCCCTGATGGAGAACTACCCGCAGCTAAAGGCCAACGACAACGTCAGGCAGCTCCAGGAAGAGCTGACCACCACCGAGAACAAGATCGCCTTCGCGCGCCAGTTCTACAACGACTCGGTCAATGCCTATAACGTCCGCCGCCAGAGCTTCCCGGCGGTGCTGGCCGCGGCCTCGCTGGGCTTCGGACCGATGGATCTCTTCAACATGCCGGAGGCCGAGCGCGAAGTGCCAAAGATCGCGCTGCGCTAGGGGCGCCCGGGCAGAGGGGCCCGAGCAGAGGGACATGAGCGCCACCACCGACTTCGTCGCCGCGCAGAAGCAGAACCGGCGCAACACCCTCCTGCTGCTGGGCATCCTGACGGCGCTGGCGGCGGCGGTGGGCTACGGCGTCGGCTGGCTGCTCGAGGGCGAAGCCTCCGGCGCCCTGCCGCTGGTGAGCCCGGCGGGTGTCGCAGCGGCCGGGCTGATGGCCGTCATCAGCATCGGTTGGAGCGCGCTGTCGCTCGCGGTCGGCGACAGGATGGTGCTCGCCATGTCCGGCGCCAAGGAAATCGGGAAAGCCGACGCCCCGCAGCTCTACAACGTGGTCGAAGAGATTTCGATCGCTTCGGGCGTACCAATGCCCAAGGTGATGGTGCTGGAGACCGATGCGCTGAACGCTTTTGCTACCGGCAACAAAGTGGGCCACGGCACCATCGCCGTGACGCGCGGGCTGATCGACACGCTCAATCGCGACGAGCTGCAGGGCGTGGTGGCGCACGAGATGGCCCATCTCGCCAATCTCGACACGCGTTACATGGTGGTGGTCGGAGTCACCGTGGGCCTGATCGCGCTGGTCTGCGACATGCTGCTCAGGACCATGGCCTGGGGTGGACGCGGCCGCAGCAGCGGCAAGAAGAGCTCCGGCGGCGGCATCCTGATCATTGTGCTGATCGTGGTCGCGATCTTCGCGCCGCTGGCGGCCAAGGCCGTTCAGATGGCGGTGTCGCGGCAACGCGAGTATCTTGCCGACGCCACGTCGGTGCAATTCACGCGCAATCCCAACGGGCTCATCTCGGCCCTCGGCAAGCTCGCCGACAAGGCCGCACCCTTTCCCGGAGTGAGTCGTGCCACGCAGCATCTCTTCATCGTCAACCCCGTGCAGAGCTTCACCAGCAAGACGCCGGCGCTTCTGGCCACGCATCCCGACATCGAGGATCGCATCGCTCGCCTGCGCAATCTGGGCAGCTAGCCTCGGCATTGCCGCGGCCTTCGACCTGCAGGGCCATCGCGGTGCGCGCGGGCTGGCGCCGGAGAATACGCTGGCGGGCTTCAAGGTGGCCCTCGATCTCGGTGTCAGCACCCTCGAGACCGATCTCGCCGTCACCCGGGATGACGTCGTCGTCATCAGCCACGACCCGCTCCTCAATCCCGACATCACGCGCGGTCCCGACGGGAAGTGGCTGGCCACGGCGGGACCCGCGATCCGCACGCTCACCGTGGCCGACCTCGGGCGCTACGACATCGGCCGGCTCAATCCCGCGAGCAAGTACGCCCAGCAGTATCCCGAGCAGAAGCCGGTCGACGGCCAGCGTTTTCCGACGCTCGCCGATTTCCTTGTCATGGCCGGACCCAGCGTGCGCTTCAACGTCGAGATCAAGACCAACCCGACCAAGCCCGACCTCACGATCGACCCCGCGCGGTTCGCGCGCCTGGCGGTCGACGCCATCCGCAAAGGCCAGGCCGTCCAGCGCAGCACGCTGCAATCGTTCGACTGGCGCGGCCTGGTGGAAGTGAAAAAGCTGGCACCTGACATCGCCACCAGCTGCCTCACCATCGAGAGCAACAACTTCGACACCGTGCAACGCGCGAGCGGACGGCCGTCGCCGTGGCTGGCCGGCCTCGACCTCGCGGCGCACGGCGGGTCGGTGCCGCGGCTGGCCAAGGCCGCCGGCTGTGACACCTGGTCACCGTTCTGGCGCAACGTCGACGCAGGCAGCGTGAAGGAAGCCCAGGCGCTCGGCCTGAAGGTGGTTCCTTGGACCGTGAATGTGCCGGCTGAGATGGCCCGGCTGATCGACCTCGGGATTGACGGTCTGATCACCGATTATCCCGACCGAGCATTGCCCGTTCTGGCGGCCAAGGGCCTAAAAGCCCGCTAGGCAGTTGACTCCAGCGGCTCTGTGTTCTGTATACAGAACCCATGCGCCCATTCACTCCCGAACCCGACTTGTCGGAACGCATCCACGATTCCGTCCTCAATGCCATCTGTTCCGGCGCGATCAAGGCCGGGGCCCGCATCACCCAGGAAGAACTGGCCCAGAAGTTCGGCGTGTCGCGGCAACCGGTGCTGCAGGCGATGATGATGCTCAGGCGCGAGGGTTTCCTGGTCGACGCCGGCCGCAAGGGCGTGTGCGTGACGCCGCTGGACGTCGATCACGCGCGCAATCTCTATATCGTGCGGGCGGCCCTCGACGGCGCGGCGGCGCGGCTCGCGGCGGCACGCTATACACCCCATCTGGCCCAGCGCGGTCGAGAGCTCATCGACGTGGGGCGGCGCGCGGTGGCGACCGGCCACGTGCCTTCGGTCATTGAGGCCGACATCGATTTTCACCTTTTCGTCTACGAGGCCTCGGGCAATCCCCTGATCGGCGAAACCGCCCAGCCGCACTGGCAGCATCTGCGCCGGGTGATGGCGGCGGCGTTGAGCGAGGAGGATCTGCGCGTCAGCGTGTGGGACGAGCACGAAGGCATCCTGCGCGCGCTGGAGGCCGGCCAGGGGGCCGAGGCCGCGGCGCTCTGCCATGGCCACGCCGTACAGATGGCCGACATCCTGACGGGACGCCTGAAGGTCGTGATCTCGAAAGCGGCCTGACACCGGCGCCGCAAGAACGAAGCAAAGGAGGAACCGCCATGAAGCTCACACCTGAGCAGCTCAAGCAGTTCGACGACAACGGCTATCTCTTCTTCCCGAATTATTTCTCCCCGGACGAAACGGAGATCCTGAAGTCGGAGATTCCCGGCGTCTTCGCCCAACGCCGCGAAGAGAACGTGCGCGAGAAGACCGGCGATGTGGTCCGCACCGCCTTTGCGGTGCACACCTACAATCCGGTGTTCGAGGCGCTGGTGCACAGCCCGCGCTTCGTCGAACCGGCCGAGCAGCTGCTCGGGGACAAGACCTACATCCACCAGTTCAAGATCAACGGCAAGGCTGCCTTCGACGGCGATGTCTGGCAGTGGCATCAGGACTACGGCACCTGGAAGGCTGACGACGACATGCCCGAGGCGCGGGCGATGAACCTCGCGGTGTTCGTCGACGAGGTGAACGAGTTCAACGGCCCGCTGTGGTTCATCCCCAAAAGCCACAAGAAGGGCGCGATCGAGGCCAAGCATGACCTCACCACGACGTCGTATCCGCTGTGGGTGATCGACAACGACACCATCGCCAAGCTGGTGAAGCAGGGCGGCATCGTGTCGCCAAAGGGTCCGGCGGGCTCGGCGATCTTCTTCCACGGCACGCTGGTGCACGGCAGCCCGCCCAACATGTCGCCGTGGGACCGCCAGATCATCTATGTGACCTACAATTCCGTGCAGAACGCCATCCGCCGCTTCAAGCGTCCGGCCCATATCGCGCACCGCGATTTCACACCCTTGGATGCCTGGGAGGACGATTGCGTGACGCGCGCCGTAAGGCGCAAGGCCGCGGCGGAATAGCAACGAACCCGGAGAGGAAACAATGAGCCTCCATCGCATGCTCCTGGCCCGCGCGGCCGAGGCCAAGCCGCTCCGCATCGGCGTGATCGGCGCGGGTAAATTCGGCTCGATGTATCTCTCGCAGATCCCGACGACACCGGGCATCCATCTACTGGGCATCGCCGATCTCTCGCCGCCGCGGGCGCGCGAGAACCTGGCGCGGCTTGGCTGGAAGCCCGAGGTGACCGGCGCCACGTCATTCGCCGAGGTACGCAAGCACGGCAGCACCTACCTCACCGAGGACTGGCGCGCGCTGGTCAGCCATCCCGAGATCGACATCATCGTGGAATCGACGGGTGATCCGATTGCCGCCGTCGAGCATGCGCTGGAAGCTTTCAGGCACGGCAAGAGCGTGGTGATGGTGACCGTCGAGGCCGACGCCTTTTGCGGACCCCTGCTGGCCAAGCGCGCGGCCCAGGCCGGCGTGATTTACAGCCTCGCCTACGGCGATCAGCCGGCGTTGATCTGCGAACTGGTCGATTGGGCCCGCACCTCGGGCTTCGAGGTGACGGCGGCCGGGCGTGGCCACAAGTGGCTGCCGCACTTCGCGCAATCGACACCTGAAACCGTGTGGAAGTACTGGGGCCTGAACGAAGAGCAGGCCAGGCGCGGCGGGCTGAATCCCAAGATGTTCAATTCCTTCCTCGACGGCTCCAAACCCGCCATCGAGAGCACGGCGGTGTCCAACGCCACAGGGCTCACGCCGGCGCCGGATGGCCTCGCCTTCCCGCCCTGCTCGGTGGAGGATCTGCCCTTCGTGATGCGGCCGATCTCCGAGGGCGGCCAGCTTCATCACAAGGGCCAGGTCGAGGTGGCCTCGTCGCTGGAGAAGGACGGCCGGGCCATTCCCTACGAGATCCGCAAGGGCGTGTGGGTCGTGTTCGAGGCGGCCACCGACTATCAGAAGAACTGCTTCGAGGAGTACATGCTCTGCACCGACCCGTCGGGCCGGTATTCCGTCATGTACAAGCGCTGGCACCTGATCGGCCTGGAGGTCGGCATGTCGGTGGCCTCGATCGGCCTGCGCAAGGAGCCGACCGGCTGTCCGATCGGCTTTCATGCCGACGTGATCGCCACCGCCAAGCGCGACCTCAAGCCCGACGAGATGCTGGACGGCGAGGGCGGCTACACGGTCTACGGCAAGCTGTTCCCGTCGGAGAAGTCGACGTCTCTCGGCAGCCTGCCCTTGGGCCTCGCCCACAACGTGAAGCTCCTGAAGCCGATCAAGGCCGGCCAGTCACTGACCTATGCCGACGTGGCGATGGATGAGACGCTGACCGCCGTGAAAATCCGCCGCGAGATGGAGCGGGACTTCGCGCCCGAGGCCTCGAAGATCGCCGCGCAGTAAGTGCTGGGCGCGCGACCTTAGAGCGCGTGCTCCGGATCCTTGGCCTGCTCTTTGGCCGGCGGCTTGCCATCGGCCTCGTCGCGCTCCTTTTCCTTCCGCGTTTTGAGCAGCTTGCGGAGGATCATGTTGCGCTTCAGCGATGAGATGTGATCGATGAACAGGATGCCGTCGAGATGGTCGATCTCGTGCTGCACGCAGGTGGCGAGCAGCCCCTCGCAGGCCAACTCCTGCTTCTTGCCGTCGCGGTCGAGATAGCGCACCCGCACCTTCGCCGGCCGCGCGACATCGGAATAGTGCTCGGGCACCGACAGGCAGCCTTCCTCGTAGACGACGTCGTCGTCCGAGGCCTCGACGATCTCGGGATTGGCCATGAACAGCGGCCCGGTCTTGGTCTCCTCGCGATCAATATCGAGCACGATGACACGCTTCAGCGCGCCCACCTGCGGGGCGGCGAGGCCGATGCCGGGTGCAGCGTACATCGTCTCCAGCATGTCGTCCATGAGCTGGCGCACGTCGGCATCGACCGTGGCGACCGGCAGGGACTTCTTCTTCAGGCGCGGGTCGGGGGCCGTCAGGATGGGGAGGAGAGCCATGGCGGGTAAATATGCAGCAATATCAGGCTATTCAAGGTCCATCAGGAGCGCTTGACCATGGTGCCGATGCCGGCCTCCGTGAAGATCTCCAGCAGCAGCGCATGCGGCACCCGGCCGTCCATGATGGTGGCGGCCTCGACTCCGCTGTTCACCGCATCGATACAGTTCTCGACCTTGGGGATCATGCCGCCGGAGATCGTGCCGTCGGCGATCAAGGCGCGCGCCTGATCGACCGTCATGTCCTGGATGAGCTGGCCGTTCTTGTCGAGCACGCCCGGCACGTCGGTCAGGAACAGGAGGCGCTTGGCCCGCATGGCGCCGGCGATCGCTCCCGCTGTGGTGTCGGCGTTGATGTTGTAGGTGAGTTCGTCATCGACGCCAAAGCCGATCGGCGCCACCACCGGGATGACGTCAGCCCGACGCAGCTGCTCCAGCACCATGACGTTGATCTTGGCGGGTTCGCCAACCTGCTTGAGGTCGACCTTCAGCAGCTCGCCCGTCTTGGGATCCCGCATCTGAGTTACCTTGCGCGCCAGGATCAGGTTGCCGTCCTTGCCGCAGATGCCGACGGCGATGCCGCCACATTCGTTGATGTCGGCCACGATTGCCTTGTTGATCGAGCCGGCCAGGACCATCTCGACGATCTCCATGGTCGCAGCATCGGTGACGCGTAGGCCGTTCACAAAGGTGCTCTTGATGCCGACGCGATCGAGCATCTTGTTGATCTGCGGGCCGCCACCATGGACGACGACGGGGTTCATCCCGACCTGCTTCATCAGCACGACATCACGCGCGACCAGGTCGCCGAGCTTGGGATCGGTCATGGCGTGGCCGCCATACTTCACGACGAAGGTGGCATCGTTGTGCCGGCGCATATAGGGCAGCGCCTTGGAGATCGTCTCCGCCATGCGGATGAGCCGCCTCTGTTCCTTGTCGGTCTGAACCGGCTCGGCCATGTGTCGCGCCCCGATCGTGAAAAGCCCTCTCCGCGCCGGGAGAGGGCCAAGGTCAGAAAGCCAATATATCAGTCGCGTGCCGGATAGAAGAATATCCTTCAACGCGGCAGGATGTCCGAATGATCGATACAGATTCCCTGGCCACCCGTGGTTTCGCCGTAATTCCGAGCCTGATCGAACCTGAGCAATGCCGGGACCTGGCGGCGCTCTGGCCCGACGGGGCCAATTTCCGCAGCCGCGTGGTCATGCAGCGCCATGGCTACGGCCGAGGCGAATACCAGTATTTCACCTATCCGCTGCCGGAACCGGTCGAACGGCTGCGCCAGGCGCTATATCCGCCGCTGGCCGAGGTTGCCAACCGCTGGAACGGGCAATTGCGCCGCGACAAGCGCTTTCCGCCCGGGCTGAAAGGGTGGCTCGACGAATGCCATGCCGGCGGCCAGAAACGGCCGACGCCGCTGCTGCTGCGCTATGGGCCCGGTGACTACAACTGCCTGCACCGGGATCTTTATGGCGACCTCGTCTTCCCGCTGCAGGCGACCATCCTCCTGAGCGATCCTGTCCGGGACTTCGACGGCGGCGAGTTCATGCTGGTCGAACAGCGGCCCCGCATGCAGTCGCGCGGCGAAGTCGTCCCCCTCCGGCGGGGTGATGCCGTGGTCTTCGCGGTGAACGAAAGGCCGGTACAGGGAACGCGCGGCTATCATCGGACGGCGATGCGGCACGGCGTCTCGAGCCTGCGTGCGGGCGAGCGTTTCACCCTCGGCATCATCTTCCACGACGCTACTTAGTCGAGGGCGACGCGGAAAACCTCTGCCCTGAGTTCGGGGATGCCGAAGCCGGTCTGGCTGCTGGTCGGAAGGACCTCGGGATGGGCGGCGCCATGCTTGCGCGCGGCCGCTTCGGCCGACGCAATGGCGCGCGGGATCTCGGCCTGCCGCAGCTGGTCTGTCTTGGTCAGGACGAGCTGGTAGGAGACGGCAGCCCGGTCGAGATTCTTCATGGTCTCGTGGTCGCTGTCCTTCACGCCGTGGCGCGAATCGATCAGCAGGCAGACGCGCTTCAGCGTCGGGCGGCCACGCAGGTAGGCCGACGCCAGGTCCTGCCAGGTCTCCTTCATCGACTTGGAGACCTGGGCGAAACCGTAGCCGGGCAGGTCGACAAGAAAGAGGCGGCCGGCGAGATCGAAGAAATTGATCTGCCGCGTATGCCCGGGTCGGGCCGATACGCGGGCCAGCGTGCGGCGACCGGTCAGCGCGTTGACCAGGCTCGACTTGCCGACATTGGAGCGGCCGGCGAAAGCCACTTCCGGCAGCGCGATCGGCGGCAGCGACTCGACCGAGGCTGCTCCCGAGATGAACTCGCAGGGACCAACGAAGAGCTTGCGCGCCGCCTCGATGTCCTCAGGCGTGCGCCCTTCGGGCGTGCGGGCCTCTGAGGTGTTGTCGGCCATCAGCCCTTCTTGCCCGAGCCCTTGCCGCCCTTCTTGCCGGCGTTGCCATTGGGGGCAGCGGGGGCAGCGGGGGCGGGCGCCGGAAGGGCCGGCGGGGTGACCTTGCCGCCGCCGATCGCCGTGCCGTGGCGACGCATGATCATGTACTGCTGCCCGATCGACAGGATGTTGCTCCATGCCCAGTAGATCACCAGACCGGCCGAGAACGGCGCCAGCATGAAGGTGAAGAGGATCGGCAGGAACTGGAACACGCGCGCCTGAATCGGGTCGGTCGGCTGCGGATTCAGCTTCTGCTGCAGGTACATCGTGATGCCCATGATGATGGGCCACAGGCCGATGTTGAAGAAATGCAGGAACTCCGGAATGTTCCAGGGGAAGAGACCGAAGCCGGTGAGGATGGTCAGCGGGTCGGGCGCGGCAAGATCCTTGATCCAGCCGTAGAACGGCTGGTGGCGCATTTCGATCGTGGTGTAGAGCACCTTGTAGAGCGCGAAGAACACCGGGATCTGCACGATGATGGGCAGGCAGCCGGCGGCCGGATTGACCTTCTCGCGGCGGTAGAGCTGCATCATCTCCTGGTTCATGCGCTGGCGGTCCTCGCCATAGCGCTCCTTGAGCTTCTCCATCTCCGGCTGGAGCCGCTTCATCTTGGCCATCGCCGCATAGGACTTGTTGGCCAGCGGGAAGAACACGAGCTTGACGATGACGGTCAGCACCAGGATCGACAGGCCGAAATTGCCGAGTTGGACGTACAGCCACTCAAGCAGCCAGAACAGCGGCTTGGTGAAGAACCAGAACCAGCCCCAGTCGATCGTGAGGTCGAACTTCTCGATGCCGTACTTCGTTTCGTAGCCGTCGATGACCCGCACGATCTTGGCGCCGGCGAACAGGTGCGCCTCGGTGGTCGTACTGCCGCCGGCTGGAATCGCGACGCCGCCGCTGACATAGTCGATCTGGTATTTCACACTGGCGCCGGAACCGGTCTGTTTGATCGACATGTCGACCTTGGCCTTCTGGTCCGGCACCAGAGTTGCCATCCAGTACTTATCGGTGAAGCCGATCCAGCCGCCTGTAGTGCTGATCTTCTGCGCCTTGTGGTCCTTGAAGTCGGAGTAGCTGAACTCCTTCAGCGCCCCGTTGAACACGCCGTACGGACCCTCGTGGAGGATGTACATGCCTTCGTATACCGGCTCGCCGTAGCGGACGACGAGACTCCAGGGAAACAGCGTGACCGGCTTGTCGGACTTGTTCTCGACGGTCTGCTTGACGTCGAACATGAAGAACTCGTCGATCGACATGTCGAGCGCGAACACCAGTCCTTGGCCGTTGTCCCAGGTGAGCCGCACCGGCGCGCCGGGCGCGACCGTGCCCTTGTCGGCCGTCCATATCGTCTCGGGGTCCGGCACCTTGATCGCCGGATCGGAAGCCGACCAGCCGAACTCGGCGTAGTAGGGATGTGCGCTGCCGACCGGCGACAGCACGGCCACGGGCGGGCTCTTGGGATCGATGGTCTCGCGATACTTGACGAGCTGCACGTCGTCGATGCGGGCGCCCTTGAGCGAGATCGACCCCAGCAGTTCCGGGGTGCTGAACGACACGCGCGGAGTCCGTGCCAGGGCGTCCGTACGGCTCACCACCTGCTGTACCGCATTGGCCGGCACGCCCGGCTGAACTCCGGGTGCGACCGGCTGGCCGGTCGGCGCCGCGGGTGCCCCCGGGGCACCGGACTGGGTGGCGGCCTGCTGCTGCTCCTGCGTCACTGTCGGCTTGGCGGGCGGAAAGGCAGCCTGCCACCCCACGATGATCAGCACCGAGAGGGCGATGGCGACGATGAAATTCTTCTGGTCCATTTGAGACTAACTCTCGTGGCGCGTCAGACGCGCTCGGCGGGATGACAGGAAAGCGGCGTGGGTGCGCCCGCAGAGGGAGGGACGGGATCGTAGCCGCCGGCGCCCCAGGGCCCGCAGCGGCACAGGCGATGGGCGGCGAGCCAGCTTCCCCGGAACGCGCCGTGACGCGCCACCGCCTCGGCGGCGTAGCTCGAACATGAGGGTTCGTACCGGCAGGCGCCGACGAAGAAGTAGGCGAGCGTCAGTTGGTAGATACGGATCGCGCCGCGCAACAGCAGTGACATCATGCGGCCCGGAAACTGGCGATTTGCCGAGGCCGGCGCAAGCCGCCAGTACAGGTCATGACGTCGCGACAGCGAGCGCCTTGAGGCGCTTCAGCGCCTCGTGCAACTCTAGGCGCATGGCGGCGAAGTCGCGGGCGAGGGCCGCCTGGCGGCCGACCAGCACGTAATCGAGATCCGGGCGGGCTTTGCCGGGAATGACCATGCCGGCGATTTCCCGCAGGCGGCGGCGGACCCGGTTGCGCGCGACGGCATTGCCGACCTTGCGGCTCACGGTGAATCCGACCCGGACGAGCGGCGGGGCGCGATCGGCCGATGCCTGATCAGGCGGTAGGGGCGCTATTTGAAGGACAAAGCCGGGCATGGCGCACCGGCGCCCGGCCTGGACGCGCAAAAAGTCACGACGGTTCGGCAAACGCCCGAGGCGTGCCGCGGCCAATGGTGCTAGGCCGACAGGCGCTTGCGGCCCGACCTGCGGCGGCTGGCGATAATCTTGCGACCGCCGACCGTTGCCATCCGGGACCGAAAGCCGTGCCGGCGCTTGCGCACCAGCTTGCTCGGCTGATAAGTGCGTTTCATCACGCAACTCCTTCAAACACAAGCCCCCGCGCGGCGCGTCGGGGGCGAAATCCGTGGGCGAGGGTAATAAGCGGCTGACCCTCCAGAGTCAACGATCCGCGGGCCTTGCCGGCCACTCCCAAAGGCCCGAACAATGGCCGCCCATGCCCCCCTGTGCCCCCTCTGTGCTCATGTCTCTTGTCCTGCACGGCTACCGCTACAGCGTCTATCTCCGGATTGCCCGTCTCGCTCTCGCCGAGAAAGGCGTTGCCTACGAACGGGTCGAGGTGAACCCGTTTAGCCCGGACGTTCCGGCCGCCTACCTCGCCCTCCATCCGTTCGGTCGCGTGCCGACTCTCGTCCACGACGGCTTCGTCCTCTACGAAACGGGCGCGATCAGCCGCTACGTCGATCGCGCTTTCCCCGGGCCAACCCTGCAGCCCGACGCGCCCCGCGCCCTGGCCCGGATGGACCAGATCATCGGCGTCGTCGACTCCTACGGCTATTGGCCGCTGGTCCGTCAGGTCTTCGCGCACCGCGTTTTCCGGCCGAGCGTCGGCCAGCCGACGGATGACGCCGAAGTGGCGCACGGCCTTGCCGGCGCCGCCAAGGCACTGGCCGCGCTGGAGGACCTCGCGTCGTCCGAGACCTTCCTCGTAGGCCCCGTGCCGTCGCTCGCCGATCTTCATCTCGGCGCGATGATCGCCTACTTCACCGCCGCCCCCGAAGGCGCCGCGATGCTCGACCGCTACCGGCGGCTCGCCGGCTGGTGGGAGCACCTGCAAAGCCGCCCATCCCTCGCCACGACGGCGCCCGGTCTGCCGGTCACCGAGGTGTGAGCGAGTTTGCTTTGAGGCGGACACGATGAAGGTCAATATCGGCATTGCACGACACGAAAGCGCACATGACCCTGCCGATGCTGCGCCGACTGCTTCCCGTGGTGATCCTGCTGCTGGGGCTGGCGCTCTTCCTGCTGTTCGGCCTCGAGCGGTATTTCTCCTTCGAAATGCTGAGCCGCCATCATGCGGAGCTCACCGCCTGGGTCGCCGGCCACGTCGCGCTGGCGGCGTTCATCTTCGTCCTGTTCTACGCGCTCGCCGTCGCCTTCTCGCTGCCGATCGCCGTGGTGATCACGCCGGTTGGCGGCTTCCTGTTCGGCGTGTGGCTGGGTGCGGTACTGTCGGTGATCGGCGCGACACTGGGTTCGGTGGCGCTGTTCCTGGCCGCCCGCACCGCGTTCTACGATCTTTTCCGGGCGCGCGCCGGCGCCGCGCTGGCCCGTCTCGAGGAGGGGTTTCGCCGCGACAGCTTCAACTACCTCCTGTTCCTGCGGCTGGTGCCGGTGTTCCCCTTCTGGCTGGTCAACATCGTACCGGCGCTGCTCGGCGTGAAACTCGGCCCCTATGCGCTGGCCACGGTGATCGGCATCATCCCCGGAGCCGTTGTCTATGCCAGCGTCGGTGCGAGCTTCGGCATGCTGATCGAGCGCGGCGAGCGTCCCGATTTCGGCGTGATCTTCGAATGGCACATCCTGTTGCCGTTGCTGGGCTTGGCAGCGCTGTCGCTGCTGCCGGTTCTCTACACCCGCCTGCGCGGCGACAAGAGTTCACCCTGACATGACGAACATGCTCACGCCCGACGTCTGCATCATTGGCGGGGGCTCCGCAGGTCTCGTGGTCGCCGCCGGCGCGGCGCAGCTCGGCCTCGACGTCGTTCTGGTCGAGCGCGCCCTGATGGGCGGCGATTGCCTCAATTTCGGTTGCGTGCCGTCGAAGGCCCTGATCGCCGCCGCCAAGGCCGCCCAGGCGCAGCGCAGCGGGGCGGCCTTCGGCATCGCGCCGGTCGAGCCCAAGGTCGACTTCGCCAAGGTCATGGACCACGTCGCCGGCGTGATCTCGGCCATCGCTCCCAACGACTCGGTCGAGCGGTTCGAGAAACTGGGGGTCCGCGTTCTCAAGGAAGAGGCGCGTTTCGCCGGCCGCACCGAGTTGCAGGCCGGTCCCCACCACATCAAGAGCAAACGCATCGTGCTCGCGACCGGCTCGCGGCCGACCGCACCGCCCGTCCCCGGCCTCGCCGACGTGGCCTATCTCACCAACGAGACGGTGTTCGCCAACCGGACGCTGCCGGCCCACTTGGTCGTGATCGGCGGCGGACCGATCGGCCTCGAAATGGCCCAGGCACACCGCCGGCTGGGCGCGCGGGTCACGGTGCTGGAAGCTTTCGGCTTTCTCGCCAAGGACGATCCCGAACTCTCTGCGATCGTCGTGGATCGCCTGCGCGCGGAAGGCGTAGATCTGCGCGACCATGTGAAGATCGCGCGGGTCGAAAAGGCCGCGTCGGGCGTTGCAGTGCTTCTCGAGGATGGCGAACGGCTGGAGGGGTCTCACCTGCTGGTGGCAGCCGGCCGCGCGCCCAATGTCGAAGGCCTCGACCTCGACAAGGCGGGTGTCGCCCACACCAAGCGCGGGATCACGGTCGACGGTGCGCTCAGGACCTCCAACCGCAACGTCTGGGCGATCGGCGACTGCAATGGCCTCTATGCCTTCACACACATGGCCGGCTACGAGGCCTCACTGTTCATCCGCGGCGCGCTGTTCCGCGCTCCAGCCAGGCTCGACGCCGCGATCGTGCCGTGGGCGACCTACACCGATCCCGAGCTGGCGCAGGTCGGTCTCAGCGAAAGCGAGGCCCGAAAGGCGCATGGCGAAGCGATCCGCGTGTTGCACTGGAAGCTCGCCGAGAACGATCGCGCCCAGGCGGAGCGGGAAACCGATGGCCTGGTAAAGGCGATCACCGACCGGCGCGGCCGCGTGCTGGGGGCCACCATCGTCGGCCCGCATGCCGGCGACCTGATCCAGCCCTGGTGCCTGGCGCTCTCCAAACGCCTGAAGATCGCGGCGATGGCGAGTTTCGTGCCGCCCTATCCCACCCTGGGCGAAGCAAGCAAACGGGCCGCCGGCAGCTATTTCACCGAAACCCTGTTCGGCCCGTGGACACGCGGCCTGGTGCGGTTCCTCGCGCGCCTCCCGGTGTGGTGAACGGCCGGCGCCTAGGCCGCGCGGGCTTACTCCGATAGACTTCATTTGCAATGACCGCCGACGTCAACGTTCCGGCCCAAGCGATTCGCACCGCGCGCCGCCGAACCCCCGCTTTCGGCCTGTCGTGGCGCATCCTCGCGCTCGTCGTGACGGCGGTGATGACGGCCGAGGTGTTCATCTTCCTGCCGTCGATCGCCCGTTTCCGCGCGGTCCATCTCCAGCAGCTGGTCGAAAGCGGTGCCCTCGCCGCCCTGGCGCTCGATGCCACGCCCGACAACATGGTGACCGAGGAGGTCAAGCGCAGCTTGCTCAACCACGCCCGTGTCGATGCCGTCGTGCTGGTCGAGCCGAACAGGCCCAAGCGCGCCCTGATGAACATCGAGCCGCGCGCCGACATGCCGAGCTTCAACCTGATGGACCGCGGCGCGCTCGGGCTGATCTGGGACGCACTATCGTCGATGGCGCAGGACGGCTCGCGCTATATCCGGGTCGGTAGCGAGTCGATGCGATTGCCGGCGGCGATGGTCTGGATCGTCGTCGATGAGCTGCCGATGCGGATCGCCATGTACGCCTATTCCGGACGCATCCTGGGGCTGTCGATCATCATCGCGATGTTCACCGCCATTCTTCTCTATCTCGGCCTGCGCTGGCTGGTGATCCGGCCGCTGCAGGATCTGTCGTCCGACATGACGGCGTTCCGGCGCGCGCCCGAGGAGGGCGGGGCGGAGCGGGCGCCGACTCGGCGCAACGACGAGATCGGCGTGGTCGACCGCGAGTTCCAGAACCTGCAGCGCGAGCTGCGCGCCTCGCTGCGCCAGAAGTCACGCCTGGCCGAGGTCGGCGCCGCGACCAACAAGATCAATCACGATCTGCGCAACATGCTGTCGACGGCGCGGCTGCTGTCGGACCGGATGGCCCGCAGCGGCGACGAACGCACACGGGTCCTGGCGCCGACCATTCTCAACACCATCGATCGCGCGGCGCGGCTGGCCAGCGACGCCATCGAGTATGTGCGCGACCGGCCAGCGCCTCGGCTGGCCGCACTCGACCTCGCCGATCTGGTCGACGAAGCGGGGATCGCCCTGCAGGAGCAGGGCGAGGACAGCAATCCCAACCTCGTCCGCGCCTGGCTGAACGAGATCGGGGAAGGTTGCTCGGCGCGCGCCGACCGCGACCTGCTCTACCGCGTGTTCGTCAATCTCGGCCGCAACGCCTTCGAGGCCGGCGCCACCACGGTCACCATCCGCTCGCAGAGCAGCGGCGGATTTCTCCTGATCGACGTCGCCGACAACGGCCCCGGTGTGCCGCAGGCGGTCGCCGTTCAGCTCTTCCGGCCCTTCACCACCGGCGGGCGGGCCGGCGGCGCGGGCCTGGGCCTGGCCATCGCACGCGACCTGGTGCGCGCCCACGGCGGCGACATCGCGCTCACGGAGACCGGGCCCTCGGGCACGACGTTCCGCTTCACGTTGCCGCTCGGCGGCGCCTGATGAAATCGACGGGAGAGACGATCAGCGTTCGGCCCTGAGGCGGGCGATGAAGTCGCGGATGCGCCGCGCATTGACGCCGAGATCGGACTCGCCGGCGCGGCTCTTGGAGCGAATGTCGACTCGGCTGCCCGTCCCCGCGGCACGAATGCGCACGATGATGTCGTCGCGAAAGCCGAACCAGTCGCTGGTGTCGATGGCCTCGAGCCGTCCTTCCGCCGGCGCACGCGCGACGACGTCCCACCCCAACGCCATCGCCACCCGATCGGCGCGCTTGAACGCCTCGGCCGGTGCGACCGGCAGGGCGACCGGCACGATGTCGGGGTAGGCTTCGCGCTGGAGCGTGGCCGTGGCCGCGCCAGGATAGCTGGGCGAATTGGGCGCCCCCCGTCGCAGCTGCAGCAGCGCGACCATGGCCGGCGGATCGGCGATATCGCTGGAGATGTCGTTGATCACCGGCAGCCGCTGCGACCACAGAAACCAGCTCACCGGCACCCAGGCGCCGGCGATGCCGATCGCAACGGCAAGAAAGGCCGCCACGAACCCGCGCCGCCGGTCGCCGGGCCGTGTCGGCACGATGGTCGCGAGCCCGAGCGCGACACCGGCCACGGCGACATAGAAGCCGTAGCGGAAGACGGCGATCGCCGCCTCGATGTCCAGCGCGAGATACCGATGCAGCGGACCGGCGGCGGCGACGATCAGCGCGCCCACGCAGGCCGCGATGAAAGCCACGCGCGCCAAGCGATGGCTGATCGGGTTGGTCGGTCGAACGAACATGCTGTCTCCGCTGCAACGGCATCGTAACCGCGAAACGAAATCCATGCATCCACTCGACAATTCCGGTTGCGTTCTCTATGCGGCCACAATGACGACAGTCGGCACCATCCGGCGACGCGCGATGGCTTCCGGACTCGCCGCGATCTGCCTTTGGGGTTCTCTCGCGGCACTTTCAGTCCTCGCGGGATCGATCCCGCCTTTCCAGATGGTTGCCATGACGTTCGCGGTCGGTGGGTCGATCGGAATCATCCGCGCCCGGTGGCGTCGTGTCGGCTGGGCAGGTCTCGTGCGCTGGCCGGCGCGCGTCTGGCTGGTCGGTGTCGGCGGCCTGTTCGGCTATCACGCGCTCTACTTCGGCGCGCTGCAGCTCGCGCCGCCGGCCGAAGCCAATCTCGTCAACTATCTCTGGCCACTCCTGATCGTGCTGCTGTCGGCGCCGCTCGCCGCAGAAAACGAACGAGGGCGCCTGGGATGGACCCATCTGGCTGGCGCCGGTCTGGGCTTTGCCGGCGTGGCGCTGCTCGCCTTTGGCCGCGGCGGGATCGCTTTCGCCGGCGACCATGCGCTGGGCTATGCGCTGGCGCTGGGCTGCGCCTTCACCTGGGCACTCTATTCGGTGCTGTCGCGCCGTTTCGGCGAGACACCCACCGACGCCATCGCCGCCTTCTGCGCGGCGTCCGCCCTTCTGTCGCTTCTGTGCCATCTCGCGTTCGAACGCACCGTCTGGCCGGCTTCGACCTCGGCGTGGCTCGCAGTGCTGGCGCTGGGTCTCGGCCCTGCGGGCTCGGCCTTCTATTTCTGGGATCATGCGGTGAAGCGCGGCGACATCCGCGCGCTGGGGGCGCTCTCCTACGCGACACCAATCCTCTCGACGGCCCTGTTGATCATGTGCGGTCTGGCCGAGCCCACGAGCGCACTGCTGCTCGCCGCCCTGCTAGTCACCGTCGGCGCCGCGCTCGCCTCGCGCGAACTCTGGAAGCGCTAGGTTATCGGCTAGGGACCGGCTGCCATCCGGGCGGCGCCAGTTCGAAGCCCGCGAAGTCGAAGCCAGGCGCCACAGTGCAGCCGACCAGCGTCCAGCGGCCCAGCGAGCGCGCCGCCTGCCAGACGCCACGCGGCACCACGATCTGCGGTGTCTCACCGAGGTCGAAATCGATGCCCAGTCGCGCGTGGTGAACGGCGGCGCCATCCGCGCTCGTCGAGAGTTCAAGCGGCGCGCCGGCATAGTGATGCCAGACCTCGTCGGCGTCGACCCGGTGCCAGTGCGAACGCTCGCCGGCCTTGAGCAGGAAGAAGATCGCCGTGCTGGCGCCGCGTCCCGCATCTGGCGCGCGGAAGGTCTCGCAAAAATGCCCGCCTTCGGGATGCGGCCGCAGCCCGAGCCGGGCGATGATCTCGTCTGCCGTAAGTCCGACTGGCGTCACGCCGGCGGCGGAACCGTCGCCTTCATCGACGGCAGCTTGGAAAAAATCGAGAACCACTTGGCGAGCTTGGCGTGTTTTCCGCGCCAGTCGTGGCTGGCGAAGCGGAAGTCGAGATAACCCAAGGCGCAGGCGATGGTAATGGTGCCGATGGTCGGTTTGCCCTTGAGCGACTTGGCTTCGGCCTCGAGCTGGTCGAGCACGCCGTCGATCTTCTTCATCTGGCCCTTGGTCCAGTCGGGCCAGCGCCGATCCTCGGGGCGAAGGAAGCCCTCGTAGCGCGCCAGCAGCGCGGCATCGAGCAGGCCGTCGCCCAT
>JAUXWB010000317.1 GCA_030684475.1 Reyranella sp. | reverse complement strand
ACATGCCGCTCATGACCGACAACGGCACCTTCATCGTGAACGGCACCGAGCGCGTGATCGTCTCGCAGATGCATCGCTCGCCCGGCGTCTTCTTCGATCACGACAAGGGCAAGACCCACAGCTCGGGCAAGTACCTGTTCGCCGCGCGTATCATCCCCTACCGCGGTTCCTGGCTCGACTTCGAGTTCGACGCCAAGGACCTCATCCATGTGCGCATCGACCGCCGCCGCAAGATCCCGGTGACGACGCTTCTGCTCGCGCTCGACAATGACGCCACCGCCAAGAAGCGCGCCGCAGCCATCGCCAGGAACCAGACGCTCGACCCGGCCGAGGCGCAGGGCCTGTCGCCGGAGGAGATCCTCGCGGCGTTCTACGGCCAGGTCATCTACAAGCGCGAGAAGGACGGCTGGAACACGCCGTTCAACGCCGAGTCGATGAAGGGCGTGAAGCTCACGCATGACCTCATCAACGGCAAGACCGGCAAGTCGGTGGCCGACGCCGGCGCCAAGATGACGCCGCGGCTTCTCGCCCGCCTCAAGGAGCAGGGCCTGAAGGAGATGCGCGTCTCGCCCGAGGAGCTGATCGGCCGCTACGCAGCACTCGACATCATCAACGAGAAGACCGGCGAGATCTACGTCGAGGCGGGCCAGGAGATCACCCAGGCGGTGCTCGACCAGTTCGAGGAGGTCGGCATCGACCTGCTGCCGACGCTGGCGATCGACCACGTCAATGTCGGTCCCTACATCCGCAATACGCTGGCCGCCGACAAGAACTCCAACCGCGAGGAGGCGTTGCTCGACGTCTACCGCGTCATGCGGCCGGGCGAGCCGCCGACCCTCGATCAGGCCGAGACCCTGTTCCAGGGCCTGCTGTTCGATCTCGACCGCTACGACCTCTCGCCGGTCGGCCGCGTGAAGATGAACATGCGCCTGGACTTCGAGGGCGTGCCCGATTCGCAGCGCACGCTGCGCCGCGAAGACATCCTCGCGGTCGTCAAGGTCCTCCATGGCCTCAAGGACGGCCGCGGCGAAATCGACGACATCGACCACCTCGGCAATCGCCGCGTCCGTTCGGTCGGCGAGCTGATGGAGAACCAGTATCGCGTCGGCCTGCTGCGCATGGAGCGCGCGATCCGCGAGCGCATGAGCTCGATCGACATCGACACCGTGATGCCGCACGACCTGATCAATGCCAAGCCGGCGGCGGCGGCGGTGCGCGAGTTCTTCGGCTCCTCCCAGCTCTCGCAGTTCATGGACCAGACCAACCCGCTGTCGGAAGTGACGCACAAGCGTCGCCTGTCGGCGCTTGGACCGGGCGGTCTGACGCGCGAGCGCGCCGGCTTCGAGGTGCGCGACGTGCATCCGACGCATTACGGCCGCATCTGCCCGATCGAGACGCCGGAAGGCCCGAACATCGGCCTGATCAACTCGCTCGCCACCTACGCCCGCGTCAACCAGTACGGCTTCATCGAGAGCCCGTACCGCAAGGTCGTGAACGGCCGCGTCAGCGACGAGGTCGTCTACCTGTCGGCGATGGAGGAGGGCCGCTACACGGTGGCGCAGGCCAACGCCGAGATCGACGCGCGCGGCAGGTTCGTGTCCGAGCTGGTGCAGTGCCGCAAGGGCGGCGAGTACATCCTCGGCAGGCCCGAGACCATCGACTTCGTCGACGTCTCGCCCAAGCAGATCGTCTCCGTTGCCGCGGCGCTGATCCCGTTCCTCGAGAACGACGACGCCAACCGCGCGCTGATGGGCTCGAACATGCAGCGCCAGGCGGTGCCGCTGATCCAGGCCGAAGCGCCGCTGGTCGGCACCGGCATGGAAGAAGTGGTGGCCCGCGACTCAGGCGTCGCCATCGCCGCGCGGCGCACCGGCATCGTCGACCAGGTCGACGCCATGCGCATCGTGGTCCGTGCCACCGAGGACTTCGGCGCCGATCGTCCCGCGGTCGACATCTACAATCTGCTGAAGTTCCAGCGCTCCAACCAGAGCACCTGCATCACCCAGAAGCCGCTCGTGAAGGTCGGCGACCA
>JAUXWB010000303.1 GCA_030684475.1 Reyranella sp. | reverse complement strand
ATCGACGCTATCTTTTCGGCCCACTAGGATGGGCGCGCCTGCCTCGATCGGGGGAACGATGGCCGCGTTGAGCCGTAAATTTGCGTTGAACCTCATGGGATCCTTCCGGCTGCTCGGGCCGGAGGGCGAGCGAATCGACATCGCCAGCCGCAAGGGCATGGCGATGGTGGCGATGCTCGCCCTGGCCGAGGGCGGCGAGCGGACGCGCGGCTGGCTGCAGGAAAAACTGTGGGGCCAGCGCGACCGGCCGCAGGCCCAGGGCAGCCTGCGGCGCGAGCTCACCCATCTCCGCGACTATCTCAACGTGGGCGCGAAGCCGCTGCTGATCTGCGAACGGCAGCGGGTGATGCTGGATCTGTCGCTGATCGACGTCGATGTGCTGGCGCCCAAGAAGGGCGGGCTCGCCACCGGCGAATTCCTCGAAGGCTTCGATCTCGCCGGCGAGGAGGGCTTCGAGGACTGGCTGCGCGAGCAGCGCGGCCTGCTGGAATCCGGTGCTGGTGCGCGCCTACAGGCCGTTGTGCCCGCGCCAACCGTCGAGACGCCGCCGGCCAGCTTCGTCGACCGGCCGGCGCTCGCCATCCTGCCCTTCGCCAATCTCACCGAGGACGAGACGCACGACTATCTCTGCGAAGGCCTCAGCGAGGACCTGATCGACCGGCTGTCGCGCCTGCGCTGGCTGCCGGTGATCGCCCGCAGCTCCAGCTTCGCCTTCGCCTCCGGCCGCGTCGATCCCCGCGTCATCGGCCAGAAGCTGCATGCCAAGTACGTGCTGGAAGGCCGGCTGAAGCGGAAACGGGACGGGCCCGTCATCGCCCTCAGCCTGTCCGATGCGACCAGCGGCTATTCGCTGTGGTCGCACCAAGTGCCGCTGCCGCCCGACCGTTCACAGGATGCCCTTGATCCGATCGTGGCCGAGCTGGTGGGCGTGCTCGACGCGCAGATCGACTACGCCGAGCAGGTCCGCGCGCGCGGCAACCGGGCGAACCGGCTGGAGTTCAACGACCTGATCTGGCGCGGGCGCTGGCACTTGAACCGGCTGACGCGATCGGATTCGGAGATGGCGCGGCAGCTCTTCGAGCAGGCGCTCGAGCTCGAGCCGGAGTCGCCCGAGGCGATCATCCAGCAGACGTTCTGCACGGGCTGGGCGCTGTGGGCCCGGCGCGGCAGCGACGCCGAGGTGGCCGAGATGCGCCAGCTCGCGCACCGCGCCATCGTGGCCGATCCCGACGACGGCCGCGGCCACATGCTGGCCGGCATCGCCGAGATGTGGCTGCGCCAGCCCGGCC
>JAUXWB010000290.1 GCA_030684475.1 Reyranella sp. | reverse complement strand
ATCAGCCACTCGCGTCGCGGACTTCATCGAGGCCAGCGGTCGATGACCGCGCAAGTAGGCCGGACATATGACCGCATCGTTCCCGTTGCGCCATCGTTTGACAAAGTACTTGCCTCAGGGGCCGTTCCACATATGAACGTGGTGGCCGATCTCTGGTTCTGCCTCGGCGCCGCGGTCGCGGCCGCTTCCGTGGGCGGCGCCATCGTGGCCGCCTTCATCTCGCACCGCCGCGGCATCTACTATGCGCTGCTGACCATTGCCTTCGGCCAGGTCTTCTGGTTCATCGCCATCAAATCGCACGCCATCACCGGCGGCGAGGACGGTCTGCTCAAGATCGCCCGCCTGCCGGTGCGCCTCGGTGTTACCACCATCGACCTTACCGGCAACGTCTCGCTCTTCTATTTCGTGCTGGTCGTGTTCATTGCCGTGACGCTGCTGCTGTGGCGGCTGGTCCATTCGCCGTTCGGTCGTATCCTGAAGGCGATCAAGCAGAACGAAACCCGTGCCCGCTTCGTGGGCTATGATGTGTGGCGCTACAAGGCGGCCGTTCTCGTGCTTTCGGCAGGGCTCTCCGGTCTCGCAGGCGGGCTGTTCGCCATGGCCCAGGCCTCTGCGTTCCCGGACGTGATGAGCCTCCACTACTCTGGCTACATCGTCATGATGACCCTGGTCGGTGGCGGACTGGTCACCTTCTGGGGGCCCGTGCTGGGTGCCTTGGTGTTCCTGCTGGCGCGCGACGTGATCGGCGCCTTCACCACCGGCTGGATGCTGTGGTTCGGCCTCTTGTTCGTGGCCTTGGTCATGTACAAGCCCGAAGGCCTCGGCGGGCTGTTCCTGCGGCGGGCCCGTACGAAGCCCGCGGAGGCAAAATAGCTGTGGCGCTGTTCGAAGCTCATGAGCTCCACCTGCGCTTCGGCGACAGGGTCGTGCTGGAGGATATCTCGCTGTCGTTCGAGGCGGGCCGGCTTTCCGGCATCATGGGGCCCAACGGTGCGGGCAAGACGACCTGCTTCAATGTACTGACCGGGCGCTACAGGCCCGATCGTGGACGCGTCGTGTTCGACGGCGCCGACATTACCGGCCGTTCGCCACAGGCCATCGCGCGGCTGGGAATTGCGCGTTCCTTCCAGCTCATGAACCTGTTCGACGAATTCACCGTCTTCGAGAACGTGGCGATAGCTCTGCCAGCGACGCGCGCGCGGGGGCGGAACGCACTGGGCCATGCCTATGCCGATCCTGCGCTGGTCACCGAAGTGCACGAGGTACTGGACACTGTGGGCCTCGGCGCGCGCGCCGACGACATCGCCAAGGCCCTGCCTTACGGCGAGCGCCGCGCGCTGGAGATCGCCGTGGCCCTGGCGTGCCGGCCAAAGCTGCTGTTCCTCGACGAGCCGACCGCCGGGCTGGGCCGCGACGGGCGGGCGCGGCTGGCCGAGCTGGTACGACGACTGAAAGGCCAGGTGACCCTGGTCATAATCGAGCACGACATGGAATTCCTGTTCTCGCTCGCCGACGACATCTCGGTCATCCATTGGGGCCAGGTCATCGCCCACGGCAGCCCGGCCGAGTTGCGCACCAATCCGTGGGTGAAGAACTCCAATCTCGGGAAGCTCGCCTGATGCTCGAGATTCGCGCCATCGACACCTTCTACGGCGAGACGCAGGCCCTGTTCGACGTGTCGCTTTCGGTCGGGGAGGGCGAGGTGCTGGCGTTGCTGGGCGCCAACGGTGCCGGCAAGACCACGGTGCTGCGTTCGATCCTGGGCCTGACGCGGCCGAAGCGGGGCGAAATTTCGTTCCAGGGACAGCCGCTTAGCCGCAAGCAGACACACGAGATCGCCCGCGCCGGCATCGGCTGGGTGCCCGATGACCGACGCATCTGCCCGACGCTCAGCGTCGCCAAGAACCTGGCGCTCGGCATCAAGCGCACGCGCTACAGGCCGTGGTCGCTGTCGGAGGTCACCGACATCTTTTCGGCTTTGAAGTACCTGATGGCGCGGGAAGCCGAGACCCTGTCGGGCGGGGAGATGCAGATGGTGGCCATCGGCCGCGCGCTGTTGGGTTCTCCCGGCCTGTTACTGTTCGACGAGCCGAGCCAGGGTCTGGCCCCCAAGATCGTCGACGACGTGATGACGGTGGTGCGCCGCCTCAAGGGCGAAGGCATAGCGGCCATTGTCGTCGAGCAGAACGCCGAGCTGGCTCTGTCGGTCGCCGACCGTGTGGTCGTGCTGTCGCACGGCACCGTGGCATGGGCGGGCGATGCATCGGTGCTGTCGGCCGATCCCGCCCTCAAGCGGACCCTGCTGGGAGGCGCGCTATGAGCGATGCTCCGCTGCTGGTTCTGGAGGGTGTGAGCAAGATCTATCGCCGCAGCCTGTTCGATCGCTCGCCAGCCTTCCGCCTCGACATCGACTGCCGCCTGGAAGCACCCGGTATCGTCGGTGTCATGGGCCCCAACGGCGCCGGCAAGACGACACTGTTCGAAATGATTGCCGGCTCCAACGTGCCGACGCAGGGCCGGGTCATGGTGGCCGGGCACGACATGCAGCGCGTGCGCTACAGCGAGCGCGACCGGCTCGCCATCCATTATCACCAGTCCTACCAGGTGCGCCGCTTCTCGCGGACCAAGCCGTCCTTCCTGATGGAGCCGGCGGGCAGCGCCTATCCCGTCGTGCATCTCTTCGA
>JAUXWB010000284.1 GCA_030684475.1 Reyranella sp. | reverse complement strand
TCGCCCATCGCCTTGCGCGTCTTGGCGTCGAGGAACGGGCTCGGCGCCTCCTCGATCACTTTCTGGTGGCGGCGCTGGATCGAGCACTCGCGCTCCCAGAGATAGAGGCAGTTCCCGTGACTGTCGGCGATGAGCTGGATCTCGATGTGGCGCGGCTCCTCGATGTACTTCTCGATGAACACGCGGTCGTCGGCGAACGATGCCTTGGCCTCGTTGGTTGCCGATCCGAATCCCTCGTGGGCCTCGGCATCGTTGTAGGCAATGCGCATACCCTTGCCGCCGCCGCCGGCCGACGCCTTGATCATCACCGGGTAGCCGATCTTCTGGGCGATCTTGACCGCCTCGTCGGCATTGGGAATGGCGGCGAGATAGCCCGGCACCGTGCTGACGCCCGCCTTCTGCGCCAGCTTCTTGGACTCGATCTTGTCGCCCATGGCGTGGATGGCGAAAGCATCGGGGCCGATGAAGGCGATGCCGGCCTTGGCCAGCGCCTTCTGGAACTCCTGCTTCTCCGAGAGAAAGCCGTAGCCCGGATGGACCGCCTGTGCGCCGGTCTTCTTGCAGGCGGCCACGATCTTGTCGATCTGCAGGTAGGACTGCGCCGACGGTGGCGGCCCGATCAGCACCTTCTCATCGGCCTGGCGCACATGCAGCGCATCTGCGTCGGCCTCGGAATAGACGGCGACCGTCTTGATGCCGAGGCGCTTGCAGGTCCGGATGACGCGGCAGGCGATCTCGCCGCGATTGGCGATCAGGATCTTGTCGAACAGAAGCTTGCCGGCGCCAGAGCCCATCACCGGTGACTTGACCTTCGCGGCGGCCTTGCTCGGTGCGGCTTTGGCGACCTTCTTCCTGGCGGCCATACTCACGATCCTTCTTTACTGCGTTCGAACAGGCCCTTGGCCCAGGCGGTATGTGCGGCGATCAGCGGTGCCCACGCCATGAGCACCCACAGCCACCAGGGATAGCGGCTGCTGAAGACCGCGTTGACGGCAATGAGCACCAGCAAGGCAAACAGCGCCACGATCACGTGCAGACGCACAGTCCGGCTCCGCCTGACGCGTTCTTCGGGCGACAGACTCACAGCGGCCCCCTCACAGAGGTACGTTGCCGTGCTTGCGCCACGGGTTCTCGAGCTTCTTGGTCTCGAGCGTGGCGAGCGCGCGGCAGACCCTGCGGCGCGTGCCGTGCGGCATGATCACGTCGTCGATGAAGCCGCGGTTGGCCGCAACGAACGGATTGGCGAATTTCTCGCGATACTCCTCGGTCCGCTTGGCGATCTTGGCGGCATCGCCGATGTCGGAGCGGAAGATGATCTCGACCGCGCCCTTGGCGCCCATCACCGCGATCTCCGCGCCCGGCCAGGCGTAGTTTACGTCGCCGCGCAGGTGCTTGGAGGCCATCACGTCGTAGGCGCCGCCGTAGGCCTTGCGGGTGATCACCGTGACCTTGGGTACCGTCGCCTCGGCGTAGGCATAGAGCAGCTTGGCGCCATGCTTGATGATGCCGCCGAACTCCTGCTGCGTACCGGGCAGGAAGCCCGGCACATCGACGAAAGTTACGATCGGAATGTTGAAGGCGTCGCAGAAGCGCACGAACCGCGCGGCCTTGCGCGAGGAGTCGATGTCGAGGCAGCCCGCCAGGACCATCGGCTGATTGGCAACGAAACCCACGGTACGGCCGGCCATGCGGCCGAAACCGACCACGATGTTGCCCGCCCATTCCGGCGACAGTTCGAAGAAGTCGCCCTCATCCACGACCTTCAGGATCAGTTCCTTGATGTCGTAGGGCTTATTGGGATTCTCCGGCACCAGCGTATCGAGCGAGGCATCGTCGCGATCCGCCGGGTCGAGCGTCGCGCGCACCGGCGCCTTCTCGCGGTTGTTGGCCGGCAGGAAGTCGACGAAGCGGCGCAACTGCAGCAGCGCCTCGATGTCGTTCTCGAAGGCGAGATCGGAAACACCCGACTTCTGCGTGTGGGTGAGCGCGCCGCCCAGTTCCTCCTGTGTCACGGTCTCGTGCGTCACCGTCTTCACGACGTCGGGGCCGGTCACGAACATGTAGGAGCTGTCCTTCACCATGAAGATGAAGTCGGTCATGGCCGGCGAGTAGACCGCGCCGCCGGCACATGGGCCCATGACCATCGAAATCTGCGGGATCACGCCAGAGGCCAGGACATTGCGCTGGAACACGTCGGCATAGCCGGCGAGGGAATCGACGCCCTCCTGGATGCGCGCGCCACCCGAATCGTTGAGCCCGAGCACCGGCGCGCCGACCTTCATGGCGATGTCCATGACCTTGCAGATCTTGGCGGCGTGCATGCCCGACAGGGCACCGCCGAACACCGTGAAATCCTGGCTGAAGACATAGACCAGCCGGCCGTTGATGGTGCCGTGGCCGGTGACCACGCCGTCGCCCGGGATCTTCTGGGTCTCCATGCCGAAATCGATCGAGCGATGCTCGACATACATATCGTATTCCTCGAACGAACCCGGATCGAGGAGGGCGTCGATGCGCTCGCGCGCCGTCAGCTTGCCCTTGCCGTGCTGCGCCTCGATACGGCGGACCCCGCCCCCCAGACGCGCACCGGCACGCCGGCGCTCAAGTTCATCCAACATATGCTGCATCTATATCTCCGGCCTTCCGCGTCAGTTTTCAGCCATTAGCACGACGGCGTCTAGCGGAGGAATCGCTTCTCGTTGTCCTTGACCGTGCCCATGCCCTGCAGATCGAACACATCCTCGACCGTGGCGATGCTGGCTTCGACGCCATGAATGCCCCGATCCTTGCGAATCTGCGCAAAGGTCGCGCGCATCGCACCCACGGAGGCACGGATGGCGTGGTTGCCCCAGATCAGCAAGCCGATCTTCCCGAGTTCCCTCACCCGCGCGACCGTCATTTGCGGATAAGCGGTCGGCACGAGCGCGATCGGCGCCTTGCCATCCCAGGCGTGCACGAAGGCCTCGATCTCATCCGGCGTCTTCTGCTTGGAGTGGACTAAAATCATGTCGGCTCCAGCCGCCTCATAGGCACGTGCCCGCTTCAAGGCTTCGTCCTGGCCGAGGCCCGCGATCAGCGCTTCGGTGCGTGCCACGATGACCAAATCCGGATCACGCCGGGCCGCCCGCGCCGCTTCGATCTTGCCCTGGAATTCCTCGACACGGACCATGTCCTGGCGCCCGCCGGCGATCAGGCTGGTGACCTTGGGAAAGCTCTTGTCCTCCATCACGATCGCCGCCGCGCCGGCGCGCTCGTACTGCTCGATGGCGTAGAGCACGTTGATGGCGTTGCCGAAGCCGGTGTCGATATCGGCCACCACGGGCAATCCCGATCGGTCGACCATCGCTCGCGTCATGTCGAGATGCTGGGTCATAGAGACCATGCTGACGTCAGGAACGCCATACATGGCCGAAAGTTCGAACCCGCTCGCCCAGATCGCGTCGAAGCTCGCTTCAGCCACCAGCATCGCCGATAGTGGGCTGTGCGCCGCCATCGCCTCGACGAGGCCGTTCTTCGCCAGAACCTGACGGAATTTTCTGCCTGCCCCCATGCTCTTCCCCTTCAACCGCGCAGCCGCGCGTGTTCCAGCAGTGCCAGAAACCGCGCCCCGGCGTCGATGTCCTTGGCGACCCCGTCACGGTGCTTTGCCGCCAAGGGATCGTCGCCCCAACGTTCGATCTGATAAAGCTCGTCGACCTGTGCCGCCGCAAACGCGCCTTCGGACGTCAGCCGCCCGTCTGCCACGGCAAGCGCGATCACCAGCGATCCCGCGGTATGGGTGAGATTATAGAGCGCCGACAGGGCGAGGTCAGCGTACCCTGAGACAGCGTCGCGCAGGTTCGCCAAGGCTTGCTCGGGCTGATCGACAAAGGAGATTCCTTCCGCGACTTTGAGACGCGCCCCGTAGCGCTCAGCCACCCAATCGAGCAGTGGCTGCCAGGTGTCGTGTTGCAGCTTCACGAGACTCTCCGGGGCGGTGGCGCGGTAGCACAGCAGGTCGGAACCTGCGTATTTCGCCGTGTCGGCAATGACCTGCTCGCGATGCGCAACGACGCGATCGAGGCCGGTTGCCGCCAATCGCGTCAATGGCAGATGCGCTGCGTTGATTTCAGCCTTGTCCGGTACCCCGCCCCATTCCGCGGCAATGGCTTCCGCCAACGACCTAGTCGGCACTTCAAGGATCGACTTCGCGGGTGTGCGCATCGGCTTGCCATCGAGCAGCACCCGGAACCCACGCTCGGCCGGCTCGATCGCTGTCTCCTTATAGAAGCGCTTCAAGGCTTCCGCCGCGGCGGTTGGGGCCGGGCCGGTGCCGTGGGGCGGCCGGGCCGCTGGCGGAGATCGGCCGATGGCACAGGCATCTGCGCGCGCAGCCCTGGCCTCAGACCCTCGACGCGGGGTGCGACGACAGCGCAGGGATTGACGCCTATCTGGCGCGCTGCCTGATTGACCTGTGCCGCCAGACTTGGAACGATGCCAGCACCGACGATCAAGCGGGCAAGATTGGGCTCCAGGGCTGCCGATGTCGGCCGGCCGCTTCCGCCCTTCAGGCGAAGCGGCGACGCTAGGCCCGCGTTCTGGGTCTCGCGCGCTTCAGGGGCAAGGATAAATTCCCATCCTTCGGTGCGCAGATGCACGTAGCCGCCGCCCACCATGGTGGCGCGCGGCGTGTCGACGACCAGCCGGCGCAGGCTGGCGACACCGCCACTCACGTCGAAGCGGCTGGCGATGCAATTGAACGGCACGCCGGCGTCGCTGCCGCCGAGCAATCGCTGCGTCTCCGCTGGCCAGTTTGCGGTCTGGTCGCGGGGCCACAGGCCCTTGGTGATGGCGATATCGATCGAGCCACTGGCCGAATTCAGCGCGTCGCGCGAAGTGCGCCCGCCACCACGCAGGCGCAGGTCAATGTCGCCCACCGCGTCGCGCAGACCGATGTCGAAGCCGAGCACGCTCGCCAGCTCGCTGAGCGAGACACGATTGGCCGATGCAGTGAGCGTCGCCTGGCCGATCCGGCCCGTCGGATCGTAGACGAGATCGAAGCCGGCAGAGCCACCACCGACGGTCGCCGCGGCGCGGAAGGTGAAGCGCTGCTCATTCGAAGCCAGTGTAACGGAGCCATTCTGTATCTTGCTGCCGAGGCCGATGACCTCGCCCAGCCGCACGGTGACGGAAACGGCGGTGCGGCCGAGCCAGCTCGTCGAGAAGGGAAGGACGGGGACGAGCCGCGGCTGCGCCGGTGATGGCGAACTGCCGGCCGGCACCGACGAGGCAGGCCAGCGGAGCTCGCTGACGTCGAGCCGGCTGACATCGACGTTGACTGCAACAGTGGGAACTCCTTTGCGATCCGGACGGAACAGCGCCTCGCCGACGAGTTCGCTCGCACCCACCTTCAGGGTTGTCACCTCGACCTTGAGGCCGTTGCGCTGTGTTACCACCTTGGCGCTCAACGCATACGGGCCGCCGTGGGGTACGGGCAGGCGGATGTAGGGCCCGAAGGCCGCCGCATCCGGCCCCTCGGACGTGATCTGGATGTTGGTGCCCTTGACGCCGATACCGCCCTTGATCGCGATCTTGCCGTCGCCGAAGCTGCCCTGCAGGTCGATATTGCCCGGCAGGCCTCTCATCCAGCCGTCGAACGATCCGGCAGTGCCCGCCAGCGCGAACGTGCTGGCCTGGGGCGCGCCGAAACGCCCTTCGAACTGTAGCGACTGATTGGGTGCCGATGATCGCAGCGTGCCGGTCGTTACTTCCAGCACGACCGGTGGCCGGCCGGCGCCTTCAGCGATGGTCAACACCGAGTCCTGAACGTCGATCACGCCGATCCACGGAAACGCCGGATTCGTGCGCAGACGCAGAGAGCGGAACTCGCTGGGATGCGGTCCGGACCCGTCCGGAGGCGGCAACATGTCGAGGTTGGAGTCGCCCACGTCGTTGCGTTCGACCAGAATGTCGGCGCCTTCGAGCAGGAGCCGCCCGATCCTGATTTCCCCCAGGAAGAGCGAGACCGGATCGAGGAACAGCGTCAGCTTTCGCACCCGTGCAAGATCTGGACGCGAGCCCCAGGGGGCGTTGGACAAGGTCACGCCCTCGGCCACCATCGCGGGGTATCTGCCGATCTTCACGGCAAGCGGTACCTTCGCCGTGAGTTCTCGGCCGGTCACCTTGCGGATCTGCTCGGTTAGTCGGGCCTGATATCGGGAGAGGTCGAGTGTAGCGATCCAGACGAGCCCGCCGATCACGGCCAGCGGAATCGCCGCCACCAGAACCCAGGTCAACCCCCTCCAGGAAATGCGCATACCGCTTGATTCCCGCTCAATCGCCGTCGGTCGAAAAGCCGAATGCCTCGACGGTGCGGCAAAAGTGGGGTGGCGGTTCGGCGGTGACTTTCAGCTCGCCCTTGCCCGAAGGGTGCGGCAGCAACAGCCGACGGGCATGAAGATGTAGCCGCCGGGAGTCGGCGACGGCGGCGAGCAGCGCTTCCTCGCCGCCGTACTTGCCATCGCCGAGAATGGGGCAGCCGATCGCCGCGCAATGGACACGCAGCTGATGGGTCCGCCCGGTGCGTGGCCACAACGCCAACAACGCCGCCCGCTTGCCGACGCGGTCGAGCTCGCGGAAGTGAGTCAGCGCCTTTTGACCGTTTTCCTTGTCGACCTGCATCATCTCTCGGTCGCGCGCACCGGGCCGCTTGGCGATCGGCAGGTCGATGGCACCCTCCGGCTGGGGCGGCACGCCGACGACGACAGCCCAATAGAGCTTTTCGGTCTCGCGGTCGCGAAACGACCCGGCCAGGCGCTTGGCCGCCTGCCCGGTACGCGCGATCAGCAGGAGGCCACTGGTGTCCTTGTCGAGGCGATGGACCAGACGCGGCCGATCCTCGAAACCGAAACGGAGCGCGTCCAGCATGCCATCGATATGCCGCTCCGTGCCGGTGCCGCCCTGCACCGCCAGCCCCGGCGGCTTGTTCAGGACGATCACGTGATCGTCGCGATGGATCACCAGAGATTGGATCTCCGCAGCGTCCTGGTCTGAAACTGTCGGTATCTCCCGCGGCTTGGGCGGCGGGGCAAATGTGACGCCGGGCGGCAGGCGGACCTGCTGCCCGGGCTCGACCCTGTCCTTCCCCTCGACCCGCTTGCCGTCGACCCGGATTTGGCCGGTCCGAAGGAGTTTCTGCAGCGCGCCGTGGCTCAGCCCCGGAAAATGGCGCAGGAACCAGCGATCCAGCCGCAGGCCGGCCTCGTCGTCGGAAACGGTGCGCATCTGGACCTGGCCGCGCGGGCCGCCAAGGGCGGGGCTGTCGCTCATGGCGCGCAACCTAGGGGACAAGCTAAACAGGGTCCATGGAATCGGTGTCGTTCGACACATTGACGTTCGATCACCCCGCGGCCTGCCGGCCGGCGCGACTGACGGCGAGCCTGCACCTGCCGAAGCCTGGCGAGCGGCCGTCGCCCTGCATGGTGATCCTGACCAGCAGCGCCGGCGTGCAACGGCACCGCGAGCATTACTACGCCCAGGTCCTCAACGAGGTTGGGACGGCGGCCCTGATCGTCGACAGCTTCACCGGACGTGGCGTTCGCCGCACCGTCGCGGACCAGACCCTGATCTCAGGCGCCCAGATGGAAGGCGATGCGTTCGCGGCGCTGGCCATCCTGCGGACCGATCCTCGCATCGACCCGCACCGGATCGGAGTCATGGGCGTCTCCAAGGGCGGCGTGGCGACCCTGAATGCCGCCATCGCGGTTCGCCAACGTTGGCGCGGCAGCTTTCCTCATCTTTTCGATCTCCATGTGGCGATCTGCCCCGGGGCCACCGCCCAACACCGCGATCCGACGACACATGGGCGGCCGATGTTCTTCATGCTGGCTGCCCGCGACGACTACACCCCCGCCCCGCTTGCCGTCGAATATGCCGAGCGCATGCGCGCCGCCGGCAACGGTCGCATCAAGGTCAAAGTCTACGGGAGCGCTCATCACGGCTGGGAAGCGATCGGCCCGGTCTTCGATATCAAGGATGCCGAGAACTGGTCGTGCTGCCCAAACTACATCGAGGATGACGGCCGGCATTTCATCCCGGCGGCGGGGCGGGCAATGAGCGAGCCCGAATACCAGACCTGGGCGCGACGGCACTGCGTCACTCGGGGGGCGCGAGCCGGCGGCGGAACACCGGAACTAAAGCAGCGCGCGACGACCGATCTGCTCCGCTTCCTGGAGGCTCACGACTTCACCGCTTCGTGGACGAATCGGAACTTTCCGGCTATAGACAAAGCGTGATTCGCCGTCCTTTTCTTGCCGGTCTACTGGCATTTGCCACTCCCATTTTCGGACCCCTTCCCTGCCATGCCAGCGACTCGCTGTGGTTCGGGTCTCAAGCCGCCAGTGCCCGCACGACGGCCTTGGTAAGTGCCATTCGCGCATCTTCCGACCATGGACTTGAGCCGTCCTGGTACGGCTTCGCCGAAATTGAGAAGGCGGTGGCGCCAAACGCCGATCCCGCGGCAGCCGATGCCCTTCTCACCGCTGCGTTCGTGTCCTACGCCAGCGACGTGTCAACGGGCCGCGTCCGGGCAAACCGCATCGACAAGGAGATATCGATCGACCAACGCAAGGTCGACCAGGCGGACCTTCTGAAAGCGGCCGCCGAGGCGCCGGACTTCGCCGCCTACCTCGCCGCCCTGCCGCCCAAGGGCGACTATCTCGGATTGCAGAAAGCCCTCGCGATCTGGCGCGACAAGCGGGCCAACGCGGCCTTCACGCCTCTGCCCGACGGCGTCGCGCTGAAACCCGGCATGATCGATGCCCGCGTCCCACTGCTGCGCAAGCGTCTGGGCGAGCTCGAGCTCACAGTGCCCGAACCCGGCCTGGTCGTTGACCAGTACGACGAGGCGCTCGCTGCCATCGTGAAATCCTACCAGGAAGCCAAAGGGCTCACCGTCGACGGCATCATCGGCGCCAAGACTGTCCGATCGCTCAACATCACGATCGACGAGCGCATCGGGCAGATCGTGGCCAACCTGGAGCGCCGGCGCTGGCTGCCCGAGGATCTCGGCAGCCGCTACGTGTTCGTCAACGCCGGCGATTATTCGATGGTGTTTGTCGATGCTGGCAAGGTTGCCTTCCAGAGCCTGGTGATCGTCGGCACGCCCAAGGATCCGACGCCCGAGATCCAATCGGTGATGCGCGGCTTCCAGACCAACCCGTTCTGGACCGTGCCGCAGTCGATCGCCGGCGAGGAATACCTACCGCTGCTGCGCCGCGACCCCAGCGCGCTGACCGCGGCCGGCTTCCGCATCTTCGAGAACTGGAGCGATGACACGGAGCTCGATCCAAACACGGTCGACTGGAGTTCGATCCATCCCAAGGCGTTCCCCTTCCGCATCCGGCAGGATTCCGGCGCCACCAACGCGCTCGGTTACATCTTCTTCCCATTCGCCAACAAGTACGGGATCTACATGCACGATACCGCCAGCCGCTGGCTGTTCACCGAGGGCAGCCGCAATTTCAGCCATGGCTGCATTCGCCTGTTGAACCCGCTGGCTTTCGTCGAGAAGGTCTTCAACGGCAAGAACAACTTCAGCAAGGAGCGTGTGCGGCAGGTCATCGATTCGGGCCATCAGGCGCACTACGCCTTCCCCGAGCCGGTCACGCTCTACGTCACCTACCGCACGGTGACCGCCGATGCCGGCGGCGTGGCCAAGTTCCGCGACGACGTCTATGGCCGCGACCGCCTCGTCGTTGGGGCAATGCCGAGGCCCTGAGGGCTCAGCGCTTCTTTTCCCGGAGCTTCTTCCAGTAGTCGAGACGCTTCACGATCTCGCGCTCGAAGCCGCGCTCCACCGGCTTGTAGAATTCCTCGCGCGCCATGCCGTCGGGAAAGTAGTTCTGCCCGGAAAAGCCGTCGGCGGCGTTGTGGTCGTACTCGTAGCCCTGGCCGTAGCCGATCTCCTTCATGAGCTTGGTCGGCGCATTCAGGATGTGC
>JAUXWB010000282.1 GCA_030684475.1 Reyranella sp. | reverse complement strand
GTCGCCCTCGCCGCCCTGGCGCTCAACATCGTGGCCTCGGCCATCGGTGCGAGCCTGTGGCGGGCTGGTACGCCGTGGCGTCAGCTCCTGGTCATGGGCGCACTCAATAATGCCCTGCCCTTCAGCCTGATCTTCTGGGGCCAGACGACGATCACCTCCGGGGTCGCCTCGATCCTGAACGCCACGACGCCGCTCTTCACCGTCGTGGTGGCACACATCTTCACCCGTGACGAACGCATGACAGTCCGGAAGCTCGTCGGCGTGCTGGCCGGCTTGGCCGGTGTGGCCATCCTGATTGGCCCCGATCTTGGCGGCAGCCTCTGGGGCCAGATCGCCTGCCTCGCCGCCGCGCTGTCCTACGCCTTTGCCGGCATCTACGGGCGCCGCTTCAAGGCGCTGGGTGTGCAGCCGCTGCAGGCCGCCGCCGGGCAGCTCACAGCCAGCGCCATGTTGATTCTGCCGATCATGCTGCTGGCGGAGTCCGCCTGGCCGATGCCGTCGGCCGTCACCTGGAGTGCAGTCGCGGGCCTCGCGCTGCTGTCGACGGCGCTGGCCTACGTCCTCTACTTCCGCATCCTTGCCGCTGCCGGTGCGACCAACCTGCTGCTGGTTACATTCCTGATACCGGTCACCGCCACCCTCCTCGGCGCCGTCTTCCTCGGCGAACGCCTCGAACTTCGGCAGTTCGCCGGAATGGCCCTGATCGGGGTCGGGTTGGCCGCTATAGACGGCCGGATCACAGCCCGGCTACGCGCCGCGAAATAGCAATCTGCCGGCACAATTGCGCCTCCGAAGGTGGCTTGTTAGGGTGCCCGTGAACCCGGCGACACCGCCTTTCGCGCGGCCCTGCGCCTTGCCTGAATCGAGCTGAAAAGAGTTCACCCAATGGCCAAATCGTCCGCGACGCTCACCGACAACGAAACCGGCAAAACCTACGAAATGCCGATCATTCACGGCACGATCGGGCCGCGTCTGGTCGATGTCCGCAAATTCTACGGCGACTCGGGGATGTTCACCTACGACCCAGGCTTCACGTCGACGGGCTCCTGCGGTTCCAAGATCACCTATATCGACGGCGACGAAGGTATCCTGCTGCACCGCGGCTACAACATCGCCGAACTGGCCGAGCAGAGCGACTTCATGGAAGTCGCCTACCTCCTGATGAAGGGCGACCTGCCGAACAAGGCGCAGAAGGAAAAGTTCGTCAAGGACATCACGCTCCACACCATGGTGCACGAGCAGCTCAGCCATTTCTATCGCGGCTTCCGGCGCGATGCCCATCCGATGGCGATCTGCTGCGGCGTCGTGGGCGCCCTGTCGGCCTTCTATCACGACTCGCTCGATATCCACGATCCACACCAGCGGATGGTGGCGTCGTATCGCCTGGTCGCCAAGATGCCGACCATCGCCGCGATGGCCTACAAGTATTCGGTCGGCCAGCCTTTCGTCTATCCGCGCAACGATCTCAGCTACGCCGCCAACTTCTTGCGCATGATGTTCTCGGTCCCGGCCGAGGAATACGAGATCAATCCGATCGTCGAGAAGGCAATGGATCGCATCCTGATGCTCCATGCCGACCACGAGCAGAACGCCTCGACGTCGACCGTTCGCCTCGCCGGCTCTTCCGGCGCCAACCCGTTTGCCTGCATCGCGGCCGGCATCGCCTCATTGTGGGGGCCCAGCCACGGCGGCGCCAACGAGGCCGTGATCAACATGCTGAACGAGATCGGCGGCAAGCAGAACATCCCGGGTTTTCTGTCGCGCGTGAAGGACAAACAGGATCACACCCGCCTGATGGGCTTCGGTCATCGCGTCTACAAGAACTACGATCCGCGCGCCAAGGTGATGCGGCAGACCTGCCATGAGGTGTTGACCTCGCTCGGCATCGAGCACGATCCGCTGCTCGAACTGGCCATGGAGATGGAGCAGATCGCCCTCAAGGACGACTACTTCGTCTCCAAGAAGCTCTATCCCAACGTCGATTTCTATTCCGGGATCATTTTCCGGGCGATCGGCATTCCGACCTCGATGTTCACCGTGCTGTTCGCCGTGGCGCGCACGGTGGGCTGGGTTTCGCAGTGGAACGAGATGATCGAGGACCCGGACCAGAAGATCGGCCGGCCGCGGCAACTCTACAACGGCCAGACCGAAAGGCCTTACAAGCCGCTGCATATGCGGAGCTAGTTCGCGTTCCGGGGAGGAAAGCGAGAGGACATGGCGAGATCATCATACGGGCCGAATCGGGCGACGACCTGGGCGGCCACACAGAAACCGAGGCCGATGCCGCGTGTCGTGCGACTCGGCCGACCGGCGAACGACAACTATCACCGGAATGGTGCGCTGAGACGCCTCATCGCGTTCGGTCTGTCGGCGGCGCTGCTTGGGCTTGTGCTGCTCGGGTGGCGGTCGATCCTGTAGATCGGCCCTTACTTCCGCTCAATCAGTTCGATTTTGTAACCGTCGGGATCCTCGACGAAGGCGATCACGGTCGTGCCGAACTTCACGGGCCCGGGTGGGCGCGTGACTTTGCCGCCGGATTTGGTGACCTGGTCGCAGACACCATAGACGTCGGGAACGCCGATGGCGAGGTGACCAAAGCCGCTGCCCAATTCGTAGGGCTTTGCTTGATCCCAGTTATGGGTCAACTCGACCACGCAGTGTTCCTTTTCTTCGCCATAGCCCACGAAAGCGAGGCTGTACTTTCCGTCCGGAACATCGCGCTTGCGCAGCAGCTTCATCCCCATGGGGCCGGTATAGAACGCGAGCGACTTGTCGAGATCCAGGACGCGGATCATCGTGTGCAACATGCGGTAGTTGGCTGCGGTGTCGGCCATTTCGGTCTCCCTACGTGTCGCGGATCATCGCGGCGAATGTCGCCTCGGCCGCCAGCTTGCCATCGACCTTGGCTTTGCCGGAGAATTTCCAGACGTTGGCACGGCTCTGGATCTTCTCAACGTGAAGCTCGAGGCGATCGCCCGGCAGCACCGGCCGGCGAAACCGCACGCCGTCGATCGACATGAAGTAGACCAGCTTGCCTTCCGCTTCGCCGCCGAACGTGGCCACGACCAGTACCGCCGCCGTCTGCGCCATGGCCTCGACGATCAAGACGCCCGGCATGACAGGTTCGGACGGGAAATGCCCTTGGAAGAACGGTTCGTTGATGCTGACGTTCTTGATCCCGACGGCGCTGTGGTCGAGTTGCATGTCGACGACCCGGTCGACCATCAGCATCGGATAGCGATGTGGGATCATCTGCAGGATGCGCTTTATGTCGACAGAAGTCGCTGCCGAGAGGCTTGCCTTGTCGGTCTGGATGTTCATTTCACCGCTATCCCGTCCTTCCTCAGAACCGGGTTCCGAAACTGAACCTGAAGTTCTGGGTCTTGTCCCACGCCTCCTTAACGACCGGAAAGCTGTAGTCTACCCGGATCGGCCCGAATGGCGATATCCATTGAACGCCGATCCCGGTGCCGACTCGCATCAGCTGGCTGTCGAGGACCGACGCTCCGAAGTTCGCCGCCTGATTTCCCCAAAGGGACCCGGTATCGACAAAGGCCTTGCCCTGCAGCCCGAACTCCTTGGGGATGCCGTAGAGCGGGAAACTCAACTCAGCGGTAGTCGTGTAGAAATACTGGCCGCCCAGCGCATCCGTGGTACCGGCATCGCGGGGTCCGACGCCGGCCACGGCAAAACCACGCAAGGTGTCGCCACCAAGGAAGAACAGGTTGTTCAACTTAATATAAGTATTACTTATGGGCACTACGACTCCAAACGAGCCACCGACTGCAATCACGAACTCGTCGAAGATGCTTTGGAAGTACACCGCATCCGCCGTCGTGCGGGCGTACTGCTCGGTCCCGATGGCGCCTGCAACCGCTATGGTATTGCGCAGCAGCCAACCCTTGGTCGTATTAAGTCGCGAATCGCGTGTGTCCCAGGTGAGCGTCTCGGACACCTCCGAAACCGTCGAATAGCCCGCCTGAGCCTGCACGACCGGCGAGGCCCAGGGCTGGACGTTGAAGATGTTCGACTGGCGCAGAGTGTAGCGAACGATTTGCCGCGTGTGCTCGGTGTACGCCCAACCGCTGCGCAACGCGAAGCCGACGGCAGAATCACTGTAGTTGGCGACATTCTGCCGATCATTCGACGTCCGGAAAACATCGAACCCCGCCGCCATGTTGCGATCCAGGAAATACGGCTCCGTGAAGCTGAAATCGATGTTGGTGCTCAAGGTGCCTACCGACAATCCAAGGCGTACCTCCTGCCCCTTGCCCAGGAGATTGCGCTCCCGAATCGAAATGTCTCCCACGATTCCCGCAGAGGTCGAATAGCCGGCGCCGAACGAAATCTCTCCGGTGCTCTGCTCGACGACCTGGACTTCGAGATTGGTCCTGTCCGGCGCCGAACCTGGTGCGGCGGAAACGTCGACCTTCTCGAAGAAGCCGAGCGCGCGCAGGCGCTCCTGGCTGCGTCGCAGCTTGGCACTGCTGAATGCATCGCCTTCGGCAAGGCGGAATTCGCGCCGTATCACCTTGTCCAGGGTACGCGTGTTACCGGAGATGTTGATGCGCTCAACATAGACACGCGGCCCTTCCTGGATTTCGAAGATCACATCGACGGTCTTGGTGTCCTTGTTGCGCCGGGTGTTGGGGCGGACCTCGACAAAGGCATAACCCAACGACCCGACAATGTCGGTCAGCTCCGAGACGGTTTTTTCGATGTCGGATGAATCGAACCAGTCGCCTTCGGACATCATGAGGTAGCTATTCAGGGTATCTACATCGAGTCCCTGAAAACGCGTCGAGACCTCTACTTCGCCGAACTTGTAGCGCTCACCCTCGCTGATCGTGAAAGTCAGGAAAAACCCGTCACGGTTGGGAGACAACTCAGCGACGGCCGAGACTACGCGAAAGTCGGCATAGCCCTCGGTAAAGTAGAACTTGCGCAGGAGTTCACGATCGAGATTGAGGCGATCCGGATCGAAGCGGTCATCTGACGATAAGAAGCGCCACCATGCGCTCTCGACAGTCCGGACCTTGCCGCGCAGCGTTCCATCGCTGAACGCCTCGTTGCCGATGAAGGTGATGCGCTTGATACCGGTGACATCGCCCTCGTTGATCTCGAAGACGAGATCGACGCGTCCCTGCTCAAGCTTGATGATCTTCGGTTCCACCGACGCGTTGTAGCGTCCACCACGTCGATAGATTGTGAGGATACGCTCGACATCGGATTGCACGCGCGCGCGCGTGAACACCTGGCGGGCCCGCGATTGCACTTCATCGCGCAGCTTGTCGTCCTCGATCTTGCTGTTACCCTCGAATGCGACGCGATTGATGATCGGATTTTCAGTAACTTTGACCACCAGGGTCGAGCCTTGCATCTCGATCACCACGTCCGAGAAGAAGCCCGTGCCAAATAGCGCCTTCAAAGAGCGGTCGGCGGCAGCGGCGTCGTAAGGTTGGCCTTCCTTGAGTTGGAGATAGGAGCGGATTGTCTCCGGCTCAGCACGCACGTTGCCCTGGATCTGAACAGCGGAAATCGTGCCCCCGGCGGCACCACCGCGTTGGGCGTGCGCCGTGTTAGCGAATGCAAGAACTGCGACAATGGCCAGTACAGCCCAACGAACGATCAAACTCACCCCCGGCCCTTCCCAGACCTGCCGATGGCCACACTCGGGAACGCCGTTTCATAGACCGGGATCAATGCCTTAGCCACCCCTTTTGTTCCCGATTCGCCTCGCACCGCCGTTCATCTGGCTACCGCAACAGGAGCCTGATGTCGTTGAACGTCGCGACGAGTGCCACACCAATGACCAGGGCAAAACCAACCCTCAGGCCGAGTTCCTGCGCCTTGAGACTGAGCGGCTTTCCCCGCACCGCCTCGTAAAGATACATCGCCAAGTGTCCGCCATCGAGCATTGGCACCGGCAAAAGATTAAAAACGCCCAAGACAACCGACAGGGCGATCATAAGGTTGAGGATTCCAATCCACCCAGCATGGGACGCTTCGCCAGCGGCCTTGGCGATGCGGATCGGTCCACCCAGTTCATCGACCGGCCGCGTGGCCGTCAGGATCTGCGCGATCGACGTGTAGAACATCGTTGTCATGCCCCAGACGGCACGGACGCCAGCACCCATCGCGCCCAGCACGCCGTGGCTGCGGAATTCCGTAATGCCCGCAGGCCGAATGCGGAGGCGACCAACGACATATTCCTTGCCAGCGCAATCGACCGCCTTGTCCGCGACCGGAACGATGGTGGCCTCCTCGCGCTGGCCATCCCGATCATATTTCACGGTAAGCGGCTGCCCGGCGCGCGCACCGATCAGCTCGGGGATGCGTGAAAAATACTCCACAGGCTTGCCGTCGATCTCGAGCAGCAGATCGCCCACCTTGAGGCCGGCCGCTTCGGCCGGGCCGTTCGGTGCAAACCCTCCGACCACCGGCCGGACGAGTTGGTCGATGCCCAGTTCGCCAAACCGGAACGCGTTGTTGTAGCGGTCAACCCGCTCGCAGAATTGAGGCACGATCTCGCCGCGCAACAGCTGGCTGCCCCGCCGGTACTCGACCGCCATCGGCTTCGCCCAATAGAGGAACTGAGATTCCTGAATGTCCTCGTATCGGTCGATCCTCCGATTAGCCAGACGAACGATCTCATCGCCCGTTCTCAGACCCGCCTTGGCGGCCGGGCCGTTGACCTGGACCGCGACAGTAGCCGGCGAGTATGGTTCGCCAGCGATAAAGAAGACGATTGTCAGGACGATGAAGGCGAACAGCAGGTTCGCCGCCGGCCCTCCGATCACGACGGCGGCGCGCGCGTACAGAGGCTTGGAAAAGAAGGCGCCACGCTTTTGCTCGGCGGTGAACGGAGCATCGGACGGCGTCGCACTGGTCTCATCATTGTCGCCCAGGAACTTCACGTAGCCGCCCAGCGGGATGGCCGAAACCTTCCAGCGTGTACCCCGGCGGTCGGTCCAGCCAAACAGTTCGGGTCCGAATCCGATAGAGAAGACCTCGGCATGAATGCCGAAGCGGCGCGCCACCCAGTAGTGACCAAACTCGTGAATGAACACGAGCAGCGTCAACACCAAGACAAAGTACGGCAGATAGACCGTAAACAGGCTAATGACGCTTTGCATGCTTCACTACACCATTAATATCATTCTATTTCAATCACTTAGCGCATCTCCGGCAATTTTCCTCGGCTCGTCGGCGAGCCTCGAGATCGGCGGCCTGGACATGCTCAAGCGACTCCACCGGCGCCCCAGTTCCTTCCCAGCCGACCAGGACGTCCTCGACGATGCGGGCTATGTCGAGAAAGCCGATGCGGCGCGCCAGGAAAGCCGCAACGGCTGCCTCGTTGGCCGCATTCAGCACGATGGATGCGAGTCCGCCGGTCACCAACGCCTCACGCGCCAATCGTAGGGACGGAAAGCGGCCGGAATCGGGCGGCTCGAACGTCAATGCCGAGAGGTTGGCAAAGTCGAGACGGGCTGAAGGCCCGTCGATGCGCGATGGCCAGCCAAGCGCGTAGGAGATTGGTACCCGCATGTCCTGCGCTCCAAGCTGAGCCAGCACTGAGCCGTCGCGGTATGCCACCATCGAATGGATGACCGATTGCGGATGCACGATGATCTCGATTTTCTCTGCTGGAAGCCGGAACAGCAGATGGGCCTCAATGAACTCGAGGCCCTTGTTCATCATGGTGGCTGAATCGATCGAGATCTTGTCGCCCATGTCCCAGTTCGGGTGAGCGAGAGCCTGTTCGGGCGTCACCGCAGCCATATCGGCCAGCGACCAGTTCCTGAAAGGCCCCCCCGATGCGGTCAAGATCAGGCGATCGACCGCGTGGCGTTGGCTCGGCTCGAATACCTGAAAGATTGCGTTGTGCTCGGAGTCGACGGGCAAGAGCGCACCCCCCGACGCCTCGACGGCCTCGGTCAGCAGACGGCCGGCGCAGACCAGTGCTTCCTTGTTGGCGAGCGCCACGATGGCGCCGCGGTGCGCGGCAGCAAGCGTCGATGCGAGACCTGCGAAGCCCACCACCGCCGCCATCACCCACTCCGCCGGTCGGGCCGCAGCCTCCACCGCCGCTTCAGGGCCAGCTGCGGCAACGATCGAGGTCCCAGCCAACGCCTCCTTGAGTGCGCGGTAGCGTTCCGGATTGGCCACCACGGCGAGCCGCGCGCGCAAGCGCCGGGCCTGCTCGGCGAGCAACTCGACGGAGTTTCCGGCGACCAGTGCCTCGACACGATAGCTCGCGGGATCACGGGCGATGAGATCGACGGTGCTTTGACCGACCGAGCCGGTCGATCCAAGTATGGTTACACCTCGCGGCCGATCGTGCGAGGGCGGCGACCAGTGCCTCAAGTCCAAGGCCAGACTCCCCCAACGGTCAGGCGCATCACTGCCACCACGACGAGAATGGCAACCAATCCATCGACGCGATCCAACAACCCGCCATGCCCTGGGATCAACTTGCCGCTGTCCTTCACGCCGGCGCCGCGCTTGACGGCCGACTCGGCAAGATCGCCGATTTGCCCGACAACAGCGAGACAGGCACCGATCACGGCAAGAGAAAACGTCGACCCCAACCCAAACACAAGTCCTAGTGAGGCGCTGACCACGGCCGCCCAAGCCATGCCGCCGATCAGGCCCGACCACGTCTTGCTGGGACTGATGCGCGGGGCGAGTTTAGCACCACCGGCCGATGCACCAACGAAATACGCTCCGATATCGGTTGCCCAAGTGCAGGCCACGATCCAGATCACGGTCTCTCGGCCCAGCACAGGCTGATGGCGTAGCCACAGAAGCGCCACCAGAGCTGCAAGCGCGTAGATGTAGGCCAACAGGCGGACAATGGGTCGGCCCCGGGTCAACTTCGTCCATTCCAACACCATGACCGGCGCGGCGGCGGCGGCCACCAGATCAATCCACGGGAACCCGAACCAAACCGCTGCCAGCAGAAACGGGCCAAGAACAGCGGCAGACAGGACTCGCAGCAACAGCCCGCGAAACCGCCGATCGCGCGCCGATGGGGCGTTATCCGCCAACGCCACCATAACGCCGCTCGCGCCGACGGAACTCGGCAATCGCCCGTTCCAGGTCGTCCTTGCCGAAATCGGGCCACAGCGTATCGACGAACACCAACTCCGAGTATGCGCACTGCCACAGCAGGAAATTGCTGATGCGCTGTTCCCCGCTCGTCCGAATCAAAAGGTCCGGGTCGGGCACCCCGGCGGTCAGCAACTCGCGTTCGAAGAGATTGGCGTCTATCTGGTCCGCCGCGACTTCGCCCGCCGCGACCTGCCGCGCCAGGCTGCGCGTCGCGCGCAGGATTTCATCGCGCGAGCCATAATTGATGCAAATGTTGACGTCGATCCGATTGTTGCCGTGGGTCATGCTCTCCGCGTCGGCAATATCGCTCACGATGTCAGGCGCCAGGCCGTCACGACTGCCAATCACCCGCAATCGGACGCCGTTCTTTCGCAATTCCTCGAGTTCGTTACGCAGGTAGTGCCGCAGCAGGCCCATCAGGTCGCTGACCTCGTCGGCCGGCCGCGTCCAGTTCTCGGTCGAGAAGGCGAACAGCGTGAGCACCGGGATGCCGAGTTCGCCGGCACCGCGCACCACGCGGCGCACCGCATCCGCGCCCCGGCGATGCCCCGCCACACGCGGCAGTCCGCGCGCCTTCGCCCACCGTCCGTTACCATCCATTATGATGGCGACGTGGTTGGGACCCGGCGACGAGTCGGGATTGGCGGGCAGCGATGCGGTCGACATCAAACCGTCTTGATCTCTTTTTCCTTATGGTTGAGCGCTTCGTCGACCAGCTTCACATATCGGTCGGTCAGCTTCTGGACCTCGTCGGACTTCTGGCGATGCTCATCCTGCGAGATCTTGTGGTCCTTCTCAGCCTTCTTGAGAGCTTCCATGCCGTCACGGCGCACATTACGCACGGCAACACGGCCGTGCTCGGCGTATTTGTGGGCGAGCTTGGCGAGTTCGGCGCGACGCTCACTGGTCAATTCGGGAATGGGAATCCGGATCATCTGACCGTCGGGCGCCGGATTGAGGCCCAGCCCGGCTTCGCGGATGGCCTTGGCCGTGGACACGACCAGGCCCTTGTCCCAGACGCTCACGGTAAGCAAACGCGGCTCGGGGGCGCTCACCGTTCCGACCTGATTCAATGACATGCGCTGGCCGTAGGCCTCGACCATCACCGGGTCGAGCAGATTAACCGATGCGCGCCCGGTCCGGAGACCGGCAAATTCCTTCTTCAGGGCGTCCATGGCGCTCTGCATGCGCTTCTCAAGTTCCTTGACGTCCGCACTCATCTTCAGCCCTCGTCCTTGATGATGGTGAAGGTGCCCTCCCCGCGCATCGTCGCGGCGAACGCTCCCGGCTTGTGGATGTCGAACACGATGATCGGGATATGGTTCTCGCGTGCCAGCGAGATAGCCGAGGCGTCCATCACCTGCAAATCGCGCGACAGGACGTCCATGTAGGTCAACGCATCATAGCGCTTGGCGGCCTTGTCCTTGCGCGGATCTGCGGAATACACGCCATCGACCTGCGTCCCCTTCAGCAGCACGTCGACGCCCATCTCGGCCGCTCGCAGGGCCGCGGCGGTGTCGGTGGTGAAGAAAGGATTGCCGGTGCCGGCGGCGAAGATCACGACCCGCCCCTTCTCCATGTGCCGGGCGGCACGGCGGCGAATGTAGGGCTCGCACACAGTGGTCATCGGGATCGCTGATTGCACGCGGGTCTGCAGTCCCTGACGCTCCAGAGCGCTTTGCATCGCGAGTGAATTGATGACGGTCGCCAGCATGCCCATGTAGTCGCCGCTCGCCCGGTCCATGCCCGAGGCCGCAGCGGAGACCCCGCGGAAGATGTTTCCGCCGCCGATCACAAGGCAAACCTGGACACCCATGCCGTGCACGGCCTTCACTTCCTGAGCGACCATGGAAACCATGGCCGGATCCAGCCCGTATTCGCGACTACCCATCAAGCCCTCTCCCGAGAGTTTGAGAAGGACGCGGCGATAGCGGGGACCGGATGGCATCAGATGCCTCTGAATACGTGTTCTTGGGCGGCGCGGGCTACCTGCCCACGCACCAGTACCGAATTCATACTACTTCTTGAGCTGGGCAGCCACCTCGGCGGCAAAATCCTCCGTCTTCTTCTCAATTCCCTCGCCCAACGCAAACCGCAAGAAGCCCGCCAAGCGGACCGCCGCGCCCACTTGCTTTGAAGCATCGTCGACGACTTTGGAGACACGATTCTTGCCGTCGATGACGAAGAGCTGTTCGAGCAGCACCACTTCCTGGTGGAATTTGCGCAAACCACCCTCGACCATCTTGGCAATGATGTCGGCGGCCTTGCCGGTCTGACCGGCCTTTTCGGCCAGCACGGCGCGCTCGCGTTCGATGACGGCCTGGTCGAGGTCGGCAACGGTCAGGGACTGCGGGTTTGCGGCCGCCACATGCATGGCGAGCTGCTTGGCCAGCGCCGCCAGCTTGGCCTTGTCGCCGGTCGATTCGAGCGCCACCAGGACGCCGATCTTGCCGAGTTCGGGCGCTACGGCGTTGTGCACATAGGCGGCCACGACACCGTCCGATACCGAAATCGAGGCGGTACGGCGCAGCGACATGTTCTCGCCGATGGTCGCGATCAGATGGGTGAGTTCGCCCTGAATGTCACGACCGGTGCCCGGAAATGGTGCCGCAGCGATCTTGGTCATGTCGCCTCCGGCGTCGAGCGCGGTGCGAGCGGCGGCTGACACGAATTTCTGGAACGTGTCGTTGCGACCGACGAAATCGGTCTCGGCATTGACCTCGATGATGGCCCCGCGATTGCCGGCGGCAGCTACGCCGACCAGACCTTCGGCCGCCACTCGGCCGGCTTTCTTGGCCGCCGCGGATAGTCCCTTGGTACGCAGCCAGTCGACCGCCTTCTCGAGGTCGCCCTGCACCTCGCCCAATGCCTTCTTGCAATCCATCATGCCTGCGCCGGTCTTCTCGCGCAGTTCCTTGACGAGCGATGCGGTGATCTCAGCCATGTCGTGCTCCGTTTGGTGCGCCTGTTTGGTGCAACAAGGGCCGGTCTTCCGACCGGCCCCATTGAATCCTCGTCGATAAGGGCTCGGCTTACTCCGCCGGTGCCGCTTCTGCTGCGGGGGTATCGGCTGCCACCGGCACTTCCTCAACCGGCGGCTCGGTGAGCTCGCCAACATCGCCGCCCGACGCTGCGATCTCGGCACGGATGCCGTCGAGCACGGCCCCGGACAGGAGTTCGCAGAACAGCGAGACAGCGCGGATCGCATCGTCGTTGCCCGGGATCGGGAAGTCGATGCCATCGGGGTCGGAGTTGCTGTCGAGGATCGCCACGATCGGAATACCGCGCTTGCGCGCTTCCTGGACGGCGATGGCTTCCTTGTTGGTGTCGATGATGAACAGCAGATCGGGTGTGCCGCCCATTTCCTTGATGCCGCCCAGCGACCGCTCGAGCTTGTCGCGCTCGCGCGTCAGATCGAGCTGCTCCTTCTTGGTAAGACCCAAGACTTCACCCTTGAGGCGTTCGTCGAGCTCGCGCAGGCGCTTGATGGAGGCAGAGATGGTCTGCCAGTTGGTGATCATGCCGCCCAGCCAGCGGTGGTTTACGTAATACTGGCCGCAGCGCTTGGCCGCGTCGGCGACGCGCTCGGAAGCCGCCGCTTTGGTCCCGACGAACAGGACGCGACCGCCGCTGGCCACAACCTCGCGGACCCGCTGCAATGCCTGCTCGAGCAGCGGCACCGTCTTGGTGAGATCGATGATATGGACCCCATTGCGCACCCCGAACAGGTACGGCTTCATCTTGGGATTCCAGCGGCGCGTGTGATGGCCGAAGTGGACGCCGGCTTCCAGAAGCTGGCGCATCGTAAATGTCGGCATAGCCATGCCGTTCTCCTTTTCCGGTTAGGCCTCCGCGGGCGTCGTCCCGAATGGGACACCGGAGCGAGCGGCGGGATGTCTCCCCGTCGACCGCAAACCCGCGTGCGAAGTGGCGTGTTTCTAGGGGTTTACGCCCCGAATTGCAAGCAACAATGAAATCAATGACTTAAGTCAGAATTTGGGCAATTTCTTGGGCCAATTTGAGCAGCGACAGAGGCGCGCTCCCCTCGGCCTTGTTGTTGGCCGTGATCCAGACCTTCTGCTTGGCCTTGAAGGCGTCGGCGGCCATCCGGGCCAGAATGCGCCGGGTTTCGCGGTCCTCGTCCACCAGCCGGTCGAAGGGCTCGTAACGCTGCTTGGCCGCCTGATAGAGGAACCCCCGGTGCAGGTTCCAGCGGACGACCAGAGGGCCAGGGCTGTCGCCGTCGAGCGTCCGAAGGGCCACAGCCTGACGCTCGACTTCGGGCATCCGGTCGTGCAGTCCGACGCAATAGCGCACATCGGCAGCGGCCAGCATGCGCATCAGCCGGGGCGTCAGCAGTTCGGCATTGCGCAGCTCCAGAGCGTAAAGCGGGCGGTGCTTGCCGAGTTCCCGAGGCAGGGCAGCAAAGAACGCCGCCAGCCGCTCGACAAGAGTAGCCGCCTCCGCCACCAATTCGCGCGGCAGCGGCGAGACCTGGAAGACCAGGGGCCCGGCTTTGGGACCCAGGCCTTCGAGGCAGGGCACGACGAATTCGCGAGTTGCGATGGCGGCGTCGAGAAAGTGCGGATTGGCGACTTTCCCCCGCCCCTCCTCGTCGCGCATCACTGCATCGCAGACCAGAGCGGGCGCCTTCACGACGAAGCTGAAGTCGTGCGGCACCTGGCTGGCATAGCGTGCATATTCGACTGCAGAGATCGCTGAATAAAATGTCCGGTCGAGGCTCACGGTACGCAACAGCGGGATCTCGGCATAGGCTGCCAGCCCTTTGCGGCTGAGCGCCGTCTGGGCATGAACGCCATCGTAGACGAGCCCGCGCCACCCTGGAAAGAACCACGACGATGTGCCGAGCCTGATGTCGGGCGGCAGGACAGGCGCCTGCAGGAGGGGCGATTCGGCTGCCGGCCGGACATCTCCCGCCGCCGTTCCACGGCGTTTGGCCGGACTTGGAGTTTCAAAGAGACCGGGCTGGCGGCTCAAATCTCCTCCACTTGCGCAATGCCCGGCAGGCTGCCGATGGCGTCGCGCAAGCCACCCACGATGGAATAGGTCCCGGGCAAAGTCACTTCGGCCTCCGCGTCATCGGGCATCGGGACGACCAGCGTGACGCGCCCGCGCCCCTTCTTGCCTTCGAGCGTCTTGCACAATGCTTCGAGAGCCACCGCATCGGAAACGATGATGCGCAGGCCGGCAGCCGCATTGGCCACGGCGTCATCGAGCTTCTCGACAGTCTGCGCGGTGAGCTTCACCTGCTCGCCGTCAAGCCGGCCATCGGCCGACACCAGCACAGCCTGCCCGGGCTCCAGGAGATTGCGCTTGCTGCCCAGGAGTTCGCTGAAGACGGTAAGTTCGAAGGCGCCCGACTGGTCGGAGCATTGCACGAAGGCGAAGCGATTGCCCTTTGCGGAGGTCCGCTCCATGCGGTCGATGACGGTACCGGCGAGCTTGATGCGGCCAGGCATGCCGCGCGCCAGCAGCGCCGTCAGGTCGGCGGCACGACAGACCCCCAACCGCTGCAGGCTGCGCTCGTAGGCAGCCAGCGGATGCGAGGAGAGATAGAAGCCGATCGCGGCGAACTCGTTCTGCAGCCGCTCCATCGGCGCCCAGTCCGGCATCTTGGGAAGCTGCGGTCGGCGCTGCGCCGTGTCGTCGCCGAAAAGGCTATTCTGATTGCTGCCGCGCGATTCGTGCGTCGCCTGCGAATGGCGCGTCAGCGACTCGACAGCGCCGAAGGTCTGGGCACGGTTCTTGTTCAGTGAATCGAAGGCACCCGCCTTCACCAAGCCCTCGATCAGCCGTTTGTTCGCCACGCGCTGGTCCAACCGTTCGGCGAAGTCGAACAGATCCTTGAAGGGCCCATTGTCCAGGCGTTCCTCGGCAAGTCGCGTCATGGCCTCGCGACCGACGCCCTTGATCGCCGACAGGGCATAGCGGACTGCTTTCTTGCCCTCCGGTGTCGTCTCGACCGCGAATTCAGCCATCGACTTGTTCACATCCGGCCCCAGCAGCGGAATCTGCAGCCGCTCCAGCTCGCGCCGGAAATTGCCGATCTTGTCCGTGTTGCCCATGTCGAGCGTCATCGACGCCGCGAAGAATTCGACCGGATAGTTCGCCTTGAGGTAGGCCGTCTGATACGCGACCAGCGCATAGGGAGCCGAATGACACTTGTTGAAACCGTAGCCCGCGAACTTGGCAACCTTGTCGAAGATCATCGAGGCGCGCGCATCCTCGACCTCGTTCTTGCGCGCGCCTTCTATGAAGGTCGCTCGCTGCGCGTCCATCTCCGACTGGATTTTCTTTCCCATGGCGCGCCGCAGCAGATCGGCGCCACCCAGTGAGTAACCGGACAGCACCTGGGCGATCTGCATGACCTGCTCCTGGTAGACCATGATGCCGTAGGTCTCTTCGAGGATGCCCTTCAGCGAGGGATGCAGATAGTCCGGTTTCTCCTGCCCGTTCTTGACGCTGATGTAGGTCGGGATGTCGTCCATCGGACCTGGCCGGTAGAGCGCCACCAGCGCGATCAGGTCCTCGAACCGATTGGGCTTCAGCTTGCTCAGGATGTCTCGCATGCCGCTGCCTTCCATCTGAAAGACCCCGTAGGCATCGCCCTTGGCCAGCATCCTGAAAGTCGGCTCGTCGTCGAGCGGTATCTTGTCGATCTTGATCTTGTCATGGCCGATCAGGCCGCATGCCTTTTCAATCACCGTCAGGGTCTTGAGGCCGAGGAAATCGAATTTCACCAGGCCGGCAGTCTCGACCCATTTCATGTTGAACTGGGTGGCCGGCAGCGACTCCTTGTTGTCGGTGTCGCGATAGAGCGGCACCAATTCTTCGAGCGGTCGATCGCCGATCACGACCCCGGCGGCATGGGTCGAAGCGTTACGGAAGAGGCCTTCGAGCTGCAGCGCCAGGTCGATCAGCCGTTTGATCTCCTCGTCCGCCTGGTATTGCTCCTTCAGGAGCTGCTCGCTCTCGAGTGCCTGCCCAAGTGTGACCGGTTT
>JAUXWB010000266.1 GCA_030684475.1 Reyranella sp. | reverse complement strand
CTCGCCGACAGGATCGTGCTGATGACCAACGGGCCGGGGGCCAAGATCGCCGAGATCGTGGTCAACACCATGCCCAGGAACGAGCGGCACCGGAACGACCTGCACAAGCATCCGCAGTACTACGCCATCCGCAATCATCTGGTGGAGTTCCTGGTCAACCGCAGCCGCGCCTTCGATCAGGAGATCGCCGGACAGAGTTACGACCCACGCCGGCTGAAGCTGGTGAAGCCGGGACTGGCGGCGGTCAATCCGCCGGCTGAAGTGGTAGCTTTGACAACCGGGAGAAGACAATGAAACGCGCCGAAGTGACCGAGAAGATCCTGACCGCCAAGCGGATGAAGGAACTCAGCTGGGAAGAGATCGCCAAGAAGATCGGCGGCGCCTCGAAGATCATCGTCACCGCGGCCTGCATGGGTCAGATGAAGATGACCAAGGAGCAGGCGACCAAGGCCGGCAAGCTGTTCGGCCTCGGCAAGGAAGAGGTCCTGCTGCTGCAGGAAGTCCCGTACCGCGGCTCGCTGCCCCAGGTGCCGCCGACCGATCCGCTGATCTACCGCTTCTACGAGCTGGTGCAGGTCTACGGCACCACCTGGAAGGAACTGATCCAGGAGGAATTCGGCGACGGCATCATGAGCGCCATCGACTTCGACATGACCCTGGAGCGCCAGCCCGACCAGAAGGGCGACCGGGTGAAGATCGCGATGTCGGGCAAGTTCCTGGGCTACAAGACGTACTGACCTGCGGTGGCGCAAAGGCCGGCGGCTACGCCGGCCTTTGATTTTGCCGCTGTTCTACGCTATTGGCGTATAGACGCTAATAGCGTATAGTCTCGTTTCGATGCAGATCGAATTCGATCGAGCGAAGGATCGCCTAAACCGCGAGAAACATCAGATCGGCCTCGATGCTGCGGTGGAAATCTTTGCCTCGCCGTCAGTGCAATGGACGAGTTTGCGCGACGGATCGGGCGAACCACGAATTGTAGCTGTCGGCCTCGTCGAAGGTCGGGAATTCGCCTGCATATTCACCATGCGTGGGCAGGTTGCGCGGATCATATCCGTAAGGAGAGCAAGACATGAAGAAAGGGACCGTTTCTGGAAAATCCGCCGAGCGCAGAATCGTTCGGATGACGATAA
>JAUXWB010000240.1 GCA_030684475.1 Reyranella sp. | reverse complement strand
TTCGCCGCCGCATCCGAATAGACCCGGATGGCGCGCCATGCATTGTAGGCGCCTGCGACGAACCCCACCAAGAGACCGATCACCACAGCGAGCGGTGCCGAGCCCAGCCAGCGGTCGAGCCAGTAGCCGAGGAACCCCCCGACCAAAAGGCCCGCGATCATATCCACCAAGACGCGATAGGCAACGCTCGTTTGCCGGTGCGACATTCCGCTGCGTTGGCCGCCGCTCTGCGGCGGTTCTTCGACCTTTCCGCGCGCCGCCTTGAGGCGGGCATCCAGGTCGTCGACGCGCCGGCGGTCGCCTACGGGATCGGGTGTTTCCATCGCTTCTGCCCTCGGACGACGTCGATAGAGACTATCCTCGCCATCCGCTTGCGGGCGGATGTCTAGGGGGTGGGTCGGGCCCTGTCAAGGAACCGATTACCGTTGTTTGACAATCGGTTAGTGGCCTCCGCCGGAACTCCCCGGAGCCTTCAAAACCGAGAAGGTCGCATCGCCGTCACGCTCGACCTGCGGCACCAGATCGACCTCCCAGTCGAGGTATTGGCGCATGGCCGCCTCGACGTCCTCCTTGAAGTCGTAAGGCCGGTACCAGACATCGGTCGGCGGGTCGGCCATCCGGACATGGCCGGTTTCGAGCGCGAGCTTGGCGTCGCGCCAGGCCTGCATGCCGCCGGCCAGGATCGCCACCGGCAGTTCACCGGCCGCCGCCTTGGCCTCCGATGCGGCAAGTGCTGCGATCTCGCCGTCGGGCGAGACCAACACGACGCGGGTGGCACCCTTCTGCTGCGCCAGCATCTCGGGAATGGTCTTGGCGAGGTTGGCGCGCACGGCGAACCAGGCGCCGGGCACATGGCCGTCGCGGTACCTGAGGCTGGTGTCGAGATCGATCACCAGGGTGGCCGCGAGCGAGGTGTGCAGCTCGGCCGCCGTCACCGACTTGGGCGAGGGCACCGCGAAGCCCTTGGGGTAGCGCGGCTCGGCCTCGGTCGTGAGCTCGGTCGATGCCGGCTTGTGGCTGAGCACGTAGACCTCGTTCCAGCCCATCTGCATCAGCCAGTGGGCTGTCATCGTCGCGCGGACGCCGTCATTGTCGTGCAGCACGATCGTGGCGTTGCGCGCGCCGACATACTGATCGGTCGCCTGCACGAGCTGGCCGCCAGCGGCATGGCGGAAGCCTTTCAGATGGCCTTGGGCGTATTCGGCGGGATCGCGCACGTCTAGCCGATAGAGGGGCCCGTCTTTGGCTTCGAGCTTGGCGAGGCCCGCTCTGTCGATCTTCTTGATGTTCATCTTCTTGGCGATGTTCGCTGCGGCCGCCTGCGCGAACTTTGCGGCTTCCGGTCCCTGCGGCCCAAAACTCCTGGTCTCGCCACGCGCCACCTTCAGGCCGGCGAGGTGCCAGCCCATGGTGCCGTTCTTGAGCGCCATCACCTTGTTGGGCAGGCCGGCGTTGATCAGCGACTGCGCGCCGATGATTGAACGCGTGCGGCCGGCGCAATTGACGACCACCAGCGTGTCGGGGCTCGGCACGAAATCTTTTACGCGATAGACCAGCTCCGCCCCGGGGCAATCGATGCCGCCGGGAATCGACATGTTGGTGAATTCGGGCAGCGGCCGGGAATCGAGGATCACCATGTCGGCCTTTGAATCCAGCAACTTCTGTACGTCGGCGGCGCCGATCCGGGGTGTGTCGTTGCCGTGCTCGACCACTTCGCCGAACGCCTTGCTGGGCACATTGACGCCGGTAAAGACCTCATAGCCTGCGTCCCGCCAGGCCTTTAGCCCGTCCTTGACGACGGCCACGTTGGTGTAGCCCAAGGTCGAGAGGCACGCGGCGGCGCGGCCGGCACGACCCAGCTGGCCTTCTTCTCCGCTGTCCATCAGCACGATGCGCGTGTGCGGGTCGGGCAGGAGTGCAAGCGCGCGCGGCTCTAGGCGGGAGAGGGGAAGCGGCGTCGCGAACAGCGGATGGCCCTGGGTCGAGAACTCGCCTTCCTCGCGCACGTCGAAGAACGCGAAGATCTCGCCCGACTTCAGCATCGTCTTCACCTGCTGCACCGTGAGCAGCGGTGTCAG
>JAUXWB010000231.1 GCA_030684475.1 Reyranella sp. | reverse complement strand
TGCCGGTCGAGCAGGTGGTCGGCAACTGCGCCTATATCGATCCGGACGGCAAGCTCGACGTCAGGAACGTCGCCAACCAGATCGACTGGCTGCAGGAACAGGGTTTCGTCGACAAGGGATTTGGCGTCGATGCGATCATCGCGAAGGAATTCGTCAAGGCGGATTGATTCAAGTCGTCATTCCGGGGCGATGCGAAACATCGAACTACGGTGCGCAATTGCGCACCGGAGAATCTCGAGATTCCGGGTTCACGCTGACGCGTGCCCCGGAATGACGGAGTAGAGATGGACCTGATCGCACATCATATCAGCCACCGCTTCGGCGCGCTCGAAGTGCTCGACGACGTCTCGTTCACGTTGCGCTCCGGCGAGGTGGTGGCGATCGTCGGTCCGTCCGGCTGCGGCAAGAGCACGCTGCTGTCGATCCTGGGTGGACTGTTGCAGCCGAGCGCGGGGCAGGCGGAATGGCGCGGCGCGCCGCCACCGGACAGCCGCAACCCGCTGACCTTCGTGTTCCAGGATTTTGCGCTGTTGCCGTGGTGCACCGTGGCGGAGAATGTCGAATTCCCGCTGCTGCATGCGAATCTTTCCGAGCGTGAGCGCTGTGCGGTGGTGGACGACGCGCTGCGCCGCACCAGCCTGTCGGATTTCCGCGGCGCCTACCCCAGGCAGCTTTCCGGCGGCATGCGGCAGCGCGTCGGCATCGCCCGCGCGCTGGCGGTGAGGCCGGCGATCCTGTTGATGGACGAGCCGCTGTCGGCGCTGGATTCGCAAACCCGCGAATTGCTGATGGAGGATTTTATCCGCCTGCTCGCCGATGGCTCGATGGGTGCGGTCTATGTCACGCATAACCTCGAAGAGGCGGTGCGTATCGCCGACCGCATCGTGGTGCTGTCGCGGCGCCCTGGTCGCATCCGCGAGGTCGTCACCATTCCGCTGAGCCGCAGCGAACGCGGCGACATCCATGCCCGCGAGCAACTGCTGGCGCTGCAGAGCGATCTGTGGTCGCTGATCCGCGAACAGGCGGTCGAAGCCGAGCGCGAGGTCCAGCATGCTTGACCGCGCCGGGGAGCAAGCGGCCTCGCCGCCCGCCGATATCAACGCCGAAGCGCGGCCCGTCACCTTTCGCGGCGCGGGATTCGCGCCAAAGGCCGGCCGCTATTCCGGCTGGATCGCATTGGTGCTGGTGCTTGGGCTGTGGCAGTTGGCCGGCAGCGCCGGATGGGTCAATCCCCTTTTCCTGCCGCCACCATCGGCGATCGCGCTGGCGATCTGGAAGCTCGCACTGTCAGGCGCGCTGTGGAATCACGTGTCGGCGTCGGTGGTGCGGATCGGGGCGGGCTGGATTCTCGGCACCATGGCCGGGGTCGCGGTCGGCTTCGCGATCGGGCTTTCGAGTCTCGCGCGCGGCGTCGGCATCACTTTCATCTCGGCGCTGTTTCCGATTCCGAAGATCGCGCTGCTGCCGCTCCTGATCCTGTGGCTCGGAATCGGCGAGGAGCCGAAGATCGCTACGATCGCGCTCGGGGTGTTCTTCTCCACTGCGATCTCGGTCTATAGCGGCGTCGATGGGGTGCCGCGCAATCTGATCCGGATGGCGCAGAGTTTTGGCGTGCCGTTCGCCTCGATCGTGCGCCGGGTGATCTGGCCGGGCGCGCTGCCCTCGATCCTCGCCGGCTTCCGCATCAGCGCCTCGGTGGCGCTGCTTCTGGTAGTGAGCGCCGAAATGATCGGCGCCCAATTCGGCATCGGCGCCTTCGTGCTGCAGGCGGGGAATCTGATGCAGACCGATCAGCTCTTGGCCGGAGTCGTTGTCCTGTCGCTGTTCGGGCTCGCGGTGGGGAAGCTGATCAATCTGCTGGAGACCAGGTTGTTGCACTGGCGGTAGATGCGATCTTACTTACCTCTCCCGATTGCGGGGGAGGTCGACGCGCGCGAAGCGCGCTGCGGGTGGGGGAAGCTCTCTCCGTTCGCGCCGGTGTTTGCTGAGACACCCCCACCCCAGCCCTCATATGCGTTAGGTTTAGCTCTAGACACGAAGAATCGCGATATGATTCAAGCTTGGGATGAAGATTCGTCCTGAGATTCTGGATCACTGGCCGGAAGTGAGTGCGCGCCTTCCGGCGGATTTTGACTTGGAAGCAACGGCGCGGTTGCGAGGGGCCTTCACGCGGGCGCGGGAGATCAAGGACGCCAAGACGCTGTTGCGGCTGGCGCTTGCCTATGGCGGTCTCGGCATGTCGCTGCGCGAGACCTGTACGTGGGCAGAGGCCGGCGAGATCGTCAGTCTGTCGGGTCCATCGCTGCTTGATCGGCTGTGCAAAGCGGCGCCCTGGCTCGGCGACATCGTGGCTGCCCTGATTGCCGAACAGGCAAAGGTGCCCGCAGGACGCTGGGCTGGATATCGCTTGCGCGCACTCGATGGTACCTCGCTCTGCGAACCGGGAGCTGATCGCACGACATGGCGCCTGCACGTCGGCTATGACCTGGCCACGGGTCAGGTCGACCAACTTGAGCTCACCGATGGACGCGGTGCCGAGAACCTTCAGCGCCTGACTTACCGGCCGGGCGATGTCGTGCTCGGCGATCGCTGCTATGCGAGGCCGCGCGATCTGCGGCCGGTGCTGGACGCCGGTGCAGACTTCATCGTGCGGACCGGCTGGAATTCGTTGCGAATGTTGCAGCCGGACGGCAAGCCCTTTGATTTGTTTGCAGCGCTTGCCACTCAGACCGGGCAGGAAGACGAGGTCCAGGTTCGCGTCCACGAAGGCACGCAGGTTACGCCATCGGAGCCGCTGCTGCTGCGTCTCGTCATCCGACGCAAGGATCCGGAACAGGCGAAAGCCGAGCAGAAGCGTCTGCTCAAGGAAGCAAAGAAGCGCGGCAAGCAACCCGACCCGCGCAGTCTCGAGGCGGCGAAGTACATTCTTCTGCTGACCTCGCTGCCGGCTACAGTCTTCCCGCCGGCTGACATCCTCGCCATCTATCGCTTTCGCTGGCAAATCGAGCTGGCGTTCAAGAGATTCAAGAGCTTGGCCGGCCTCGACTTGCTGCCGGCCAAGAACCCTGAACTGGCGCGAGCATGGATTTACGCAAGGCTGATCGTCGCTATCATCGCCGAACAGATTGCCGGGCAAGTCCCGGACTCTTCCCCCTGTGGACCTGAAACCACCAGCCGCAAGTCCATCGCGCTGGCGGCTCATGAAGATAGCCCTGGCCACGATTTGCGCCGCCATACGCGGACCACTCCGCTGGCAGGCCATCTGCAACCACTTCAGCCGAATCCGTCGTCACCTCTGTGAGCCGCGGCGGCGACGGCGAAAACAATCCGACTGGCTCAAAGCTCGCTTAACCTAACGCATATGA
>JAUXWB010000227.1 GCA_030684475.1 Reyranella sp. | reverse complement strand
CGCGCTACCTGTCACAGGGTGCGCCGGGCTGGTGACATCTGAAGAAGAAACGACGTCGTAAAAAGCCCGTGATTCCGGGCTCGGCCCGGACTCCGGGCAGATGCGTGTCACAACATTTGTCACAACTTGGTGTGACACATTTGGTTGTGACACGCGGTCAGGACAGCGGTTCTCCGGCGTGCGGGGAGCTGGATCGGCCTAGGCCGCCGCCTTCAGGATATCGGCCATCTTTTCGCCCACCATGATCGAGGGCGCGTTGGTGTTGCCCGAGGGCATGGTGGGGAAGATCGAGGCGTCGGCGACGCGCAGCCCCTCGATGCCGTGCACCTTGAGCTTGTCGTCGACCACGGTGTTCTGTCCCGCCGGTCCCATGCGGCAGGTACCGATCGGGTGGTAGGCGGTCTGCGAGTTGTTGCGGATCCAGGTCAGGATCTCCTCGTCGCTCTTCACCGACGGGCCGGGCGAGAATTCCTCGTCGCGGTAGGCATCCATCGGCGCAGCGTCGACGATCTTCCGCATCATGCGGAAGCCTGCGGCCATGGCGTCCTGGTCGATCTTGTCGGCCAGGAAGTTGAAGCGGATCGCGGGCTGCGCTTTTGGGTCGGCCGAGCGGATGTGGATCGAACCCAGGCTTTCGGGGCGGAGCTGGTAGCAGGCGATCGTCATCGACGGGAAATCCTGCAGCTTGCGAGTCTTGGGGTCCTTGATCGAATAGGGCACGAGATGCATCTGCACGTCGGGCGTCGCCAGTTCGGGCCGCGTCTTGAGGAAGGCCAGCAGCGGTGCCGAGGGCAGGCTCATGAAGCCGCCGCCCGTGGCGAGATACTTCATCATCTGCGTCACGGCGCCCAGGCCGCGCGCCATGTGGTTGTAGGAGACGTTGGCCACCTTCAGGCGCCAGATGATGCGGGCGTTGATGTGGTCGCGGAAATTCTCGCCCACGGCGTTCAGCTCGTGCTTCACCTCGATGCCGTGACTCTTCAGCAGTTCCGGCTGGCCGATGCCCGAGAGCTCGAGGATTTGCGGCGAGGCAACGCCGCCTGCCGACAGGATGGTCTCGCGGCCCTTGGCCTGGACGATCTTTCCATCCTTCTCGTATTCGACGCCCGTACAACGCTTGCCGTCCAGCAGCACGCGGAGCGTCATGGCGTTGGTGACGACGTGCAGGTTGGACCGCTTCATCGCCGGCTCGATATAGCAGTGCGCCACGCTCATGCGCCGGCCCTTGTAGATCGAGGTCTGCGTCTTCACGACGCCTTCCTGGTCCTCACTGTTGTAGTCGGGGTTGAGCTTGAAGCCGGCGGCCTTCGATGCCGAGAACAACGCGTCGTAGAGCGGGTTCTGGTCGGGCACGGTCGAGACTTTCAGCGGTCCGCCGGTGCCGCGGCCGTTGGAGCCGTCGCCATCGACGAAGTTCTCGATACGGGTGAAGAGTGGCGCCACCTCGCGCCAGCTCCAGCCGCGATTGCCCATCTGAGCCCAGGTATCGAAGTCGAGCGGCTGGCCGCGGACCCAGACCAGCCCGTTGATCGAGCTGGAGCCGCCCAAAAGCTTGCCGCGCGGCACCGGGATGACCCGGTTGGCCGTGCCGGGCTCAGGCTCGGACTGGTAGAGCCAGTTGGCCGCCGGGTTGTCGATCAGCAGGCCGAAGGAGAGCGGCATGCGGGAGTAGGGATGGCTGGCGGCACCCGCCTCCAGCAGCAGGACCTTGGCCGCCGGATTTTCCGACAGCCGGGCCGCGAGCGCGCCGCCCGCCGAGCCCGCGCCCACGATGATGTAATCATACTGATCCATACTTGATCCTCCCCCGACGACGGCGAGTATCCGCGATCTGGCGCCTCGGCGACAAGGCCCGCCGGTTGGACGCGGGCGGCGGCGCTCGCTAGGAACAGCGAAACACGGGGGAGGACGGGGCTGTGATGATCGACACGGAGAAGGGTAGGGCGGAGATATCGCGGTTCGCCATCGACCTTGTTGTCCGCATCGCGCTCATCGCCTGCGTGGTCTATGTGAGTATCCTGTTGTTGCGACCGGTGGCGGCCCTGATCCTGTGGGCCATCATCCTGTCGGTTGCCGCCTATCCGCTGTTTGCGATGCTGCGGCGGCGCCTTCGCCTGCGCGCCGGCGTGGCCGCCAGTCTACTGTCCGTTTTCCTGCTGGTGCTGCTGGTCACGCCGGTGGTCCTGCTTGCGAGTTCGGCCATCGAGACGCTCGAGAGCTATGCGGGGCTGCTGAGCCGGGGCGAGCATCTTCTGCCGGCGCCGCCCGAGAACGTCCGGGATTGGCCCGTCGTCGGCCAACGCCTCCATGAGCTTTGGCTCAGTGCCGCCAACGACATGCGCGCGCTCGTGAAGGCTCATGTCGGGCAGCTCGCCTCGGTAGGTCGGTGGGTTGGTGGGCTCGCCGCGGGGTTGGCGCTCGAGGTTCTCCAGTTCGCCGGCGCAATCATCGTGGCGGGCGTGCTGCTGGCCTACTCCGAGAATCTCACCGACACGGTGCGCGGCCTCGCCGTGCGGATTGCCGACGCCAGGGGGCGGCACTTCGTCGAGATTGCGGGCTCGACCATCCGCAACGTCTCGCAGGGCGTGATCGGCATCGCCCTGCTGCAATCCGCCTTGCTGGGTGTCGGCATGCTGGTGGCGGACATTCCCTTCGCCGGGGCAATCACCTTCGTCTGCCTGGTGCTGGCGATCGTCCAGGTCGGGCCCAACATCATCATGATTCCGGTGATCATCTGGGCGTGGACCGCGATGCCCGCCTTGAACGCCGGCATCTTCACCGTCTACACCGCGCCGTTGTTGCTGATCGACAACGTGCTGCGTCCCATTCTGATGGCGCGTGGCCTGCAGACGCCGATGGCCGTCATCCTGGCCGGCGTGATCTGCGGCACGCTGGCCGGGGGATTGATCGGGCTGTTCGTCGGGCCGGTGGTGCTGGCTGTCTTTTACGACCTTGTGGTCGCCTGGATCGGGGCGGGGCAGAAGGCCGACATCGAACGCTAGGTGTGGCTACTACTTCTTCTTTGGCCGGATCGCGTCCCACTGCGCGTCCGTCCAATCGAGCATGGCCGACGTGTTGGCGCCGCCACCGCCCGACTGCAGCATCTTGCCGCCGTCGATCACGATGGCATCGCCATTGATGTAGGCCGCCCCGTCACTCACCAGATAGGCTGCGAGATTGGCCAGTTCGATATGCTCGCCGACGCGGCGCATCGGGATCGCCTTGATCATCTCCTCCTGGCCGCCGCGCTCCTTGGGCATCAGCCGGCTCCAGGCGCCCTCGGTCGGGAAGGGACCGGGGACAATCGCACAGGTGCGGATGCCCTTGGGGCCCCATTCGACGGCCAGGCTCTTGGTCATGGCGAGCACGCCTGCCTTGGCCATTGCAGACGGCACCGTGAACGGAGCGCCCGTCAGCGACGAGACGGTGAGGATCGACATCACCACTTTGTTGCGCTCGCCGGCCTCGATCCAGCGCCGGCCAGCGGCCACGGTGCAATAGGCCGAGCCATGCAGGACGATGCCCAGGACCGCATCGATGGCGCGCGACGACATCTTGTGGGTCTGCGCCAGGATCTGGCCGGCGGCGTTGTTGACCAGGATGTCGAGCGGGCGCTTCTCCCAGATCCTGTCCATCATCGCCTCGACGGCGTCGGGCACGCGCACGTCGCAGCCCACGGTCTCGATCTCGCCGCCGGTCTCCTTGGCCAGTTCCGCGGCGGCTTCCTTCAACACGTCCTCGCGCCGGCCACAGATCACGACGTTGGCGCCGAGCTCGAGATAGCGGTGCGCCATCGAGCGGCCGAGGCCGGTGCCGCCGCCCGTCACCAGGATGCGCTTGCCCTTCAGGAGGTCGGGTAGAAACATCGTTCTGTCCTCAGGCCTTCTTGATCTCAGTGAGCGCGATGCCCGAGGCGACGAGCTTGTCTATCTCGGCCGCCGAATAGCCGGCCTCGGCCAATACCGCCTTGGTATCGGTGCCGAATTTCCTGGGCTTGCTGCGCACACCAGCCGGCGTGCGCGAGAGCTTCACGGGGTTGCCGACGTTCCGATAGCCATCCTTCTCCCACACCATGCCGCGGTGTTTGGTGTGGGGATGCTCCATCACGTCCGGCACTTCCAGAACCGCGCCCGAGGGCACGCCGTTCTGCATCAGCTCGGTGGCAAAACTCTCGCCGTCGCGGTCCTTGGTTAGCGCGCGCAGTTCGGCTTCGAGTTCCGACTTGTGGGCGATGCGATCCTTGTTGGTCTTGAAACGCGGATCGAGGGCCAGCTCGGGCTTGCCCAGCATCTGGCAGAGCTTGCGGAATTGGCCGTCGTTGCCGGCGCCGACCACGATGTTGCGGCCCTGGGTCGGGAAGTTGCAGTAGGGCGCCAGGCTGCCGTGACTGTTGCCGACGAGCTTGGGCTTCTGCCCCGCCGTGAAGTAGTTGGGCGCGTGCGGATGGTGGAGGGCAAGGGCGCTGTCGTAGAGCGTGGCATCGACGAACTGCCCCTTGCCGGAGCGGTTGCGCTCATACAAGGCCATCATGATGCCGATGGTAGCGTTCATGCCGGTCGAGAGGTCGACCACCGGCACGCCGATGCGCACCGGCCCGCCTTCGTTCGAGCCGTTGACCGAGACCAGGCCCGAGGAAGCCTGGACCATGGCGTCGTAACCGGGGAAGCCGCCCATCGGGCCATCGGCGCCGAAGCCCGAGACGCGGGCATGGACGAGGCGCGGGAACTTCTTCGCGAGTGTATCGGCATAGCCGATGCCCCACTTCTCCATCGTGCCGGTCTTGAAATTGTCGATCAGCACGTCGGCCTCGGCGAGCAGTTTCAGCAGCGCCTCGCGGCCTTCGGGCTTGGAGAGATCGAGGGCGATCGTGCGCTTGTTGCGGTTGATGCCGGCGAAGTAGGCTGAGATACCTTCCATGTCGAACGGAGGGCCCCAGGTGCGGGTCTCGTCGCCCTGCGGCGGCTCGACCTTGATCACCTCGGCGCCGTGGTCGGCCAGCATCTGGCCGCAGTAGGGGCCGCCCAGCACGCGCGACAGGTCGATGACTTTCAAGCCGTCCAAAGCGCCTTTGCTGGCGTCGGGCATCTCGTTCCACTCCTCGAACCCAATGAGAGGCCGCGGTTATAGACCATGGGGGACGGGGCCGGTACCGTCCGGCCATGATTGAACGCACATTCGACATCCCCACGCCCGATGGCGCCATGAACACTTATAGCGTCCGGCCCGACGATGGCGGCCCGCTGCCTGTTGTCCTGATGCTGATGGATGCGCCTGGCGTCCGTGAGGGGTTGCGCGAGATCTGCCGGCGCATTTCGCAGTCCGGCTATTACGTGCTGCTGCCCAATCTCTACTATCGCACCATCCGCGACTTCGTGTGCGGGCCTACGCGGGATCATCCCGATGCCGAAGCAAACCGCACCAGGATGTTCGGCTTCCTGGAGTCGATCTCCAATGCCAAGGTCGCAGCCGACACCGGCGTGATCCTCGACCGGCTGCCGTCGATGCCCGATGCCAAGCCCGGCAAGATCGGCCTGGTGGGCTACTGCATGAGCGGGGCCTTCGTGACGGCCGCCGCCGCCAAGCATCCTGATCGAATTGCGTGTTTCGCGTCGTACTACGGAACGCGGCTGATCACCGACAAGCCGGACTCGCCGCACCTGATGCTGGGCGACATCACCGCCGAGGGCTATTACTCGTTCGCCGAGCACGACGCCTACGTGCCGCTGTCCGATGTCGCCAGGTTCGAGAAGTTGCTGGCCTCGGCGCCGTTCCCTTCGCGCGTAGAAACCGAGATGGGCACGCATCACGGCTACGCCTTCTCCGATCGCGGTAATCTCCACGAGGCGGCCTGCGAAAAGCACTACGAGCGCATGCTGGCGCTTTATCGCCGCCATATCGGCTGAGGAGTTTGCCATGTTGAGCGGCATCCACGGACACCAGGACATCGAACGCGTGGTCTACGGCAAGCCGGCGGGCACGGCGTTGCGGGCCGAAGCCGAACGGCTGGGCGCCAAGCGCGTTTTCGTCACCACGACCAAGTCGGTGGCCCAGAGCGCGCTCCTGGCCGATGTGATCCGCGACCTCGGCGACCGCTACGCCGGCGTCTATGCCGGCATCACCGCCCACTCGCCCCGGCCCTGCGTAATTGAGGGCGCGAAGCTCGCCCGCGAGGCCAAGGCCGACCTGATCGTGGCGGTGGGCGGCGGTTCTGCGATCGACGCCACCAAGGTGATGCTGATCGCGCTGTGGCAGAACGCGACCCGGATCGAGGACCTCGATCTCTATCGCGCCGGCAAGCCGAAGGAGGGCGCCGCACCGCCCGCTGAGGCGATCAAGCCGCCGGCCGAGGCGATCCGCATGATCGCCGTGCCGACCACGCTGTCGGCCGCCGAGTTCAACGCCTTCGCCGGCATCACCGATCAGCGCCATGGCATCAAGGAAAGCTTCGG
>JAUXWB010000225.1 GCA_030684475.1 Reyranella sp. | reverse complement strand
CCGAAGGAGGAGAACCCGATGATCGGCTTTCGCGGCGCCTCGCGCTATTATTCGCCGCGCTACCGTGACGGATTCGCGCTCGAGTGCCGCGCCATCGCTCGGCTGAGACAGGAGATGGGCTTCAGGAACGTGGTGGTCATGATCCCCTTCTGCCGCTCGGTCGGCGAAGCCGACCGCGTGCTCGCCGTCATGGCCGAGAACGGCCTGCGGCGCGGCGAGGCCGGGCTCGAGATCTACGTGATGTGCGAGATTCCCTCGAACGTGATCCTGGCCAAGTCCTTCGCCGAGCGCTTCGACGGCTTCTCGATCGGCAGCAACGACCTCACCCAGCTCACGCTCGGCGTCGACCGCGACTCGGAGGAGCTGGCCGAGCTGTTCGACGAACAGGACGAGGCCGTGAAGTGGATGATCGAGAACGTCATCCGCGAGGCGCACAAGGCCGGGGCCAAGATCGGCCTGTGCGGCCAGGCGCCCAGCGACCATCCCGAGTTCGCCGAATTCCTCGTCGACTGCGGCATCGATTCGATCTCGGTCAGTCCCGACAGTTTCCTCGCTGTGAAGCAGAAAGTGGCGGCGGCGGAGGCGAGGCTGAACCGGGGCGCCTGAGGCAGCCTTTCCGGGCGTGCGGGCTCAAGGCGCTCGCCGCGTGGCGCGCCTCGCCTCATCGTCAGAAGAAGAGGAAGGTGATCAGAATGAACAGCGGCAGCAGGAATACACTCGACCATGCCATGTAGCCGAAGAAGCTCGGCATGCGGACGCCGGATGCCTCGACCACGGCCTTGACCATGAAGTTGGGTGCGTTGCCGATGTAGGTGTTGGCGCCCATGAACACGGCACCGCAGGAGATGGCCGCCAGCGTGCTGGCGAGCGGGCCCATCAGGATGATCGGGTCGCCGCCTGCCAGGTTGAAGAACACCAGATAGGTCGGCGCATTGTCGAGGAAGCTCGACAGGATGCCAGTCAGCCAGAAATACCAGACGTCGTTGGGTTGGCCGTCGGGATTGGTGACCAGCGCCACCAGCGGCGCCATGGCGCCGTCGTTGCCGACCTTCAGGATGGCGATCGCGGGTGCGATGGTGATGAAGATGCCGGCGAACAGCTTGGCGACCTCGGCCATTGGCCCCCAGCTGAAGGAGTTGTCGCTGCGTATCTTGCGCGAGGTGAGTTTCAGCGACAGCGCACAGATCGCCACCAGGCAAAGGTCGCGTAACACGTGCTGCAGTTCCAGCGTGACGTGGAAGACCGTGAAATGGACACCGGGCTTCCAGGTGCCGCTCGCCAGGACCACGCCGACGATGGCCGCAAGCAGGATGATATTGAAGCCGCCCTCGATGCGCACCGGCGATTCCGGTGTCGGATCGCTCTTGAGGCGGCCCTCCTTGCGGTACCAGTAGCTGTCGAGTGCGTAGAAAATGGCGAGCAGCACGATGGCGCAGACCAGCATCTCGCTGAACAGGTGCGTGGTGGTCCAGAAGAAGCTGACGCCCTTCAGGAAACCGAGGAACAGCGGTGGATCGCCGAGCGGCGTTAGCGCCCCGCCGACGTTCGACACCAGGAAGATGAAAAAGACGAAGACGTGGATCTTGTGCTTCCGGTCGTCGTTGGCCCGTATCACGGTGCGGATCAGCAGCATCGAGGCGCCGGTGGTGCCCATCCAGCCGGCCAGAGCCGTGCCGATGGCGAGCAACGCCGTGTTCATCGACGGTGAGCCGCGCAGGTTGCCCTTGATGTGGATGCCGCCGGTGACGGTGAACAGCGCCAGCAGGATCACGATGAAAGGAATATAGTCGAGCAGCATCAGGTGGATGATCTCGTAGGCCGCCGTGGGCACGCCATGGATCAACGCGAAGGGCACGATGACCATCAGACCCCATGCCGCCGACACCTTGCCGAAATGGTGATGCCAGAAATGGGGTGCCACGAGCGGCATGATCGCGATCGACAGCAGGATGCCGGCGAACGGTGCGATCCACAGCAGACCGAGTTGGCGTCCGTCGATCGCCGGTGCATCGGGGCTGGCGGCGAAGGCGGGTAGGGCGAATGTTGCAACGGCAAGGCCGAGCGACGCGAGGAACGTTTGGCGCTTCATGGTCACGACAAGTACGTTGCCGACACGCCGCCGTCCACGACCAGTGCATGGCCGTTGACATAGGACGCGGCCGGCGAGGCGAGGAAGAGCGCGGCGCCGGCGATCTCCGACGGATCGGCCCAGCGCTTGGCCGGGCAGCGTTCGCGCTGGCGTTCGCCGGCCGGCGAGGCGATCAGGGCCGCATTGGTCTCGGTGGCGAAGAAGCCCGGCGACAGCGAATTCGCGGTGATACCCGTGGCGCCGAGTTCGGCGGCCAGCGCCCGCGTGAGTGCGGCCAGGCCGCCCTTGGCGGCGACATACGAAGCCGCGCCCGGCACCGCGAGGTCGGCCACGATCGAGGTGACCAGGATCAGCCGGCCCCAGCGCCGCTCGATCATGCCGGGCACCACCAGCTTGACCAGGGCATGGGCGGCGGTGAGGTCGACATCGACCAGGCGGGCGAAATCCTCGGCCGCGATGTCGGCGAAAGGCCGGCGATCGCGCTCGCCGACATTGTGGATCAGGATGTCGATCGGTCCGGCGCTGGCGATCTCGGTGGCCATCGCGGCCCGGTCGCCCATCTCGAAGGCCAGCGCATCGCAGGCAACGCCGGCCCGGCGCAATTCTTCCAGTCGGGGCGCGATCCGGTCCCGGGTGCGGCCATGCAGCAGCACCCGCGCGCCGGCCTCGGCCAGGGCCTTGGCCATCTCCCAGCCCAGGCCGCGGGCGGAACCGGTGACCAGGGCGGTGCGGCCATCGAGGCGGAATTGATCGGGAAAGGTCGACATGGGCGGGGACATTCGTCTAACTGCAACGCCCGAGTTAGCGTCGTATTGGTCAATGCTGCAACTGCCTAAAGTCATCGGCCACCGCGGCGCGGCAGCCTACGCGCCGGAAAACACGTTGGCCTCGTTCCGCGAGGCCCGCCGCCGCGGCGCCACCTGGGTCGAGATCGACGTCAAGCTGACGGCCGATGGTGTGCCCATCGTGATGCACGATCCGTCGCTCAAGCGGACCATGGGTATCGACCGGCTGGTGGCGCAGATGCGGCGCGACGAACTGCCGGCGGCCGTGCCCACCTTCGAGGAGGCGATCGCCTGCTTCGCCGAGCTCGGCCTCGGCTGCAATGTCGAACTCAAGCCCTGCGAGGGCCGCGAGGCGGAAACCGCGCGCACGACGGTCGCGACGCTTGGTCGCTGCTGGCCGGCGACGCTGCCGCCGCCGCTGCTGTCGAGCTTCAAGGACGTTTCGCTGGCGGTGGCCCGGGAAGCGGCCCCCGGATTCGCCCGCGCCCTCCTGCTCGACGAGATCCGGGACGACTGGCGGTCGCGGACCGAGGCGGTCGGCGCCGCCGGCGTGAACACCAGCGGCAAGCGGCTGACGGCACCCCGCGCCGTCGAGATCGGGAAGGCGGGTTACGCGCTCAGCGTCTACACCATCAACGACGGCGACGTCGCCAAGGCCCTGGTCGGTATGGGAGTGCACTGCATCATCACCGACGCACCCGACGTCATCCTGGCCGCCATGACCTAAAATTAAGCGTTTTGGGGTTGCCTTTGATGCACAGTCTTGGTCGACTGTAACGAGATAGAAACAAACCTGACACATCGCAGTCTTTGGACCCGTCGATACAACGACGGGACTTAACAGGGAGGTATTTGGACCATGACACGCATTCTGCTGTCTTCCGTCGCCGCGGCCGCCGTTCTTGCAAGCGCGCCCGGCGCCGTCGCCCAGACCGAAATCCAGTGGTGGCACGCCATGGGCGGCAACCTCGGTGAAACGGTCAACCAGCTGGCCGACGGCTTCAACAAGTCGCAAACGCAATACAAGGTCAATCCGGTCTACAAGGGCTCCTACTCCGACACGCTGACCGCCGCGATCGCCGCCTTCCGTGCCAAGCAGGCGCCGCACATCGTGCAGGTCTTCGAGGTCGGCACCGCCAACATGATGGCGGCCAAGGGCGCGGTCTATCCGGTCTATCAGCTCATGGCCGACGCCAAGGAACCGTTCGATCCCAAGGCCTATATCGGCCCGGTCTACGGCTACTATTCAACGACCGACGGCAAGCTGCTGTCGATGCCGTTCAACTCCTCGACCCCGGTGCTCTACCGCAACAAGGAGCTGATGCAGAAGGCCGGCCTCGACCCGAACAAGCCGCCGACGACCTGGCCGGAACTGGGCGAAATGGCCAAGAAAGCCGTCGCCGCCGGCGCCAAGTGCGGGTTCACACCGCAATGGCAGACTTGGACGATGATCGAGAACTACGGCGCCTGGCACAACCTGCCCTATGCGACCAAGGCCA
>JAUXWB010000213.1 GCA_030684475.1 Reyranella sp. | reverse complement strand
CGGCCTCGAAAATCATCGAGACCGCCAAGGCGGAAGGCGCCGATATCATCGGGCTGTCCGGCCTGATCACGCCGTCCCTCGATGAAATGAGTTTTCTGGCCGGCGAGCTGGAACGGCAGGGAATGACCGTGCCGCTGCTGATCGGCGGCGCCACCACCAGCCGCGTACATACCGCCGTCAAGATCGACCCGAACTACCGCGGCGGCCCGGTGGTGCATGTCAACGACGCCAGCCGCGCCGTCGGCGTCGCCTCCTCGCTGCTGTCGCCGGAGCGGCGTGAGGCCTACGCCGCCGAAGTGCGCGCCGATTACGCCAAGATTTCCGCAGCGCATTTCCGGGCGCAGGCCGACAAGAAGCGGCTGAAGCTGACCGCTGCCCGCGCCAACGCGCAGGTGATCGATTTCAGCAAGGTGCCGCCGAGGAAGCCGGCGTTTCTCGGCATCCGGAGTTTTGCCGATTACAACCTCGCCGAACTCGCCGACTACATCGACTGGACGCCGTTCTTCCAGACCTGGGAACTGACCGGGCGCTTTCCGGCGATTCTCGACGATCCCAAGGTCGGCGAAGTCGCGCGCTCGCTGTATGACGACGCCCGCAAGATGCTGGATCTCATCGTCAAGGAGAACTGGTTCAAGGCGCAGGCGACGATCGGCTTCTGGCCGGCCAATGCCGAGGGCGACGATATCGCTGTTTATGCCGACAACAGCCGAAAGCAGACGATCGCGACGTTCCACACGCTGCGCCAGCAATTGGAGAAGCGCGAGGGCCGCTTCAACTCGGCGCTGTCGGACTTCATCGCGCCGGCATCCTCCGGCGTGCCTGACTATATCGGCGCCTTCGTGGTCACCGCCGGGATCGGCGAGGACGTGATCGCCGACCGTTTCAAGAACGCCAATGACGATTACTCCTCGATCCTGTGCAAGGCCTTGGCCGATCGTCTCGCCGAAGCCTTTGCCGAGCGCATGCATGCCCGCGTCCGCCGCGAGTTCTGGGGCTATGCGCCGGACGAGACGCAGACGCCAGACCAGCTCATTCTCGAGCAGTACCAGGGCATTCGCCCGGCGCCCGGTTATCCCGCGCAACCCGATCACACCGAGAAGGCGACATTGTTCGCGCTGCTCGATGCCGAGAAGACCGCGGGCGTGCAGCTGACCGAGAGCTATGCGATGTGGCCGGGCTCGTCGGTGTCGGGACTGTATTTCAGTCATCCCGAGAGCTTCTATTTCGGCGTCGGCAAGATCGAGCGCGACCAGGTCGAGGACTATGCCGCGCGCAAGGGCTGGAGCGTCGCGGAGGCCGAGCGCTGGCTGGCGCCGGTGCTGAATTACATCCCGGCGCAGGACCGGTCCGATCAGGACCGCCGCGTCAAGGAGGCAACGCTGGCCCCGGCCCCGGCCGAACCCGCCAACGATGTCGCGTCGCATCCACCCGGCTGCAACTGCGCGGTGCATCTGGCGTACCGCAAGAAGGCGGCACGGGGGTAGGCACTTCCTTCCCTTCTCCCCTTGTGGGAGAAGGTGGCAGCCGAAGGCTGCCGGGTGAGGGGTCTCTATCCCCAGGCACACTGTCCGTAGAGACAGACCCCTCACCCGTCCGCGATGCTGCGCAGCGCGTCCACCCTCTCCCACAAGGGGAGAGGGGAAGAAGTGCGGAGCCCGCGCATGAAAATCTTCTCCTTCTGGCGATCGCTGGCGAGTTTTCGGGTTCGCATTGCGCTCAACCTCAAGGGCCTGCCGGCGGAAACCGTGTTCGTCGATATCGACGCCGACGCGCATCGCGGCGACGCCTATCGCACGGTCAATCCGCAGATGGCGCTGCCGGCATTGGTGCTCGACGACGGCACGGCGCTGTTCCAGTCGCTCGCCATCCTCGAATATCTCGACGAGACCCATCCGAACCCGCCGTTGCTGCCATCCAATCCGCGCGGCCGCGCCCGGGTGCGCGCGCTGGCGCTGATGGTCGCCTGCGAGGGCCATCCGCTGCTGGTGCCGCGGGTGCGGCGCTATCTCGATCACGAGCTGAATCTGCGCGAGAGCCAGCAGGCGGCGTGGCGGCGGCACTGGACCGTGGAGACGCTGGCCGCCCTCGAGGCGCATCTCGCCGGCGACAAGGCTACCGGCCGCTTCTGCCATGGCGATACGCCCACACTCGCCGACATCTGTATGGTCGGGCATGTCACGGTGGCGGTCACCCAGGAGATCAACCTGGCGCCCTATCCCACAGTGAAGCGCATTTTCGACGCCGCGATGGCGCTGCCGGAATTTGCGACCGCGCATCCGCTGGCGCAGCCCGATACGCCGGAAGCGGTGCGGGTGCAGAAGTAAGGGAGCGAGCGAGTCTTCCTTCCCCTCTCCCCTTGTGGGAGAGGGTGGATCGAATGCGCCTCGCGCATTCGAGACGGGTGAGGGGTTGGTTCAACGCGCAAAGTGCCTGCGGATAGAACCCCTCATCCGGCGCTTCGCGCCACCTTCTCCCGCAAGGGGAGAAGGAAGTAAGCGGCGCCTTCGCCTGCCTCACCCCTTCGG
>JAUXWB010000135.1 GCA_030684475.1 Reyranella sp. | reverse complement strand
CTAGTACCCCCTTTTCATGGAAGGTGAGTCGTGATTCAAGATCGGGATGATTCCCGAAGCAAGAGAAGTCCGCGTTTCGCGGAAGGCGCGGCAGGAGCTTGAGAGGCGCTGCCGTTCGCCACAGACGATACAGCGCGATCTGAAGCGAGCGCGGATCGTGCTGCTGGCGGCGGATGGCCGCAGCACCCGCTCTATTGCCAAGGAGGTTGGAGTCCAGCCACGGATCGTGAGTCTTTGGCGCCATCGCTTTGCCGATCAAGGGCTTGAGGGTCTGAAGGACCGCCCCCGACCCGGCAAGGAGCCGCTCTATACGCCGGCGACGGACAAGCGGATTTTGGGACTTCTGGACAAGCCGCCGCCGCCAGGCTTTGCCCGGTGGACCGGGCCGCTGCTGGCCAAGGCGTTAGAGGACGTCGACGTTCAATATGTCTGGCGTTGCCTGCGGCATTACAAAATCGATCTGGCGGCCCGCAAGTCCTGGTGCGAGAGCAACGATCCCGACTTTGCAGCAAAAGCCGCCGATGTCGTCGGCCTTTATGTGAACCCTCCCAGCAAAGCAATTGTCCTGTGCGTCGATGAAAAGCCGTCGATCCAGGCGTTGGAGCGAGCGCAGGGCTATCTGAGACTACCAAACGGCCGCACCCTGACCGGCCAGAGCCACGACTACACGCGACATGGCACGACGACGCTATTTGCCGCGCTTGAGGTCGCCACCGGGAAGATCCTCGCGTCGCATTCAAAACGGCGACGCCGCGTCGAATTTCTCGGCTTCATGAACAGCGTCGTTGCGGCCTTTCCCGATCGCGAGCTTCACGTCATCTTGGACAATCTCAACACACATAAGAAGAACGACCGCTGGCTCAAGAAACACCCCAACGTGAAATTTCACTTCACACCGACGCGCGCATCATGGCTCAATCAGGTGGAGACTTGGTTTTCCATCCTTCAGGGGCAGTCGCTGAGCGGCGCGTCTTTCACCGCTGTCAAGGAATTGCAGGAGCACATCGATGCCTTCATCGCTGCCTACAATGAGGACGCGCAGCCCTTTGCGTGGAAAAAGAAAAAAGTCCGCCAGCGCCGATTCAAAGGCCGACGTGTCACTCAACTCTGATTCCGGGTACTAGATCGCGACGCGATTCTTCACGAGATCCTCGACCACCGCCGGATCGGCAAGCGTCGAGGTATCACCGAGGTTTCCGGTCTCGTTCTCGGCGATCTTGCGCAGGATGCGGCGCATGATTTTACCCGAGCGGGTTTTCGGCAGACCCGGCGCCCATTGCAGCGCATCGGGCCGGGCGATGGCGCTGATCTCGGTACCCACCCAGACCATCAACTCCTTTTTGAGAGCATCGGTGGATTCAACGCCCGCCTTGAGCGTCACGTAGGCGTAGATGCCCTGGCCCTTGATGTCGTGCGGGTAGCCGACCACCGCGGCCTCGGCCACCTTGGTGTTGCCGACCAGCGCGCTCTCGACCTCGGCCGTGCCGATGCGGTGGCCCGAGACGTTGATCACGTCGTCGACGCGGCCGGTGATCCAGTAGTAGCCGTCAGCGTCGCGGCGTGCGCCGTCACCGGTAAAGTACATGCCGGGATAGGTCTTGAAGTAGGTGTCGATGAAGCGCTGGTGGTCGCCATAGACCGTGCGCATCTGGCCCGGCCACGAGCCCACCAGGCAGAGATTGCCCGAACAGGGCCCTTCGAGCTTCTTGCCCTCGGCGTCGACCATGACCGGCTGCACGCCGAAGAACGGCTGGGTCGCCGAGCCCGGCTTTAGCGGCGTCGCGCCGGGCAGCGGCGTGATCAGGATGCCGCCGGTCTCGGTCTGCCACCAGGTGTCGACGATCGGGCAGCGGCTGTCGCCGACCACGCGGTAGTACCAGAGCCACGCCTCGGGATTGATCGGCTCGCCGACCGAACCCAGCAGGCGCAGGCTCTTGCGGCTGGCCTTCTTCACCGGCGCCTCGCCCTCGCGCATCAGGGCGCGGATGGCGGTGGGCGCGGTGTAGAAGATGTTGACCTGGTGCTTGTCGATCACCTGCCAGAAGCGGCTAGAGTCGGGGTAGTTCGGCACGCCCTCGAACATCAGCGTGGTGGCGCCGTTGGCGAGCGGTCCATAGACGATGTAGCTGTGGCCGGTCACCCAGCCTACGTCGGCGGTGCACCAGTAGACGTCGCCCTCGTGGTAGTCGAACACGTACTGGTGTGTCATCGAGGCGAACACGATGTAGCCGCCGGTGGTGTGCAGCACGCCCTTGGGCTTTCCTGTCGAGCCCGACGTATAGAGGATGAACAGCGGATCCTCGGCGCCCATCGGCTCGGGCTTGCACTCGGCCGGTACCTTGGCCGCGATCTCATGCCACCACACGTCGCGGCCGGCGTCCCACGCGACCTTGCCACCGGTGTGCCTGACCACCAGCACCTTCTTGACGCCGGGGCACTTTTTGACAGCTTCGTCAGTATTGACCTTGAGGGGCACCGGCTTGCCGCCGCGCAGGCCCTCGTCGGCGGTGATGACGATGTTGCTGTCGCAATCCTGAATGCGGTTGGCCAGGCTGTCGGGTGAAAAGCCGCCGAAGACCACCGAGTGGATGGCGCCGATGCGCGTGCAGGCGAGCATGGCGTAGGCCGCCTCGGGGATCATCGGCAGGTAGATCGTGATGCGGTCGCCCTTCTTGGCGCCGAGTTCCTTGAGCGCGTTGGCCATGCGGCAGACTTCGGCATGCAGTTCGCGGTAGGTGATCTTCTTGGATTTCGCAGGATCATCGCCTTCCCAGATGATGGCGGTCTGATCGGCGCGCTTGGCGAGATGACGGTCGATGCAGTTGGCCGAGACATTCAGCACGCCGTCGTGGAACCAGCGGATGCGGACGTCGCCGGTATAGTCGACATCGCGCACGGCACCGGGGCTGTAAGGCTTGATCCAGTCGACGCGCTTGCCGTGCTCACCCCAGAACGTGACCGGGTCCCTGGTCGAAGCCTCGTACATGGCCTTGTACTTGGCGCCGTCGACATAGGCCTTCTTGGCCCAGTCGGCGCTGACGGCGATCACCTCATCGGCCATGGTTTCCTCCCCCTTGGCTTAGTGCCTTGAATTATTGCGGTTTTAGCGCGCCGCTGCGGCGCTCGGCAATTCGACTTTGGACTCGACCTGCAGCCGTGCCCAGGCGACCGCGCCGAACAGCAGGATAACCAGTGGCATGATCGGCAGATCGAGTCGGTTCAGGATCATGCCGCCTGTCGGCATCAGCCACAGGATCAGGTAGAGCGACCGCTCCAACGGATAGAAGCCCAGGGCGATACCACGCTGGAACAGCGCCACGGCGGCGGGCATCAGCAGCAGCAGGTCGTAGTTCAGCGTGTAAGGCGACACCAGGAAGGTCGCGGTCATCAGGACCGCGGTGCGCGCCTCGCCCGATCGATGGCGGCGGAAGGCGAACCAGACGGCGGCCACGGCCACGGCAGCGCCAGCGAGCTGGATCGCGCCGGCGACGCCGGGCGGCAGGCCGAGGATACGGGCCGCGGCGAGCAGGGTCGTCATATGCATGAAGATGCGCTGGAACATCTCGTCGGCCACGCGTGCCGATCCGGCCTCGCGCGCCGCATCGAGGAAAGCCAGCCAGAAATTGAGGCCGAAGACGCCGAGACTTGCCAGCGACAGGACGGCCACCGTGCCGGCTGTCCAGGCAAGCGCCCGCCACTGTTGGGCGGCCAGCAGGGCGAGCGGCACCAGTACCCAGATCTGCGGCTTGTAGCTCAGCAGCCCGAGAAGGATGCCGGCGATGGCCGGCGAGCGGTCGAGCAGGCGCAGGCCGCCGTAGAACAAGGCGAGGCTGAGAAACGTGTTCTGGCCAGCCAGCACCACCCAGGCAGCGGCGGGCGAGGTGACGACCGCGAGCCAGCCCCACCAGTCACGCCATCCTTCCAGCGCCGTCGCGGCCGCGGCCGTCAAGATCATGAAGGTGCCGGAGGCCGGACCGACCGCGAGAAGGCCGAGCGGCAGCAGCATCAGCAGCCAGGTCGGCGGATAGAAGAAGGGCCGGAAGTGGACCGTCCACGGAAAGCGGTCGTGATAGATCGTGTTCTGGAACTGCGTGAAGGCGTCGATGTTGTAGACCAGCGCGAGTTTGCCTTCGAGGAAGGCGCGCACGGCGGCATGGAAGACGAGGAAGTCGGGAAAGAGGATGTTCTGCATCGGGCCGATGAGCGGTCCGCCCGACAACAGCAGGGAGAGGTAGAGCACGTGATACAGGCCGACGATGCCGCAGAAGACCACCGCAATTCGAAGATCGATCCGCGACGCCGGGCTCATGGCCGGGCAGTCATTCGCTGTGCCAGGTCGTGAAGTCCTGGAGCGGTGCGCGTTCGGTGATCAGGCAGTTGGGCACCGCGTCGGGGTCGGCATGGCCCAGCGCCAGGCCGCAGATCACGATCTGGTCGTCGGGAATCTTGAGTTCGCGCCGCACGACATGCTGGTAGCGGCTGAAGGCCGCCTGCGGGCAGGTGTGCAGGCCCTTCTCGCGGGCCAGTAGCATGAGCTGGTCGAGGAAGATGCCGCAGTCGATCCACTGGCCACCGCCCATGCGTCGCTCGACACACAGGATCATGCCGACCGGCGCATCGAAGAAGTCGTAGTTCTTGCGGAACTGCTTCAGCATGCCGGCGGCGTCGCCGCGTGGCACGCCGAGCAAAGTGTAGAGCTGCTTGCCGACCAGCTTGCGGCGCTGGTCGTAGACCGGCGTGAATTCCTTCGGATAGACGTCGTACTCGCCGCCCGGCCCGGCGTCGCCATCGTCCATCGCCTTCAGGATCGCCGCCGACAGGCGCTGGCGTGCCTTGCCCGTCGTGATGTGGAGCTTCCACGGCTGTAGGTTGCCGTTGGACGCCGCGCGGTTGGCGTTGGTCACGATCCATTCGATGTCGGCCTTCGACACCGGGTCCGGCTTGAAGACCCGCATGGAGCGGCGCGAATTGATGGCTTCAGACACACGCATGAATGGCTAACTCCGGAAGAGGTGACGACGCAAAAAGTCGAACAGCTTACGCCGGGCGGCGGCGTTTTGTTGCTCGGTAAAGTAATGCGTGGCGCCGGTGATCACGAAGGCCTCGGCGTCCTTGCCGTGGCTGCGAAGCGCCTCGGCCATGGCAAGGCTCTGCGCCACTGGCACGTTCTCGTCGCGATCGCCATGGATCAGCAGTACCGGGGTGTCGATCTGCGCTACCCGCAGGATCGGCGAGCGCACGGGCAGGCCCTCGGGTCCGCAGAGATCGTCGAGATAGTCGCGCATGAAAGGATTGGCCTCGCGCCAGCGTGCGAGGTCGGTCGGCGCGAAAAACGAGGCGACGGCCTTGATCGGTGGTTTGTGGGCAGCGGCGAGCAGCGCCACCTGACCGCCCATCGAGGCGCCGACCAGGCCGATTCGATCACGATCGACCAATGGTCGCTTGGCGAGCCAATCGATCGCGGCCAGCACATCGAGCGGCTGGCGCAGGCCCTGGTCGTTCTCACCCTCCGAGCCCAGCCAGCCGCGCAGCGACAGTGCAAGGGCTGCATAGCCGTTGGCCGAGGCGGCGCGCGCCAGCCCGACCATGTTGTGGGCGTGGCCTGCAAATCCGTGCAGCAGGATCAGCGCCGGATAAGGCGGCTGGCCGGCCTGCGGCTTGAAGAAGTAGCCGCCCAGGCTGACGCCGTGACCCGGCACGCGGACCTGCTCGGCGTCGACAATGTCGGGCAGCTCGTCCCAGCGGTGCATGACTTCGATGGGCACCCCGTCGGGATCGCGGAAGCCGACCGAGTAGTAGCCCGGCGCGAGGTAGTCGAGCTCCTGTGGGCGCTGGATGATCTCCGCCCCGGCGTCGCGCAGTTCGGTGAACACCTGGTCGACCTGGGCGCGGCTCTCGGCCGACACGGCGAGCCACAGCGCGCCCGGCCCGTAGGAAACGCCGTCCTTGGCCTGACGCATGACGAAATGATCGTAGCCGCGCGACCACATCACCCGGTCGGGGCTCGCCCAGACGCGGTGGAACCCCAGCATTGGCAGCCACAGGCGATGGAAGGCCACGGAGCGCGCAAGGTCGCTCACCTCGATCGCGGCGCCGGCGAAGGAAGAGCGGGGACGCATCAGCTCGGTTCGAGTCCCAGTGCCAGCAACTCGTCGCGGCGCAGATGCTGCTCGCCCGCAAGGAAGAACTCGTCGAGCTGCGGCGGCTTCACATTTGTGCCGGCGAGCATGGCATGGGCTTGCCCGCGGTGGTGGGTCTGGTGCTGGAATAGATGCTCCAGGATCGAGGCCACGGACGAGGCCGGCGGCGTCCGGTTGGGTCGCGGCAGCACCAGGCCCTTGGCGAGCGATTGTTCGGTCTGGCGATCACAGAAGGCGAGCAGGCGCCGGTCACTGGCTGTCTGGGCGTCATGGAGCGAAGCGGCATCGGCGAAGTCCGGCGGCGGATCGTCGTAGCGCTCGAGCACCGTCGGATCGCGTTCCAGTGCGCCGATGTAATAGGTGTCGACCCAGAGGACGTGGTTCAGCGTGGCGCGCAGCGAGGGGAAGAAGCTCGTGCGCGGGGCTGCGAACTCGGCCGGCGACAGCGCCCTGCAGGCCGAGAGCAGCCGATGGTTCGACCAGATGTTGTTGCGGGCCATGGCGACGAAATGGCCGGCAAGCCCCCCTCCTCGAGTGGCCGTCGCCATGGCTGTCGGTTCCTGCCCTTGCTCAGGCCGCGTGCGCCAGATTGCGCAGCACGTAATGAAGCACGCCACCGTTCTTGAAGTACTCGACCTCCTCGGCGGTATCGATGCGGCAGGTCAGGGTGATCTTCTCGCTGCTGCCGTCTCGCCGGTGGATGGTGAGCGGCACGTCCATGCCGACCTTCAACCCGCCGTCGATGCCGTCGACGTCGAAGGTCTCATGGCCGGTGAGGTTCAGCGTCTTGCGCGTCATGCCGTCCTTGAACTGCAGCGGCAGCACGCCCATGCCGACCAGGTTGGAACGGTGGATGCGCTCGAACGTCTCGCAGACCACGGCCTTCACGCCCAGCAGGTTGACGCCCTTGGCCGCCCAGTCGCGCGAGCTGCCGGTGCCGTATTCCTTGCCGGCAATCAGGATCTGCGGCGTGTGCTCCTTCTTGTAGCGCATCGCCACGTCGTAGATCGGCACCGGCTCGTCGGAGCGATAGTCGTGGGTGAAGCCACCCTCGATGCCCGGCACCATCTCGTTCTTGAGGCGAATGTTGGCGAAGGTGCCACGCATCATCACCTCGTGGTTGCCGCGTCGCGTGCCGTACTGGTTGAAGTCCTTTGGCGCCACACCCTCGGCCTGCAGGTAGGCTCCCGCCGGGCTGTCCTTGCGGATCGAGCCGGCGGGCGAAATGTGGTCGGTCGTGATCGAATCGCCGAACTGGCCGAGCGGACGGGCGCCGGCGATGTTGGTGATCGCCCCGGGGATCTTGCCCATGCCATCGAAGTATGGCGGGTTGCGCACGTAGGTCGACTTGTCGTCCCAGGCATAGGTCAGGCTGGGCTTGGTCTTGATGCTGCGCCAGAAGCGATCGCCCTTGAAGACGTCGGCATAGCGCTTCTTGAAAGCCTTGGTCGTGACGAACTTGTCGACGACCTTCTGGACTTCCATGTTCGAAGGCCAGAGGTCTTTTAGATAGACCGGTTTGCCACCCTTGCCGACGCCGATCGGGTCCTTGGTGATGTCGATCTTCATCGAGCCGGCCAGCGCGTAGATCACCACCAGCATCGGCGAGGCGAGGTAGTTGGCGCGGGTCAGCGGATTGACGCGACCCTCGAAGTTGCGGTTGCCCGACAACACCGAGCAGACCACCAGGTCGCCGTCGCCGATCGCCTTGGTAACGGGGTCGCGCAGCGGGCCGGAGTTGCCGATGCACGAGGTGCAGCCGTAACCCACCAGGTTGTAGCCGATCTTGTTCAGGTCCTTCTGCAGGCCTGAAGCCTCGAGATATTCGGTCACGACCTGCGAGCCCGGCGCCAGCGAGGTCTTTACCCACGGCTTGACCTTGAGGCCGTGCTTCACCGCGTTGCGTGCGATCAGACCGGCACCCAGCATGACGTAGGGATTGGACGTGTTGGTGCAGGAGGTGATGGCCGCGATCACCACGTCGCCGTGGCCGAGGTCGTAGTCGGTGCCCTCGCAGGCGATACGCTTGCCGGTATCCTTGCGGTCGAATTCCTTCTCCATGTTGGCGACGAACTGATGCGCCGCCTCCGACAGCGGCACGCGGTCCTGCGGGCGCTTCGGTCCGGCCAGGCTCGGCACGACGTCGCCGAGGTCGAGCGAGAGGGTATCGGTGAAGATCGGATCGACGGACTTCTTCGAGCGCCACAGTCCCTGCTTCTTGGCGTAGGCCTCGGTGAGTTTGGCCGCGGCGCCGCGGTTGGTCGTCTTGAGGTAGCCCAGCGTAATGCCATCGACCGGGAAGAAGCCGCAGGTGGCGCCATATTCCGGCGCCATGTTGGCGATGGTGGCGCGGTTGGCGAGCGGCATCTCGTCGAGGCCGTCGCCGTAGAATTCCACGAACTTGCTGACCACGCCCTTCTTGCGCAGCATCTGCGTGACGGTCAACACGAGGTCGGTCGCGGTCGCGCCCTCCGGCAGCTTGCCGGTCAGCTTGAAACCCACGACGTCGGGGATCACCATCGGCTGCGCCTGACCGAGCATGGCTGCCTCGGCCTCGATGCCGCCGACACCCCAGCCGAGGACCGAGAGGCCGTTCACCATCGTGGTGTGGCTGTCGGTGCCGACCAGCGTGTCGGGATAGGCGATCGTCACCTTGCCTTCCTTCTTCGTCCACACGACCTGGGAGAGGAATTCCAGGTTCACCTGGTGGCAGATTCCGGTGCCCGGCGGCACGACGCGGAAATTGTCGAACGCCATCGCGCCCCAGCGCAGGAACTGATAGCGCTCGAGGTTGCGCTCGTACTCGAGCTTGACGTTGGCGCCGAAGGCGCTCGAGTTGCCGAAATTGTCGACGATCACCGAATGGTCGATCACGAGATCGACCGGGACCAGCGGGTTGATCTTCTTGGCGTCGCCGCCCAGCTTGCCCATGGCGTCGCGCATGGCCGCGAGATCGACCACCGCAGGCACGCCGGTGAAATCCTGCATCAGCACGCGGGCGGGCCGGAAGTTGATCTCCTTGACCGACCTGCCGCCGTTCTTCAGCCAGTCGGAGAAGGCCGCGATGTCGCCCTTCTTGACGGTGGTGCCGTCCTCGTGGCGCAGGAGGTTCTCGAGCAGGACGCGGAGCGAGAAGGGCAGGCGCGAGAGGTCGCCGACCTCCTTCTCGACCGCCTTGAGGCTGAAATAGGTGTAGGTCTTGGCGCCGACCTTCAGCGTCTTGCGGGCCTTGAAGCTGTTGGGATGGACGGCGGCCATGGTCGGGTACTCCTGGAAGACGGTTTTGGGCGGACGGGTGGCAAAATAGGGGCAGGGACCCCTGCAGGCAATCGGCGGATGCAGGCGATTGGTGCCTGTGCCAGATTGCCCCGATGCAGTGGGCAATCGTGAAGGCGATTGGGGCTTTTGCGGCCCTCGTGACGGCGTCGGCCGAGGCTGTGGCGCAGCGCAACACCAACGACTGGGACCCGACGGCTCGCGAGTTCGACCGGCGGTCGGGTAGTGGCAATTCCGGCCAGTTCGGCTGGCCTGACGCTCCCACCGACACGGCCAACACCACCCTGAAGGCGCTCGACAAGATCCTGTCGAGTTCCAGGCTATCTGCCTTCGATCGGTCGCTCTATCTCAGCATCCGGGCCTACCAGCTGAGCCGCCTCGGTCGCGAGGCCGACAGCCGGAAGGACATCGATGAAATGGGCAAGGTCCTGCCCGCTGGCTGGCCGATGGTGCTGTCGAGCACCATGCCGGAACTGGCCGGCGGCGGCGACCGCGCTGCGGCACTGCGCACGCTTGATCATGCGCTGCTGCGCAAGCCGGGCGACCCCTGGCTGGCGATCGGCCAGGCGCAGGTCTACATGCAGATTGCCGACTTCCACCGCGCTCACGTCCTGCTCGATGGAGCGGTCGGCGGTGCCGCGACCGAGTCCGACCGGCGCACGGCGTTGTTCGTCCGCGGTCATGCCAACTTCGATCTCGGCCGCTATGCTGAGGCCATCACGGATTTCGACTCCGCGCTGGCAGGGCGCTCAACGTTGAAGTCACGTCTGTCGCCGCTGCTGTGGCGCTACGCCGCCCAGGTCCGGGCCAGGCGCGATGGACTTATCGCGCTCGGCAAGGACCTAGGCACCGAGACTCTCGACGAATGGCCCGGGCCGATCGCCAAGTTCCTGCTGGGCAGGCTTTCCGCCGGCGAGCTCGAGGTTGCCGCCGAAACCGACGAGGCCGCCAAGCGTAGCAACGGCAAGTGCCCGGCAGCATTCTTCATCGGTATCGACGCGATCCGCCGCGGCGACAAGCGGCGGGCGCGCGAACAGCTCCAACTCGCGCAGGCACGCTGTCCGACCGTGTCGGAATTCAACTGGGCGGCGTCGAGCGAACTGAAGCGGCTTTAGCCGGCGGCCGGAATCGTCATCCGGCAAGCGCCAGGGGCGCCACGAAGCGGGCAACCTCTGACAGCACATAGGCAGGCTGCTGCAGATGGGGAGCGTGACCGCAGTCCGGCACCAGGCGCGTCTCGCAATAGCCGCCGACCTTCCCGGCGATGATACCGAGCTGCCGTTCGCTGCCGTATTCGTCGTCCTCGCCCTGGATCGCCTGCACCGGGACGACGACGCCGGGCAGCCGGCCATCGGCATCCATCGGCTCGAAGCCGGGCGCCAGCCAGGCGTCGGACCACAGGCGAAAGCAGCCATCGACGTTGTCGCCATGATATTTGGCAAGTCGCTGGCGCAGGTCGCCGGCGGCGAAGGCTTCGCGGGCGCGCCGGATGCTGTCGACGCAGACCGGCTCGTTGATGACATGGGCCGCGAGCGTCACCACCGCGCGCAGCGGTTCGGGATCCGACGCGGCGTAGTTGAGCGCGATCGTGCCGCCGTCGCTATGGCCGATCAGCACGCAATCCGCGACGTTCAGTCGGTCGAGCAGCCGCGGCAGTATCTGGTCGGCCTCGATTTCCATGTAACGGACGCCTGGATCCGACGGCCAGGAGCTCGATCGACCATAGCCCGTACGGTCGTAGACGATGCCGGCGCAACGCGTGGCATCACAAAGGCGCCGCGGAAAATCCCGCCACATCTCAATGCAACCCAGCCCCTCATGGAGGAAGACGAGCGTCGTACGCTCGAGCCCGTCGCTTTGTCCGGGGGCAAGCCGGCGGACGCGCAGCCGTCGGTCGCCGAGGTCGATCAGGTCGTCGGAGGTCGTCACGTCCCAGATGTAGCCGGGACGCGGCGGCATGAGAAGGCGTCGATGCTAGCCAGGGCACCGGCGCGGTACAATCCCGGCAGGCGGGGGGCCGTGCAGCATGTTACAAGCCGTCGTGTGTTGCGCGCATGGATGGGAGCCCAAGACCGATGAGGGTACTTCTCGTCGAGGACAACACGGAACTCGTCTCTCTGCTGAAGAGGGGACTTTCCCAGGGCGGCATCGAAGCCGATTCCGTGGGTACCGCCGGTGACGCCGGACACGCGCTCGCCACGATGCAGTACTCCATGGTCGTGCTCGATCTCGGGCTGCCCGACGAAGACGGCATCGGGCTGTTGCGCAATCTCCGCCGTCGGGGTGACTCGACGCCGGTACTCGTGCTGACGGCGCGCGACGGTGTCAGCGACCGCGTCACGGGCCTGCGCGCCGGCGCCGACGACTACCTCGCCAAGCCGTTCGCCATGGAGGAGCTCATTGCCCGGATTCAGGCGTTGTTGCGCCGCCCGGGCAATCTGCTCGGTCGCCGGCTCACCTTCGGCAACATCGCGCTCGATACCGAGGGCCGGCGGACATTCGTAGACGGCGCGCCGCACTCCTTCCCGGCGCGCGAGACCGCGGTGCTGGAAATCCTCCTGCGGCGCAGTGGCAACGTGGCGCCCAAGCGGCTGTTCGAGGATCACCTGTTCGGCCTGTCGGGCGACGTCGGTTCGAACGCGGTGGAAGTCTACGTCCACCGCCTTCGCAAGATGCTGTCCGATGCCGGCGCCACGGTGAAGGTTCATACGGTGCGCGGTGTCGGCTATCTGCTGACCGAGGAAAAGGCCGGGTGACGCGATTCCGGTCGATCATCTCGCGGGTCGTGGCGTTGCACGTCGTTGCCATCGGCGTCACGTCCGTCGTGATACCGCTGGCGCTCTACTGGCTGCTCAACCAGGCGGCCAACAACCTCCACCGGGAGACACTGCGCGGCCAGGCCGTCACCATCGGCAGTTTCCTTCGGCTGCGGCGCGATGGTGTCGTCGCCCTCGAGATTCCCGACGAAGTACGGCCACTCTACACCGACGATCACGGACTCTATGCCTACGCGGTGATCGACGCTTCGGGGCGGGTTCTCTTTTCTTCCCGTGCAGACGGCGCGGCTTTATTTCAGCATGGGGAGTCGCCGCCGCGCGACTGGATCGTGCGGCGGCGGACCACGGAATCGGATCTGTTTGGCGTAATGGTGGCTCGCACAATCGGCAAGCAACCCTACTGGATTCAGGTGGCCCAGGATCTCGCGCATGACGACGTCATCGTCGACGACATCGTCGCCGCCTTCATTTCACGCGTCGCCTGGATCGTCTTCCCGATTCTGCTGGTACTGCTGATGATCGACATCCTGATCTTTCGGCGCGTGCTCGAGCCGGTGCGCGAGGCCTCGACGACGGCGGCGGCGATCGGCCCGGCGCGCACCGATGTCCGGCTGCCCGAGCAGGCGATGCCGACCGAGATCGTGCCGCTGGTCCACGCCGTCAACCAGGCGCTCGAACGCCTCGAAGCGGGTTTCCGGGCGCAACGGGAATTCACCGCCGACGTGGCGCATGAATTGCGCACGCCGCTTGCCATCATGCACGCCCGTGTCGACTCGCTGGACGCGGGCCCGGCCCGGGACGCCCTGCGCGCCGACATTGTCGGCATGGCGCGGACGGTCGGGCAGGTCCTCGATATCGCCGAACTCGAGAGCTTCGTCGTCAGTGATGACGCAAGGGCCGACCTCCATGCCGTCTGCTCCGACGCCGTGGGCTTCATGGCGCCGCTGGCCGTCCATCTGTCCAAGACGATTGCCCTGACCGGTGCCGAGGACGCGGTCTGGGTACATGGCCATCCCGACGCTCTGTTCCGGGCAGTGCGCAATCTGGTCGAGAATGCCGTCCGCCACACGCCGCGTGGCACGTCGATAGAGGTCGACGTCTCGTCCGACGGCACCGTTCGCGTTCTCGATGATGGCCCCGGCGTGCCCGAGGCTGATCGGCAGTCGATATTCAGGCGTTTCTGGCGGCGCGACCGTGGGCGGGCCGACAGCCGCGGCTTGGGCCTGGCGATCGTGGCCCGCGTCGCTGAGGCGCATGGCGGCAGCATCGGCGTCGAAAGCCGCCGCGAAGGCGGCGTAGTCTTCACCCTCAAGCTGCGACCCGCGTAACACCGTCGCATTCTCCCGGTCGCTGGCTTGACCAGTTCGAAACAGCTATGGCTATCTGCCCGATGAAATCGCCGCAGAAGCGACAAGCCAAAAGAGAGAGCACGGGGAACGCGAGGCAGAGATGACGACGGGGACGGCCGATACCGGCACCAAAGCTCGGGACACGTTTCCGAAGCTTCTCGCGGAGCGTGCGCGCCGCGGCGCCAATCAGCCCGCCTACCGCGAGAAGGAGTACGGTATCTGGCAAACCTACGACTGGGGTCATGTCGCCCGGCAGGTCGGCCTGTTGGCTGCGGGCCTGGCCGATCTCGGCTTCCGCCGCGGCGACAGGCTGATCGTCGTCGGCGACAACCGGCCCCAGCTCTATTGGTCGATGTGCGCGGCCCAGTCGTTGGGCGGTGTGCCGGTGCCAGTCTACCAGGACTCGGTGGCCGACGAACTCGCCTTCGTGGTCGAGCATGGCGGCGCCCGCTTTGCGCTCGCCGAGAACCAGGAGCAGGTCGACAAGCTGCTCGAGATCCAGAAGAAAGTGCCCACGCTGCAGGTCGTGATGTACGTCGATCCGCGCGGCATGCGGCACTACGATTCCCTCGAGTCGTATGCCGACGTGCAGGAACGAGGCGCGAGGGTGCTCGCCGCGGCACCCGACACGGTCTCCGCCGAGGTCGCCAAGGGGCGCGGGAGCGACGACGCCATCATGCTCTACACCTCCGGCACGACGGGCCGGCCCAAGGGTGCGGTGCTGAGCTACGACAACCTGGTGTGGGCGGCCACGGCCGGCGCGTCGTTCGACGGTCTCAAGGCCGGCGACGAACTCCTGTCCTACCTGCCGATGGCATGGGTGGGCGACCACATCTTCTCTTACGCCCAGGGCTATGTCGTCGGTCTGGTGGTCAATTGCCCCGAATCGGCCGCCACCGTGATGACCGACCTGCGCGAGATTGGCCCGACCTACTATTTTGCGCCGCCGCGCGTGCTCGAGAACCTGATTACCCAGGTCACCATCCGCATGGAGGACGCAGGCTTCCTCAAGAAGCGGATGTTCCAGTATTTCATGACCGTGGCCCGCCGCGTCGGACCGGCGTTGCTCGATGGCCGGCCGGTGTCGCTGGTCGACCGGTTGCTCTACGCGTTCGGCAATCTTCTGGTCTACGGGCCGCTCAAGAACACGCTCGGCATGAGCCGGGTGCGCGTGGCCTACACGGCGGGCGAGGCGGTCGGCCCCGAGATCTTCAACTTCTACCGCGCACTCGGCGTGAACATGAAGCAGCTCTATGGACAGACCGAGGCGTCCGTGTTCGTCACCATCCATCCCAACGGCGAGGTCTATCCCGACACCGTCGGCAAGCCGGTTTCCGAGGTCGAGCTCAAGATCGCCGACTCGGGCGAGGTGCTCTACCGCAGTCCCGGTGTGTTCAAGGAGTATTTCAAGAACCCCGAGGCCACCAACGACACCAAGACGGCCGACGGCTGGGTGCACACCGGCGACGCGGGCTATCTCGACGATCGCGGGCACCTGCGCATCATCGATCGCGCCAAGGACGTGGGGAATCTGAACGACGGCACGCTGTTCGCACCCAAGTTCCTCGAGAACAAGCTGAAGTTCTACCCGCACATCAACGAGGTGGTCGCCTTCGGCCATGGCCGCGATTTCGTCGCCGTGTTCGTCAATATCGACATGACCGCCGTCGGAGACTGGGCCGAACGGCGCAACGTTTCCTATGCGAGCTATCAGGAGCTGGCGTCGCGGCCCGAGGTTCACGACCTGATCCAGGGCGAGATCGAGCAGGTCAACCGCGACCTCGCTGCCGATCCGCGCATGGCCGGCGCCCAGATCCGCCGCTTCCTCATCCTGCACAAGGCCCTCGAGGCCGATGACGGCGAGCTTACGCGCACCAACAAGGTGCGGCGCGGCTTCATCGGCGAACGCTACAAGCCGCTGGTCGATGCACTCTACGATGGCTCCAAGAGCGCCCACATCAAGGTCGACGTCACGTTCGAGGACGGCCGCAAAGGTGCCATCGAGGGCGACGTGCAGATCCGCGACGTGGCGCCCCACACGGCCCTGAAGAAGGCGAGCTGATCGCGATGACCGTCCGCGTGCGCTCCTTTCCCGACGTCCTTCTGTCGGTCGAGAACATCAGCCTGTCGTTCGGCGGCGTGAAGGCGCTGACCGACGTCAGCTTCGACATCGCCAAGGGAGAGATTCGCGCGATCATCGGTCCCAACGGCGCCGGCAAGTCGTCGATGCTGAACTGCATCAATGGCTTCTACCATCCACAGCAGGGCGCCATCACCTACAAGGGCGTCAGGCGCAGCCAGATGCGACCGCACGAGGCGGCCGAGCAGGGCATCGCACGCACCTTCCAGAACATCGCGCTGTTCAGGGGCATGTCGACCCTCGACAACATCATGACCGGCCGCAATCTGCGCATGAAGACCGGCCTGTTCTGGCAGGCGCTTCACATCGGCCCGGCGCAACGCGAAGAAATCGAAAACCGCAAGGCGGTCGAACGGATCATCGACTTCCTCGAGATCCAGCATATCCGCAAGGCACCGGTCGGCCAGTTGCCCTATGGCCTGCAGAAGCGTGTCGAACTCGGCCGCGCGCTCGCCGCCGAGCCCGAGCTTCTGCTTCTCGACGAGCCGATGGCCGGCATGAACATCGAGGAGAAGCAGGACATGTGCCGCTTCATCCTCGACGTGAACGACGAGTTCGGCACCACGATCTGCCTCATCGAGCACGACATGGGCGTGGTCATGGATATCTCGGATCGCGTCGTTGTCCTCGACTACGGCAAGAAGATCGGCGACGGCGTGCCCGACGAGGTCAGGCGCAACGAGGCGGTCGTCGCCGCCTACCTCGGCGTCAGCCACTGAGTGGAGTGAACATGCTCGGCCCGTTCCTCGAAACCCTTATCGGCGGCCTGCTGACCGGCGTGCTCTATTCTCTGGTGGCGCTGGGTTTCGTGCTGATCTTCAAGGCCTCCGGCGTCTTCAACTTCGCGCAGGGCGCGATGGTGCTGTTCGCGGCGCTCACGATCGCGCGGCTCAGCGGCGAGATCGACGGCAAGGAAGTCCATCTTGCGAACTTCGTCGTGGCGGCGGCGATCCTGGGCGTCGCGGTGGCGTTCATCGGCTGGTACGCATGGCGCGAGTATGTTGCGCGCGGCGCCGGGCCAGGGGAGCGGCGCAAGCTGCAGATGCTGGCCGCCGTCGGTGCGCTGGTCGGCGGCATTGCGGCCTACAGCTACGGCAAGGGCGACTGGCCGATCTGGCTGGCGATCGCGGCCACGGCGGCCATCATGGGCCTGCTCGCCTATGCCATCGAACGCCTGGTGCTGCGCCATCTTGTGAACCAGGAAGGTATCATTCTCTTCATGGCGACGCTCGGCATCGCCTATTTCCTCGACGGCTTCGGCCAGACACTGTGGGGCAGCGACATCTACAAAATCAATCTCGGCCTGCCCAAGGATCCGCTGTTCCTGTTCGAGGGCGTGTTCCCGGGCGGTCTGCTGGTCGATCCGGGCGAACTCGTGGCAGCCGCGATTGCTGCTGGCCTGGTCATCGTGCTCGCCATCTTCTTCCAGAAGACGCGCGTCGGCCGCGCGCTGCGCGCCGTCGCCGACGATCATGCCGCTGCCCAATCAGTAGGCATTCCCCTCAACACCATCTGGCTGATCGTGTGGACGGTGTCGGGCCTGGTGGCGCTCGCTGCGGGGCTGATCTGGGGCGCCAAGCTCGGCGTCCAGTTCTCGATCTCGCTGATCGCGCTGAAAGCGCTGCCGGTGTTGATCCTCGGCGGCTTCACCTCGGTGCCGGGCGCCATCGTCGGCGGCTTGATCATCGGTGCCGGCGAGAAGCTGTCCGAGGTGTTTCTGGCGCCAATCCTGGTCAAGCAGTTCGACCTTGCCGGCGGCGGCATTGAGAACTGGTTTGCCTATATGCTGGCGTTGGTCTTCCTGCTGTTCCGGCCGCAAGGCCTGTTCGGCGAACGCATTATCGAGCGGGTGTAGTCGATGCTTTACCGCGAAGCCGGCCAATTCAAGACCGACTACGTCGCCGACCAGCAGATCTTCCCGATCCTGCAGGACCGCCTCTTCGTGCTCGCAGTGATCGTGGTGGCGTTCGTGGTCGTTCCGCTGTTCGCCAGCCCCTATCTCTATACCGAGATCCTGATCCCGTTCCTCATCCTGTCGCTGGCCGCAGTCGGGCTGAACATCCTGGTCGGCTATTGCGGACAGGTGTCGCTCGGCACCGGCGGCTTCATGGCGGTCGGCGCCTATGCCGCCTACAACCTCTGGCTCCGCGTGCCGGAGGTCAACAATCTCATCGTCGTCTTCCTGTTCGGCGGCCTGATGGCCGCGGCCGTTGGCATCCTGTTCGGCATCCCGTCGCTTCGCATCAAGGGCTTCTACCTCGCGGTCGCGACGCTGGCCTCGCAGTTCTTCCTCGACTGGCTGTTCGCGCGCGTGAAATGGCTCACCAACTATACGCCGTCCGGTTCGGTGGCGGTCGGCGAGACCAGCGCCTTCGGCTGGAAGATCGATACGCCTGCCGACCGGTATCTCTTCATTCTGGGCTTCGTCGTGGTGGCGACGCTGGTCGCCAAGAACCTGGTGCGCGGCCATCTCGGGCGCTCGTGGATGGCGATCCGCGACATGGACATAGCCGCCGAGATCATCGGCTTCCGGCCGCTCAGGACCAAGCTCACCGCCTTTGCCGTCAGTTCGTTCTTCATCGGCGTGGCAGGTGCGATGTGGGCCTTCCTGCGGCTGGGCGCCTGGGAGCCCCTGGCGTTCGACATCAACCGGTCGTTCCAGATCCTGTTCATGGTCATCATCGGCGGGCTGGGCTCGCTGCTCGGCAGCTTTCTTGGCGCGGCCTTCATCGTCCTGACGCCGATCGTGCTCAACCAGCTTCCGGGCTGGCTGGGGGTCAAGATGTCGACGGCGTTGCTCAGCCACCTCGAATTCATGGTGTTCGGCGCCATGATCGTCTTTTTCCTGATCGTCGAGCCGCACGGCCTGGCCCGCCTCTGGGCGATCGCCAAGGAGAAGTTGCGGCTCTGGCCGTTCCCGCACTGATCGACTAGGTTTCCGGCAAGGGCGGCCGTCAAGGACCGTCCAATCATTCAAGGAGGAACACGATGAGAGCAATGAAAGCAGCGCTTCTGGGCGCGGCGATCGCGACGGCCGGATTGGCAGTCGCGTCGGGTGCCCAGGCCCAGAACGAGCAGTTCATCCCGGGCCTGGTCTACCGGACCGGCGCCTACGCCCCGAACGGCATCCCGTTCGCCAACGGCGTTGCCGACTACTACGCCCTGGTCAACGCGCGCGACGGCGGCATCAACGGCGTCAAGATCCTCTACGAGGAGTGCGACACCGGCTACGCCACCGATCGCGGCGTGGAGTGCTACGAGCGCCTCAAGAACAAGGGCCCGACCGGCGCGGCCTACGTCAACCCGCTCTCGACCGGCATCACCTTCGCGCTCACCGAAAAGGCGCCGATCGACAAGATTCCGGTGATCTCGATGGGCTACGGCCGCTCGGAGAGCCGTGACGGCAGCGTGTTCCAGTGGAACTTCCCGCTGCTCGGCACCTACTGGTCGGCCGCCGACATCATCATGCAGCATATCGCCCTGAAGGAAGGCGGCTTCGACAAGCTCAAGGGCAAGAAGATCGTGCTGGTCTATCACGACTCGCCCTACGGCAAGGAGCCGATCGCGCTCCTGGAGCAGCGCGCCAAGATGCACGGCTTCACCTTCACGCCGATGCCGGTCACCCATCCCGGCGTCGAGCAGAAGGCGACGTGGCTGCAGATCCGCCAGAACCGGCCGGACTATGTCCTGCTGTGGGGCTGGGGCATCATGAACTCGACGTCGATCAAGGAAGCCGCCGCGGTCGGCTTCCCGCGCGACAAGATGTTCGGCGTGTGGTGGTCGGGTGCCGAGCCCGACGTGCGTCCGGCCGAGGGCGGCGCCAAGGGCTATCACGCCGCCATGCTGCAGCACGGCGCCGGCCAGTTCGGCGTCCATGCCGATCTCAAGAAGTACCTCTACGACAAGGGCCAGGGTGCGGCGAAGTGGGATGAAGTCGGCGAGGTCCTTTACAATCGCGGTCTGGTCAATGCCATGCTCGGCGTCGAGTCGATCCGCACGGCGCAGAAGAAGTTCGGCAACAAGCCGCTGACCGGCGAACAGGTCCGCTGGGGCATCGAGAACCTCGACCTGAGCGCGGCGCGACTGAAGGAGCTCGGCTTCGAGGGCATGCTGCAGCCGCTCAAGGTGACCTGCGCCGACCACGAAGGCACGCGCGCCGGCCGGGTCCAACAGTGGGATGGCGCCAAGTGGGTCGTGGTCTCCGACTGGTATCAGTCGGACGACAAGGTCATCAAGCCGATGGTCGATGCCGCAGCCAAGAAGTACGCGGCCGAGAAGAAGCTGCCCATTCGCGACTGCTCCAAGGAGAGCTGAGCGCAACCGACGACCCCCTCGCCTTCGCCGGCGAGGGGGATCTTTCCCCGACAGGGACAGGACATGAGCGCCACAGCCCCGGCCGCCGCCACGGCCAACGTCATCGATGTCGCCAATATCGAGGTGATCTACAATCACGTCATCCTCGTGTTGAAGGGCGTGTCGCTGTCGGTGCCGGAGGGTGGCATCGTGGCTCTGCTGGGCGGCAACGGGGCCGGCAAGTCGACCACGTTGAAGGCGATTTCCAATCTGCTGCGCACCGAGCGCGGCGAGGTCACCAAGGGCCACATCCATTGCCGCGGCGAGCGCGTCGACGGCCTCACGCCCAACGACCTGGTGCGGCGCGGCGTGATCCAGGTGATGGAAGGCAGGCATTGCTTCGGCCATCTCACGGTCGAGGAGAATCTGCTGACCGGCGCCTTCATCCATGGCAGCAAGCGGCGCCAGATCGCCGACGACCTGGAGAAGGTCTATCACTATTTTCCGCGGCTCAAGGAGCGGCGCACCAGCCAGGCCGGCTATACCTCGGGCGGCGAGCAGCAGATGACGGCGATCGGCCGCGCCCTGATGAGCCGGCCCACCACCATCCTGCTCGACGAGCCGTCGATGGGCCTTGCACCGCAGCTCGTCGAGGAGATCTTCGAGATCGTGAAAAACCTCAACGAGCGGGAAAGGGTTTCCATCCTGCTGGCCGAGCAGAACACCAACGTGGCACTGCGCTACGCCCACTACGGCTACATCCTCGAGAACGGCCGGGTTGTGCTAGACGGTCAGGCCGCGGCCTTGCGCGAAAACGAGGATGTGAAGGAATTCTACCTCGGCATCGGCGGCGAGGGCCGCCGCTCGTTCCGCGACGTCAAGCACTACCGCCGGCGCAAGCGCTGGCTCTAGCCGCGGCCGAGGGTCATCCACGCCGCGAAGGCGAGTGGCGGCAAGGCGATCAGGTCGGCGAGGGCGATCGTACGCAACGCGCCGGCAGGATTGCCGTAGAGCGTGTAGAAGCCCAGGAAGCCCACGACATTGATCGCCGCGGCCAGCAGCGCCGCCGGCCGGACGGGCGCGGCCCAGCTCGCCCACAGGCAGAGGATGCCGACCAGGGCCAGCAGAAGAGCGCGGTGGCGCATCAGCACGAGCAGCGTCGTGTCGGCGTGCGCAATGCCGTAGAGGCGCGACAGTGTCTCTGGCACGAAGACCGGCGCGACCGGGATCAGGTGAATGGCGCCGACGACGGCGAAAGCGAGCGAGGTCCACATGCTGGCGAGCATTAGCCGCGGGTGCCTTTCCGGCAATTACCTGCGAGGTAGGGGCTTCAGGCCGCCACTGCCGCCTTCTTCGGGATCGGCGGCGCGAAGCGAAAGGCGGCCCCCAGCCGGTTCCAGGCGTTGATGGTGGCGATGGCCGTGCTCAGGAACACCAGCTCGCTTTCGCTGAAATGCCGGCGGGCGGCGTCGTAGGTCGCATCGGAGACGCTGTGGCCGGCGAGGTGCGTCAAGGTCTCGGCCCAGGCAAGCGCCGCGCATTCGCGCTCGGAAAAGAGGCCGGCCTCGGGCCAAGTCGCCACCAGGTCGAGTTTCTCCTGGGCGATGCCGAGCTTGCGCGAGACGTTGAGGTGGATCTGCAGGCAGAAGGCGCAGTTGTTGATCTGCGAGACGCGCAGCTTGACGAGTTCGACGATCTCCTTGTCGAGCCCCGACTCGTCGGCTGTCCTGCCCATGGCGAGCAGGGCGGCCTGGGCGGCGGGTGCGGTCTTGGCGAAGCTGTCGTAGGCGATGCGGACGTTGGACATGGACGATCTCCCGGGGCCGGGCGCAGAATATAAGAACTCTGATAATAGATGCAAGCGCGTGCCGGTCCGGTCTACGGTTGCCAGCAAATCGAGGGAAACCCGCCATGCCCAAGCACTACGACACGCTGGAAACCCGCTCGGCCGCGGAGCGCGAGAAGGCGCTGATGCAGGCGCTGCCGCAGCAGATAACCCACGCCAAGGCCAATGCGCCGTTCTTCGCGACGTGGCTGAAGGACGTCGACCCGGCCTCCGTTACCTCGCGCGCGGCGCTCGCCGGGCTGCCAGTGCTGCGCAAGTCGGTGCTGGGCGAGGTGCAGAAGAAGAACCCGCCGATGGGCGGCCTGATCGCTGTGCCGATGACCAGGGTGCGCCACGTCTTCATGTCGCCCGGTCCGATCTTCGAGATTGACACCGACGAGCCCGACTATTTCCGCGGCGCCCGCGCCATGCATGCCGCCGGCTTCCGGCCCGGCGACATCGTCTACAACACCTTTTCGTATCACCTGACTCCAGCCGGCATCATGATGGAATCGGCGTTGCGAGCGCTCGGCTGCGCTGTGGTGCCGGGCGGCGTCGGTAACACCGAGCTGCAGCTCGACGCCATCGCCGCCATCCGGCCCTCGGGCTATGTCGGCACGCCCTCGTTCCTGAAAATCCTGATCGAGAAGGCGGCGGAGCTCGGCAAGGACGTCTCCTCGATCAAGCACGCCTTCGTCGGCGCCGAGGCGCTGCCACCGTCACTGCGTCAGATGTTCATTGATAAAGGCATGACCTGCCTGCAGAGCTACGGCACCGCCGATCTCGGCACCATCGCCTACGAGTCCGAAGCCATCCAGGGCATGACCGTCGACGAGGGCGTGATCGTCGAGATCGTGCAGCCGGGCACCGGCGATCCGGTGCCCGAGGGCGATGTCGGCGAGGTCGTGGTCACCACCTTCAACCGCGCCTATCCGCTGATCCGCTTCGGTACCGGCGACATGTCCGCGGTGCTGGCGGGGCCAAGCCCGTGCGGGCGCACCAACATGCGGATCAAGGGGTGGATGGGACGTGCCGACCAGCGCACCAAGGTGCGCGGCATGTTCGTCGATCCGGAACAAATCGCCGAGATCGCGAAGAAGCATCCCGGCCTCGGCCGCCTGCGTCTCGTCATCGACTGGGTGAACCAGGCCGATGTCATGACCTTGAAGGTCGAGGCGGCTGAGCCGACCCCAGACCTCGAGAAGGCGATGGAAGGCACGGTCCGCACGGTCTGCAAGGTCGGCGGCAAGGTTGAGTTCGCCAAGCCGGGCTCCCTGCCCAACGACGGCAGGGTGATCGACGACGTCCGCAAGTACACGTGAGGCGGCAATGGAACTCGGACTCGCTGGCAAGCACGCGCTGGTGACCGGTTCGACTGCCGGCATCGGCTACGCCCTCGCCAAGGGCCTCGCGGACGAGGGTGCGCATGTGGTCCTGACCGGCCGCACCCAGGCCGGCGTCGATGCGGCCCTGAAACGCCTGCGCGAAGCCCTGCCCGAGGCCAAGGTGACCGGCATCGCGGCCGACTGCGCGACGCCCGAGGGCGCTGCCACTGTGTTCGAGCGCGTGCCCGAGCTCGACGTGCTGGTGAACAACCTCGGCATCTACGGCCGAAAGCCCGCCTTCGAGATCGACGACGCCGAATGGCGGCGCTTCTTCGAGACGAACGTCCTGAGCGGCGTGCGCTTCACCCGCCACTATGCGCCGGGCATGGCGGGGCGCGGCTGGGGTCGCGTTCTTTTCGTATCGAGTGAATCGGCGCTCAACATCCCGCCCGAGATGATCCACTACGGCATGACCAAGACCGCCCAGCTCGCGATCAGCCACGGCTTCGCCATGGAGCTGGCGGGCACGGGGGTGACGGTGAATGCCCTGCTGCCGGGCCCGACGCATACCGAGAGCACCGACAGGTTGCGCGCCGAGCGGGCCAAGGCGGCCGGCGTGACGGTGGCCGAGATCGAGGTGGCCTTCCTGCGCGACTTCCGGCCGACCTCGCTGATCCGCCGCTTTACCACCGCCGACGAGGTGGCGGCGCTGGGCGTCTATCTCTGCAGCGAGGCCGCCTCCGGGACGTCCGGTGCCGCGATGAGGGTCGATGGCAGCGTCGTGAACCAGATCATGTAGGCCGGCGCCGGCGCCCCCTGCCAGGGTGATCGGGTCGCACTGGCAAATCTGCCACAATTCCCGTATCTAGTCGCCGTGCGGCTGCCCCCGAGTCGCCGGGCTTTTCCGGCGGTTTCGCCTCCCCCTCTCACGGGGTCCGCGCCAAGGAGGACTATCTTGAAGAGGCGCACTTTCGTCTCCGGTGCGGCGGTGCTCGCCGCAGCCGGGTTTGTCCCGCCGGCGTTCGCCGCCACCATCAAGCCCTACAGCTGGGACCTCACCCCGCCGACCGACACGCGCGACAATTTCATTGCCTGGGGCACGGCCCGCGGCGAGGACCCGGTGTTCCTCGGCCAACGCTGGGACCGCTTCCAGGCCCTCCTCCGCAACAAGGATATCTGGAGTGCGGCTACGATCCGCGCCTTCCTCCTGACGCCGCGTGAAGAATTCGCCTCGGTCAATCCGGCGATCTACAAGCGTGCCTACGAGCACAACTTCCTCGATATCGGCTATGGCGTCACCATGTCCGGCCCGCATCTGCAGGGCCGCATGACCAACGTCATCGACGTCAAGCGCGGCGAGAAGGTGCTGGAGATCGGCACCGGCTCCGGCGTGCAGGCGGCCTACATCGCCAACCTGACCGAGAATACCTACACAATCGAGATCATCGCGCCGCTCGCCGCCCGCACGCGCGCGCTCTACGACAAGCTGATCGACAAGGGCTACACCGAATACAAGCACATCAAGACCAAGGCGGCCGACGGCTACTACGGTTGGGAAGAGGCCGGCCCGTTCGACAAGATCATCGTGACCTGCGGCATCGACCACGTGCCGCCGCCGCTCCTGCAGCAGCTCAAGGCCGGCGGGCTGATGGTCATTCCGGTCGGCCCGCCGGGCGCCCAGCGTGTGCTCAAGGTCTCGAAGACGCAGGGTGCCGACGGCTCGATCACGACCAGCCGTGAGGATATCTACGGCGGCAAGATCGTGCCCTTCGTGCCTTTCACCAAGCTCGACGGCGACAAGATCGCCGGCACGCACAACCGCTGATCATGCTGGGGGCGCGCCACTCCAGTGGCGCGTCTTCTCATGAGTCCTGACCGCGCCACTGGAGTGGCGCG
>JAUXWB010000195.1 GCA_030684475.1 Reyranella sp. | reverse complement strand
GCTGGCCAGCAGCTCGCGCTCGCGCAGCAGCATGGCGATCATGGTCGGCACCGAGGTGAGGAAGGCCACGCGATGCCGGGCAGCAGCCTCGACATAGCCCTTGGTCGTGAACTGCGGCAGCAGCACGACGGTATCCCCGTGAGAAAAGGTGGTCTGGCACATGGCGAGACCGTTCATGTGATAGAGCGGCGCGGCGATCAGGGCGCGCTGGCCGGGCGGCGCCGGCCGCCGCATCCTCTGGCTGATCGCCCAGAGGTGGGAATAGTGCGACAGCACCACGCCCTTGGGCCGCCCGGTCGAGCCCGAGGTGTAGAGGAACAGCGCCGGCTCCGTGGGCTGCATCTTGATCGGGGTGAACGGCCCCTCCTCTTGAAGTCCGGCGTCCAAGAGGGTGGCAAAGTCGCTATCGAAGGAGATCTTGGGGACGCTATCGGGCGCCAGCGGCAGGCGAGCGTCGTCGCCGATCACCAGCTTGGCGTCGCAGTCACCCACGATGTAGGCCACCGTCTCGGCCGGCAGCTTGTAGTTCACCGGCACCGAGACGAGGCCCGCCTGCATGGTGCCGAGGAAGGTCAGCAGAAATTCGGCGCGGTTGGCCGACAGGATGGCGACGCGATCGCCACGCTTCAGGCCGCGCTTCAAGAGGCCACGGGCCACCGCACCGCTCAGCCGCTGGATGTCGGCATAGCTGTAGGTCCGGTCGCTCCCGTTGCCGCCGGCGTCAATCAGCGCCAGCGCATCGCCCGGTACGTCGCGCGAGATGGCATCGCCCTGGTTGTCGTATTTGATCGCCGCCATAATGCCTACTCGATGAACTCCAGCACGGCGTTCAGGGCCTGCCTGGCCGGGACGACCAGCCGTCCCGCACTCTGAGCCACGCCACCGATCTTCCCGTCCTGCAAAGTGCGCGCCACCTTCGCAACCGATACCGTTCGGAACGTGAGCCCGGCCATGTACGCCAGACGACCCTCGGCATCGGGCACCGAATCGCCGAACTCGGCGCGAAGAACTGCCTCGGTCACGATGTCGAAGCGCGAATTGCCGACGACCACGCTCTTGCCGCCCTTGATGTCGCGCACCGACTCGGCGCCGAACATGTCGGCATAGAGCTTGGCACCCTTGGCCGGATCGGGCTCGACGATCAGGGCGCGGGCGACGGCCACGACGCCGTTGGCGTGGTGGCGCCATTCGTCGCGCCACACCAGGTCGCGCGTGAAATGGTGGCAGTAGTAGACCCGACCGTAGGGCACGACGCCGGTCTTCATGCGTACCGTACGGAAGCGCGCATCGTGTTCCTTGCCGCCGATCTTCACCGGCCGCGTGAACTCGACCGGCGGCTCGACGGGAACGCCCACCTTAGTCAGCTCGCTGTAGGTGATGGCCGAATCCTCGGAGCCGAACACCAGGCCGTTCAAGCCAAGCGGAAAGGTCAGCAGGTCCATGCGGCCGGTCGTGGCGCCCTTGGGTACGGCGATCAGCTCGAGGTAGTCGGTGCCAAACATGGCGAGGTGGTTCATCGAGCCCAGCGAATGGTAGCCGCGCTCGGTGAGCGTGAACCCCAGCCGCTTGTAGACGTCGGCGGCGTGGTCCATGTCGTCGCGCGCGTTGATGACGACATGATCGAGCGTTGGCACAGGCAATGTCATGCGGAATTCCCCTCGTCTCCCAGCATCCCGCATCTTGGCACGCTGGACACGTCAGGAATTTTTATATTCTGCGACGATTGCCGCGGACGAGGAAATCATTTCCAGAATTTCGCGCAACGGGGGAAAGAACGCCCAAATCGGGCGACAGTGCTATGTCGTCGCTACCCAGACGCCAGCGCAGACGGCAACGAGGCCCAGTACCAGGATGGCGGTGACCGGTTTGCCCAACAGCATAGTTCCCGCCGCCATGGTCAAGTTTTTCAGGTCGGCGGGCGACCGTTGTCGGTCGCGAGGAAGGCAGCCAGGGATCTCTCGCTAGCCGAGAATTCCACCTCGCTTAGGCGACCGCGAAACAGCTCGTAGCGCAGCCAAATCCGGTAGGTATTCACCACGTCGCTGGCGCAGTAGCGGGCGAGCTCGTCGAGCTGGCCGGCCCGCACCATCGTCTCGACATGGCTGCCGTTGACACCCTCCGGCTTGCCCGGCAGATCGAGCACGCGGCTCAGCTGATGCAGCGTCACCCTGGCGTGACGCTCGAACCCCGAAAGCATGTCGCAGAGGTCGACGGTATCCGGGCCGAACCGCTCGAAGTAGCGCCGCCGCGCCAGTCCGGGAGCGCCGATGGCATGGATCATCGCCCGATAGCGCAGGACCGGCAGATCGAAGGAAACGCCGTTGAAGGTAACGAAGCGCGGGTCGAGATCAGCGACCCTGTCGGCGAGATCCTGGATCATGTCCCGTTCGGATCGCTCGCCGAGATGGGGGGTGGCGAGCGCCCGTACCTGCCAGCCATTGCCGTCCGACCGGTGGGCCTCGAGGGCGCCGATGCAGACGATGCGATGGAAGATCTGGCGGGGGAACTTGTCGCCCATCTGCTCGCGCACCGTCCGTTCGGGACGACCTTCGAGCCCGGCGGTCGCGGCATAGGCGTGCACGTCGGGCACGGTCTCGAGGTCGAACACCAGGACAGGACGCTCGGCCATCGCCTGCTCCTTCAGACCACCTTGTCGGGCGGGATGAAGGCGAGGCCCTGGGATTCCGCGACCGGCCGGCAGGTGAGCTGGCCAGCATGGACGTTGAGGCCATTGCGCAGATGCGGGTCGTCGGCGATGGCCTGCCGCCAGCCCTTGTCGGCCAGCGCCAGCACGAACGGCAGCGTGGCGTTGTTCAAAGCGAAGGTCGATGTCCGGGCGACCGCGCCCGGCATGTTGGTGACGCAGTAGTGGATGACACCCTCCTCGATATAAATCGGGTGGGAATGCGTCGTCGGGCGCGAAGTCTCGCAGCAGCCGCCCTGGTCGATGGCGATATCGACGATCACGCTGCCGGGCTTCATCGCGGCCACCATCTCGCGCGTGACGAGCTTCGGCGCGGCCGCTCCCGGTACCAGCACGGCGCCGACCAGCAGGTCGGCGCGGCGCAGGATGTGGGCAAGCGCGTCGTGGGTCGAGAAGATCGTCCGTACGCCCGGGAATTGCGCGGCGATGCGGCGCAGCGCCTCACCCGAGCGATCGACCACGAACACCGTGGCCCCCATACCCAGCGCGATGGTCGCCGCGTGGGTGCCCGACACGCCGCCGCCCAGCACGACAACTTCGGCGGGCGGCACGCCGGGAACGCCGCCCAGCAGCACGCCGCGGCCACCTTCGGTGCGCTCCAGATAGCGGGCGCCGACCTGGGGCGCGAGCCGGCCGGCGATCTCCGACATCGGCGTCAGCAGCGGCAACCCGCCGGTGGGCGAAGTGACGGTTTCGTAGGCGATCGCCGTCACGCCGCTGGCAAGGAGCGCGCGCGTCTGCTCGGGGTCGGGGGCGAGGTGGAGATAGGTGAACAGCACCTGGCCGCGCCGCAGTCGCGAACGTTCTACCGGCAGCGGCTCCTTGACCTTCACGATCAGCTCGGCCTCGGTGAAGACCGCTCCGGCATCCGCCGCGATCCTGGCGCCGGCAGCGACGTAGAGGTCGTCTCCGAGGCCGGCGCCCAAGCCAGCACCAGGCTCCACCAGGACCTCGTGACCGTGCCGCACGAGCTCGGCCACCGACGACGGCACGAGGCCGACGCGGTATTCATGATCCTTGATTTCCTTCGGAACCCCGACGCGCATCGTTTGATACTCCAAAGCTACACGCTAGGGGCCGCCCGGCCGGCGTGACGTGACCTGGATCAAGCCGGCGTTGGGGGCCTACAGCAAGTGTCCAGCGCGCTCGGCCTTGGTGCGCAGGTAGTTCTCGTTGTGTCCGTTGGCCGGGAAGGAATGCGCCACGCGCTCGGAGACCTCGATGCCGTAGCGCTCCAGGCCGCGGATCTTCTCCGGGTTGTTGGTCATCAGCCGCACCCGCTGGATGCCCATGCGGGCCAGCATCGTGGCTGCCGGCGCATAGATGCGCTCGTCGGCGTCGAAGCCGAGTTGCTCATTGGCGTCGATGGTGTCGAAGCCGTCGTCCTGCAGTTCGTAGGCGCGCAGCTTGTTCACGAGGCCGATGCCGCGGCCTTCCTGCGCGAGATAGAGCAGGACACCCGAGCCCTGCTTGGCGATCTCGGCGATGGCGCCGCGCAACTGCACGCCGCAGTCGCAGCGCAGCGAGCCCAGCAGATCGCCGGTGAAGCACTCGGAATGGAGCCGGATCAGCACCGGCTCGGTCGGGTCGATCTCGCCGACCACGATGGCGAGATGCTCCTTGCCGCCGTCGCTCGGCCGCCAGGCGAGGATGCGGGCGTTCTCGGCGCCCTCGAGCGGCACGTGCGCCTGCGCCACCTGTTGGAGGTTGCGCGCCGCGGTGTCCTCGTAGGCGACGATGTCGGCGGCCTCGACGTAGATCAGGTCCTGCTCGCGCGCCCAGTC
>JAUXWB010000189.1 GCA_030684475.1 Reyranella sp. | reverse complement strand
CCACCAGTAGATGCAGAAGAACAGGAAAAGCCAGACCACGTCGACGAAGTGCCAGTACCAGGCGGCCGCCTCGAAGCCGAAATGCTGCTTGGGCTTGAACTGGCCCGCCTGGGCACGGAACAGACAGACGAGCAGGAAGGTCGTGCCGACGAAGACATGGAAGCCGTGGAAGCCGGTCGCCATGAAGAAGGTTGACGAATAGATGCCATCGCGGAAGCCGAATGGCGCGTGCATGTACTCGTAGAGCTGAACGGCCGTGAAGCAGACGCCGAGAACCACCGTAAGAAGCAGGCCGCGCACGGCGTCGCGCTTGTTGCCCTCGACGATGGCGTGATGCGCCCAGGTGACCGTGGTGCCCGAGAGCAGCAGGATCAACGTGTTCATCAGCGGCAGGTCGAACGGCGCGATGATGCTGACGCCCTTGGGCGGCCAGACGCCGCCGGTGGCCTCGGCGCGCACCGGCATCTCGGGCGAGTTGGGATAGAGCGACGCGTCGAAAAAGGCCCAGAAGAAGGCCGCGAAGAACAGCACTTCCGAGGCGATGAACAGGATCATGCCGTAGCGCAGGCCGAGCTGGACCACCGGGGTATGATACGTCCGCGATTCAACGATGACGTCGCGCCACCACCACCACATCACGGCGAAGATGATGGCGAAACCCGGCACCACGATCCACCAGCCGACCGACTTGGCGAAACTCTCGACGCCGGTGCCGAACATGCCGGGATGCATGCCGAGAGCGGCGCCGAGCGCCAGCAGCAGCGCGCCGATCGCACCGAGCGCCGGCCAGGGGCTGGGATCGACGAGGTGATACGGATGCTTCGGTGTGCCGTCGGCCATGTTCATCCACCCTTTCCAGTTCCGTTGGCGGGGTTGCCGCCGAGCAATATCTTCGCCCGCTCCGTCTTCGCCTCGAAGAAGGTGTAGGAGAGCGTGATGGTGCGGACGTTGTCGTAGCGCCGATCCTTGTCCATCTCGGGATCGACGAAAAACACGACAGGCATGTCGACCGACTGCCCGGGCAACAGCAACTGCTCGGTGAAGCAGAAGCATTGCAGCTTGTTGAACCACGGACCCGCGGGCTCCGGCGTGACGTTGTACACCGACGTCCCGACGATCGGCCGCTGCGAGACGTTGGTTACGCGATAGTGGACCAGCCGCTCCTCGCCGAGGCGGACCTTGACCTCGCGCTCGAGCGGCTCAAAGCGCCAGGGCAGGTTGGGATCGACGTTGGAATCGAAACGCACGGCCACGGCGCGGGACAGCAACGGCCTTTCGCCCTGCTGGGCGACGATCGGCGTCCCGCCGAAGCCGGTCGTGCGGCAAAACAGGTCGTAGAGCGGCACCGAGGCATAGGCGAGACCGACCATGCCGACGGCAACGGCCACAAGCCGGCCGGCAAGCCGCGCGTTCTTGCGGCCCGCGTCCCTGCGGTTCGTATTCGGGCTCACGCCTTGTCTCCCATCCGCACGATGGTGAGGGCGAAGAACGCCACGACCATCACGAGCAGGAAGCCGGCCACGATCAGGTTCTTGCTCCGCTGGCGGCGGTGCAGGTCGGTGTCGCCGGGGCGGCGGTCTTCAACCATGGCCTCGCTCATCCGACGATGATCCGCCCGAGGAGCCGCCCGAAAAGCAGGTCGAACGGCAGCGCCGCGAACAGGACCGCGAGATAGAGAAGCGAGAAGCGGAACATCCGGCGCGCCGGACCGAACGCCGTTTCGTCGTCGGCGGTGCGCCACACCGCGACGGCATGGCCGATGAAGACGAGGCTCATCGCCAGCGCCACGCCGCCATAGATCCAGCCGACCGCGCCCAGCAGGGTCGGCGCCAGCGCCACCGGCGTCAGAATCAGAGTGTAGATCAGCATCTGGCGCTTGGTCTCGCGCGCACCAGCGACGACCGGCAGCATCGGCACGCCGGCACGGCGGTAGTCGTCGCTGCGGTAGAGCGCCAGCGCCCAGAAGTGCGGCGGCGTCCACAGGAAGATCAGCAGGAAGAGCGCGATGCCCACCGCGGAGACGTCGCCGGTCGCGGCGGCCCAGCCGATCATCGGCGGAAAGGCTCCGGCGGCGCCGCCGATCACGATGTTCTGCGGCGTGCGGCGCTTCAGCCAGATCGTGTAGACGAAGACATAGAACAGGATCGCCGCCGCCAGCAGCGCCGCCGCGACGAAGTTGGTGGCAACCGCCATCAGCAGGACGGAGAAGATCGACAGCAGGACGCCCAGCCCGAGCG
>JAUXWB010000187.1 GCA_030684475.1 Reyranella sp. | reverse complement strand
TGCCGTAGAACGGCACGCCACAGGCGATGCCGGTGATGCGTGCGCAGGCAGCGTTGGTGAGGGCGCCGCCCATGCAGAAGCCCATGACGGCGACCTTACCGCCGATACCGGCCAGATGTTTCACCGCGCCGGCTATGTCCTGGTCCGAGGCGCCGACGAAATCGAGGCCGCTCATCATGTGGTTGGCCTCGTCCGGCTTCTGCGTCACGCGGCCCTTATAGAGGTCGGGCGCCAGCGCATTGTAGCCGGCGCGCGCGAAACGATCGGCGACGCCGCAGATCTGGTCGTTCAGCCCCCACCATTCCTGGATCACGACGATGCCCGGCTTTCCCTTGCCGGCTTCGGCGGCGTAGCCCTTGCAGGTACTGCCGTCGGGACGCTTGAGATCGATCATGCTGCCCATGGTTTCCTCCTAAAGCTTCGTTCTGAGTTCGGTCTTGAGAATCTTGCCATAGTTATTCTTCGGCAAGGCATCCAAGAATTTGTAGTCCTTCGGACGCTTGAAGCGCGCGATGTTGTCGAGGCAGAGCTTGTCGAGCTCGGCGGGCTTCACGTTCGCACCTTGGCGGGGCACGATGAACGCCACCACTTCCTCGCCCCACTCCGGATGGGGTCGGCCGACCACCGAGCATTCGGCGACGGCGGGATGGAGGTTCAGCACGTCCTCAATTTCGCGTGGATAGATGTTGGAGCCACCCGAGATGATCATGTCCTTGGAGCGGTCCTTCAGCGTCAAGAAGCCTTCCTCGTCGAAGGCGCCGACGTCGCCGGTCCACAGCCAGCCGTTCCGCAGCGAGCGCGCCGTGGCCTCCGGGTTGTTCCAGTACCCCGACATCACCGGGTCGCCCTTGCAGATGATCTCGCCGACTTCTCCTGTCGGCACCTGGCGTCCGTCCTCGTCGACGACGCGGACCTCCATGCAGGTGTCGGCGATGCCGGCCGACGCGAGCCGGGCCTCCCAGCGCGGATGGTCGCGCTCGGCATGGAACTCGCGGCTGAGATGCGTGATCGTCATCGGGCTCTCGCCCTGGCCGTAGAGCTGGGTCAGCACATTGCCGAGCAGCTCCATGGCGCGCTTGAGGTCGCTCACATACATCGGCGCGCCGCCATAGGTGATCAATCGCAACGCGCCGGGCCTGAGGTCGGCGGCGCTGCCATGCTCGACCAAGCGCTTCACCATGGTCGGCGCCAGGAAGATGCTGCACTCGGGCCAGCGGTTCATCAGCTCGACCGTCTCCGGCACCTCGTACTTGCCGCTCTCCGGGAACACCTGCACCGAGCCGCGCGCCAGCATCGGGAAGTTCCACAGGCCGGAGCCGTGGCTGATCGGGGCGGCGTGCACGATCGAGCCGCCGGGCGGCGGCCGGTCGACATCGGCAAAATAGTTGAGCGTCATCGCCAGCAGGTTGCGGTGCGTCAGCGTGGCGCCCTTGGGCCGGCCGGTCGTGCCCGAGGTGTAGAACAGCCAGGCCGGATCGGTGGGCTCGGCGTCGGCCATCGGGCTGGGGTCGCCCACCCCCATGAAGCTGTAGGCGCGCGTCGTGGTGTCGACGATCTCCCTGAGCTCGGGCGCCTCGCGCGCGGCTTCCGCGATGGTGCCGGCGAGATCGGGGGTCACGAAGCAGAGCCTGGCGCCGGAATTCTCCAGGATGAAGGCCATCTCCTTGGCGTGCAGCTTGGCGTTCATCGGCACGGCCGAGAGGCCGGCGTGCCAGATGGCGTACATGACCTCGATCGCTTCGACGCAATTGGTCATGGCGAAGGCCACGCGGTCGCCGCGCTGCAACCCGAAGCGGACCTGCAGGTGCGTGCTCATGACCGCCACCTTGCGCCAGAGGTCGCGGTAGCTGAGATAGGGCGAGGTTCCGCGCGCCAGGGCGGGCAGGTCGCGGAATTCCTGGGACGAGCCCAGCAGCAGATGAGCGATGTTCATGACTTTTCTTCCATAGCGGCAGAACTATTGCAGGCGCGGCATCAACCTTGCAATGTGCGGCGCATGCAGGATTTCGATTTCGCCATCATCGGCGCCGGCATCGCCGGGGTTTCCGCCGCCTACCATCTCGCGCCCCAACTCGTATCAGGGGCCCGCGTGGTTATCCTCGAACGCGAGCATGTACCGGCCTATCACACCACCGGGCGCTCGGCAGCGCTGCATTCGGAGACCTACGGCAGCGCCCAGATCCGCGCCATCACCGTGGCCTCGGGCCATTTCTACCGCAAGCCGCCGCCGGGCTTCACCGATCATCCCCTGCTCACCCCGCGCGGCGCCCTGATCGCCGGCCGCATCGAACAGGAAGCGGCGATGAAGCAGGCGGCCGCCAACTACGCCCGCCTGGTGCCCAGTGTGCGCTGGCTCGCTCCCGAGGAGGTGCTTCGCCGGCAGCCCCTGCTCAAGCCGGAAGCCGCGGCGGGCGGCGCGATCTTCGAGGAAGCCGAGGACATGGACGTCGCCGCCATCCACGCAGGATTCCTGAAGGGCGCCCGCGCCGCGGGTGCGGCGCTGAAACTCAATGCCGAGGTCATCGGGCTCGAGCGCAAGGACGGGCGCTGGACCATCAATCTGCGCGGCGACGAGAGCGTGACCGCGGCCAACATCATCAACGCCGCGGGCGCCTGGGCCGACGTGATGGGCGCGCTCGCCGGCTGCACGCCCGTCGGCCTGGTGCCGAAGCGGCGCACCGCCTTCACGTTCGACGCCCCTCAAGGGCTCGATCTCACGCATCTGCCGATGGTCATCGATTTCGACGAGACCTGGTACTTAAAGCCCGAGGTCGGACAGTTCATGGGCTCGCTCGCCGACGAGACGCCCTCGCCGCCCTGCGATGCCCAGCCCGAGGAGATCGACGTCGCCACCGCCGTCGAGCGCATCGAGACGGCGAGCACCCTCACCATCCGCCGCATCAAGAACAAGTGGGCCGGCCTCCGGAGCTTCGTCGCCGACAAGAATCTGGTGGTGGGCTACGACCCCAGGATAGAGGGCTTCTTCTGGCTGGCAGGCCAGGGCGGCTACGGCATCCAGACCGCGGCGGCCGCCGGACGACTGGCGACAAGCCTGGCGCTGGGCAAGGGACTGCCGGCCGATATGGCCGAGCTCGGCGTCAGCGAGGCCGGCCTATCGCCCGCCCGCTTCGCGCCCGCCCTTCACGGCGCAGTGATCGAATGATCACATCCTGTCGCCAAGGCCTGACTTCCCGGTGAGGACAGTGGAGCGCATGGTTTCGTCGTGGAGACGCCCCCGCGTCCTCCGCGAGAGATCTCAACAAGGGAGTGACACATGACCATGACCAGGAAGACCCTCATCGCCACCGCGACCGCGATCTTCGCCGCCGGCGCCTTCGCCACGTCCGCGCAGGCGGCCGGCGTCAAGTGCACTGGCATCAATTCCTGCAAGGGCACCAGCGCCTGCAAGACTGCCTCGTCGGCCTGCAAGGGCATGAACGCCTGCAAGGGCCAGGGCTGGACCGAGACCACGGACGTCGTGAGCTGCACCTCGAAGGGCGGCAAGGTGATCTGACGCTGCCACAGGGCAACGACGCGGGCGTCCCGGGAAATCGCGGACGCCCGCATTCTTTCGGGAGTAGAATAACGTCCATGGGCGCCGACGGCATTGATTTCGGGCTGGGCCTCCGGCCCCAGCACTACGAGGAGATCGCCGCCAGCCCCGGCCGGGTGAGCTGGTTCGAGGCGTTGTCGGAAAACTACATGGTGCCCGGCGGCAGCCCCATGCATTGGCTGGACCGCATCCGCCGCGACTATCCGATGGCCCTGCATGGCGTGTCCCTCTCGATCGGCTCGGTCGATCCGCTGAACGAGCGCTACCTCGACGATCTCAAGGCACTCGCCGACCGCGTGCAACCGATGTGGATCTCCGACCATCTCTGTTTCACCGGACTTCGCGGCGTCAACATGCACGACCTCCTGCCGCTGCCCTACACCGAGGAGGCGCTGGACCACGTCGCCGAGCGCGTGATGCGGGTCCAGGACCGGCTCGGCCGCCGCCTGGTGCTGGAGAATGTGTCGAGCTACGTCACCTACGCCGCCTCCGAGCTCACGGAATGGGACTTCATCGCCGAACTCACCAGGCGCGCTGACTGCGAGATCCTGCTCGACATCAACAACGTCTATGTGAGCGCCTTCAACCACGAGTTCGACGCCCTTGCCTTCCTGTGCGCGATGCCCCGGGAGCGCGTGCGGCAGTTCCATCTTGCCGGCCACACCCACAAGGGCAGCCACATCATCGACACCCACGACCATCCCATCGTACCCGACGTCTGGGCGCTCTATGCCGAGGCGGTGCGGCTCTTTCCGGGCGTGCCGACCATGATCGAGCGCGACGCCGACATCCCGCCCTACGAAGAGCTGCTGGCCGAACTCGACATCGCGCGCAGCATCGCCGCCGAGGCCGGACGCGAGGCTGCGGCATGAACGGAAGCAACACCGGTTCGCTGGGCGACTTGCAGCGCGCCTTCCAGGACTACCTGCTTGTCGCCAGAGACGCCTTCCGCGCCGCCGTGAAGGACACCAGGAAGGCCGACCGGACCACCCTGCTCGATGTCTACCGCGACGGCTATGCCTTGCGCCTGATCGAGGTGCTGACGACCGACTATCCCGGCCTGATGGCGATGGCCGGCCCTGCCGATTTCGATCACATGGCGCGCGCCTACATCGCCGCCCATCCGTCGCGGCATCCCTCGGTGCGCTGGTTCGGCAGGGGCGTCGCCGATTTTCTGTCTGCCACACCGCCCTACGACGGCACGCCGGCAGCCGCCGAGATGGCGCGCTTCGAATGGGCGCTGGGCGAAGCCTTCGATTCGCCCGACGTCGCGCCCATTGCCGCCGAGGCCCTGGTGACCCTGCCGCCCGAGGCTTGGGAGACACTCACCTTCACCATCCTGCCGTCGTTCCGCCGCGCCACCTTCGCCTTTGAAGTAGCGCAGGCTTGGCAGCGCCGCGACGAGGTCGAGCCCGGCAATCTCGAGGTCACGCCTGCAGCCGAGCCGGTGACCTGGGCGATCTGGCGGCCCGAACGCATGTCCAACTTCCGCTCGCTCGAGGCCGATGAGGCCGCGATGCTCGACGCGCTGATCGCGGGGCGCTCGTTCCCCGAACTCTGTGAGGCCGTGGCACCCTTCACCGGCGACGATCAGGCCCCGGCTCGCGCCGCCGGCCTGCTGCGTGGCTGGGTCGAGGGCGGCATGATCGCGTCGTTCCGGCACTGACGCTTTCAATTCCGCCAAGCCGCCCCTAAGGTCGCCCGCGACCTGCCCGCTTGATGGAACTGGTAGACATACGAGACTTAAAATCTCGAGGCCCGAAAGGGCCGTGCTGGTTCGAGTCCAGCAGCGGGCACCATCCTGTCTGACTCAAGGGCCCCGATGATCTCTCGTCTCGCAACAGCGTGCCTGCTGCTGATCGCGACCGCCAGGGAATGCGGCTTCTAGGAACGCCGAAGGGCGTGCCCTCTAACCTCTGTAGTGGCACGACACCCAGTGCCCCGGCCGGCTTTCGCGCAGCTCGGGCACGCGCGTCGCGCAGTCGGGCCGGGCGATCGGACAGCGGGTGTGGAAGTGGCAGCCCGGCGGCGGATTGATCGGGTTGGGCACGTCGCCCTGCAGCATGATGCGCTGGCGCTTCACCGTCGGGTCGGGGATCGGCACCGCCGACAACAGCGCCTCGGAATAGGGATGCAGCGGCGTGTCGTAGAGCTCGCGTGCCGGCGCGATCTCGACCACGCGGCCGAGATACATCACGGCGATGCGGGTCGAGATGTGCTCGACCACGCTGAGGTCATGGGCAATGAACAGGTAGGTGAGTCCGAACTGCTCCTGCAGGTCCTCCAGGAGGTTGATCACCTGCGCCTGGATCGAGACGTCGAGCGCCGAGACCGGTTCGTCGCAGACGATCAGCTTGGGCTCGACGGCGAGCGCGCGCGCGATGCCGATCCTCTGGCGCTGACCGCCGGAGAATTCGTGCGGGAAGCGGCGCATGTGGTCGGGCTGAAGTCCCACGGTCTCGAGGAGCTGGACCACGCGATCCTCGTGCTCGCGCCGCGACTTGGCGAGGTTGTGGATGGTGAGTGCCTCGCCCACGATCGCGCCCACGGTGAGGCGGGGGTTGAGCGAGGCGTAGGGGTCCTGGAAGATGATCTGCATGTCGCGGCGCAGCGCGCGCAATGCGTTGCCGTCCATCTCCCTGACGTCGGCGCCCTTGAACAGGATCTCGCCCGAGCTGGGCTCGATCAGCCGCAGGATGCAGCGGCCCGTGGTCGACTTGCCGCAACCCGATTCGCCCACCAGACCCAGCGTCTCGCCGGCGGCGATGTCGAAGCTCACGCCATCGACGGCATGGACCTGATCGACCACGCGCGACAGTATCCCGCCCTTCACGGCGAAGTGCTTGCGTAGGTCGCGGACGGACAGCAGGGCGTCGGTATTGCTCATAGGATACACGCCACCTTGTGACCGGGTGCCACTTCCTTGAGCGGCGGTATCGCTTGCGTGCAGGCTGGCATGACATACTTGCAGCGGGCGGCGAAGCGGCAGCCCGGCGGCGGATCGAGCAGGCTCGGCACCGTGCCGGGAATCGATTCGAGCCGCGCCTGGCTCCCGGCGCTACGGTCGACGCGCGGGATCGAGCGGATGAGGC
>JAUXWB010000181.1 GCA_030684475.1 Reyranella sp. | reverse complement strand
GCGATCACCTATGTGTCCGATGCGCAGGGAGGGACCTCAGGCTTCAAGCCGGCCTATCAGATCAACCCGCCGCTCGACCAGATGAGCGCCGCCATCGAGCGCCGCCAGCAGGCCGTCCGCGCGGCCTTCTATGCCGACCTGTTCCTGATGGCGACCCAGCTCGACGAGGTGCGCAGCGCCACCGAGATCGCCGAACGCCGCGACGAGAAGCTGGTGATGCTGGGACCGGTGCTGGAACGCCTGCACGACGACCTGCTCGAGCCGCTGATCGGCCGGGTGTTCCAGATCATGGCGCGGGCGGGCGAGATCCCGCCGCCGCCGTCACCGATGCTGGATGGGATGAGGTTGCAGCCGGAATATGTGTCGCCCATGGCGGGACACAGTCGCGTATGAGTGGAAGGCTGGTTGTGGTTTGCGCCAGGTTCACGACTGGCGGAAACATCAAGCGAAGGCTACATTCCTAATTAGTCGTCCGCGTTTCGGTTGCCCGACCGGGATTCGGACCCGGACCTCACCGACTTTCAACCGAGCGTCCTACCGTTAGACTACCGGGCATTCGAAGAGGGCCTGTTGCCAATTTCCGCGTAAGGGCTTGGTAAGAGGCCCTTTTTTTGACCCTGCGGCGCGACATACCAGAAATGTTATTGTCGCGTCAAGCTCATCTCCTTGATGATAGAACAATATTGTAATATCGATGCCATACGACGTCCGGCAGTGGCCGGCCACTATTTATCCAGGAGAGATCGATGCCGAGTGTCCGTCGGCACGTGAGGCTGTCGATGTGCTTCTTGGCGAGATGGCGAGGTTCGGGGTCGCGCTTGAAGGCTACCAAGTCAAAGCGCTCGGAAAGGCAAATGGCTACCTCTGGCAGGTCAATCTGAAGATTGTGCGACTACAGGTCAGAATCTTGTTCGCACCCTACAATCAGAAGTTGGTCCTGTTCCGCATTCACAAGAAGGGATCGCCACAAGAACAACAGCGAGCGTATGCACTAGCGATCAAGCGGAAGAAGGAATTCGAAGACCTCGAAAAGGCTCAAGAGAAGAAGGCGAAACATGGTGGAAATTTCCCAACCCATTGAACTGAACCTCGCGGAAAAGCTGAGGGACCGAGATTATCGCCGCAAGTTCTTCCTCGCGGAGGCGTCTGCAAGGATTGCTAGACAGATAATCTCTCTTCGAAAGATGCGGGGCCTGACCCAGGCAGATCTAGCTAAGGAAGCCGGGACCAAGCAGCCAGCCATTTCCAGATGCGAGCGCGCTGACTATCAAAATTGGAGCTTCAATACGCTACGCAGTATTGCCGACGCTCTCGATGCACGAATTAGGGTGATCATTGAACCTGCCGAGGTGGTCCTTCGTGAGTACGAACGGCCAACAGCAACCGCGACAAACAATGTTTCCAATTTAGCTGATGTCGAACGACGTCCCCGCGGCCCGACACTAGCAAAGCTCGCCGATGCCAAGAGAGCCGAGTCTGAGGATGACGCTGAAGGTTCGTCGCAGACGACGATATGGCAGCGACCTCCGCGCTTGGCATCGTTTGCGCTCGCAAACAGTGAAAGTCCGCAATTCGGCGCCTTAGGTTGAAATTGGGTGTCATATGAAATTGGTTACAACCGACAGCGGCCGCGTTATCCAGTTGTTCGATTCGGATGCCACGCGGAGTCCTCGCGACATATATTTTCCCCAACTGTATGATCTCGTTGGGAAGAGATATGGGTTCCTTCAGCACTCAGACATCACTGAAGTTGCTGAAAAGGGTGCCAAGTTTAGGACGGGCAAGCTCGACCTTGAAGACGGTACGATCGGAATCCAGCACCTCGAAATCTACAATGACGGCATAATCGCAACGTGTCGGACAACGGACGAGGCGGAAGTCGTTCTTCAGGATGCAATTGAATGGGCAACAAGTACGTTCGGCCTCAGGCCACCGGATGAATTGAAGCCACGTACTTACCAAAGCTGGGTCATCGTCGACTTCGAGAGACCCATGTCGGCGATGATTCAGAAATTTAAAGACATCCAGAGTGCTATTGCGACGTCTTATGCTCATGCCTACGGACAGCACTTGGACTTCGAGACATATAGGATCAACTTTAAGGTCGATCCGCAAACAGTTCCCCTGCACACGCCTACGGAATACGTCTTCGACCGACGAGGTGGAGCGTCGTATGCGCTGGAACGCTGGTTTTGTGGCGCTCCTCTTAAGACGATCGATCATTTGGGACTTTTGGACAAGATTGAAAAGATGCTGTCTCCCTAGGCTCGGGCCTTGCGCAGGTTAATTGAACTTCAAATCAGACCGACGATTCAGCATCGACCGTTGGAGTCCTTGGAGACAAAGTAGACAAAACTTCGCCTTCAGATGTCCTCAAATCGAGTAAGCCGCATCAACACTGGCTCGGGCGTTTCCAAACAGGAAATGGCGAGAGCGAGTTGCAACGCCTTGTCTCCGCACCGGCGGAGCATGTTCCATCTATGGAGAAACCATGTGCGATCCCATCACCATGATGACGTCCGGTGCGGCGCTGCTGTCGACCGCGATGGGCGCGGCCCAGCAAGCCATCAGTGTCACCCAGCAGCTGCAGCGCGCCGCAGGTCAACGCAACGACTTCAACTTCCTCGCCGCCCAGCAGCGCAACGCGGCGGCGGTCGACGAGATGAGGGCGCAGCAGGACGAGCAGGCGGGCGAGGCCGACGCCGACAAGGCCCGGCAGAAGGCGGGCCAGCGGCTCGGCCAGCTGCAGGCACGGCTGGCGGCGCAGGGCACCGATCTCTCGGGCTCGCCGCTCGATCTCCTGGGCGACGTCGCGGCGGCCGGGGCTGAGGACGCGCTCTCGCTCCGCTACGACGGGCTGCGCAACGCCTGGGAGAACCGGGTCAGGGGCGCCGGCCGGCAGGCCCAGGCGCGCTATTACGAGACGGCGGCAGGCAACGTCGATCCGACCCTGGGGGTCGTAAAAACGCTCCTGTCCTGACGCCGATCTTGAGCCTGGGGTTTTGAACCTCAGGCCCGAACCTTAGACCATGCCCCGCCCGCGCGCCGCCGGGTACACTCCAATTGAGGAGAAGGGGCCGTCCCGCGGTCATGTGCCGTGCGTAGCAAGTAAAGGCCTCTCCCGCCGAAGACCGTCCGGAGGTGGAGGGGACCGGGGTGCGATCAACGCATCCGAGGACTGAATAATGACGGTCTGCTGGGGCTTTTGCGGCCCCAGGTATTCCCGCTGTCACAGGAGGTGCTCAATCCGTGTCACAACATTTGACACAACTTGGTGTGACAACCCGCTGTGACACCGGGCGGGCGGGGCGGCCTATTCGGCGGCGGCGCGCAGGCCGAGGCCCCCCTCCAGGCCCAACGTCTGCCAGACGTCCTGCAGCGCCGTCACCAGGCGGGTCATGTCCTCGTCGCTGTGCAGCGGCGTCGGCGTCAGCCTGAGGCGTTCGGTGCCGCGCGGCACGGTCGGGTAGTTGATCGGCTGGACGTAGATCGAATGGCGGTCGAGCAGCAGGTCGCTCGCCTGCTTGCAGAGGGCGGCATCGCCCACCGACACCGGCACGATGTGCGTGGCGGACGGCATGACCGGCAGGCTGGCCGCGGCGAGGCGGCGCTTCAGGGTCGCGGCACGTTCCTGGTGGCGTACGCGCAGCTCGGGATGGCTGCTGACATGGCGTACGCTGGCGAGCGCCGCCGCGGCGATGGCGGGCGGCAGCGAGGTGGTGAAGATGAAGCCCGAGCCGCAGGAACGCACGAAGTCGACCGTCGCCGCCGTCGAGGCGATGTAGCCGCCGACCACGCCGAACGCCTTGGCGAGCGTGCCCTGCACGATGTCGACCTTGGCCAGCGCGCCGTCGCGCTCGGCCACGCCGGCGCCACGGGCGCCGTACATGCCGACGGCATGGACTTCGTCGAGGTAGGTGAGGGCGCGATATCGATGCGCCACGTCGCACAAGGCGCCGATCGGCGAGATGTCGCCGTCCATCGAATAGACCGATTCGAAGGCCACGACCTTGGGCTTCGCCGGATCGGCGGCAGCCAGCAGTTCCTCGAGGTGGGCCGCGTCGTTGTGGCGGAAGATCCTGCGCACCGCGCCGGAGTGGCGGATGCCGGCGATCATCGAGGCGTGGTTGAACGAGTCGGAATAGAGCTCGCAGCCCGGCAGCAGCGCGCCCAGCGTCTGCAAGGTGGTTTCGTTGGCGACGTAGCCCGAGGTGAAGATGAGGGCCGCTTCCTTGTCGTGCAGCCGGGCCAACTCGTTTTCGAGCGCGGCATGGAGCGTGTTGGTGCCCGAGATGTTGCGCGTGCCGCCGGCGCCCGAGCCCTGGGCGCCGATCGCGGCCTGCATGGCCTCGATCACGGCCGGATGCTGGCCCATGGCGAGGTAGTCGTTGGAGCACCATACGGTGACGTCGCGCGGTGGCTGGCCGTCACGGTGGAGCCGCGCGCGTGGAAAAGCGCCCGCGATCCGCTCCAGCTCGGCGAACACGCGATAGCGGCCCTCGTCGTGCAGGCGGCGCAGGTGGCTGGCGAAGAATGCCTCGTAGTCCATGATCCAGATCTCTCCCCGCGCCGCCGATCTTAGTCGGAAGGCCTGTCCGCGATAGGCGCATTTTGGTCGCGCCTGAAGGCGTCGCCTTGAGGAATCGCAAACACGAACGCGTGAAGTAACAATCTGGAGTGCTTCTCAATCGCAGCACCCAGGTCAGCCACCAGACGAGCAGGGCGGCGCTCAGCCCGAGCCCGCCTGCGGGTCGCCCAAGTCAGCCCTTGAAGTGGCCTTCCGACTTGAGCTCGGCCATCGCCGCGTCGAGCGACTGGCGCAGCCGCCCGAACAGGTCGGCGAGTTCGGCCTCGTTGATGATCAGCGGCGGACAGACGGCGATTCGGTCGCCCATGTTGCGCACGAACAGGCCGCGTGCCTGCGCGTCGTTGGCGACCTTGGTGCCGGCCGCACCGACCGAACCGATCTCGAACGGCGCCTTGGACTTCTTGTCGGCCACGCCCTCGAGGGCGCCGACCATGCCCACGCTCATCGCCTCGCCGACCAGCGGATGGTTGGCGAACGACTGGATGTGCTTCTGGAATATCGGGGTCATGCGCTTGGCGTGCCCGAACAGGTCGATCTCGTCGTAGATCTTCTGCGCCTCCAGCGCGACGGCGGCGGCGACGGGATGGCCGGAGTAGGTGAAGCCGTGGCCCCAGGTGCCGATCTTGTCGCTCTCCATCATCAGCGCCTGGTAGACCTTGTCGTTGATCATCACCGCCGAGATCGGCAGGAACGAGGCCGACAGCGCCTTGGCGCAGGTCAGGATGTCGGGCTTGATGTTCATCGTCTGGCAGCCCCAGACATTGCCGGTGCGCCCGAAGCCGCAGATCACCTCGTCGGCGA
>JAUXWB010000178.1 GCA_030684475.1 Reyranella sp. | reverse complement strand
TGGACTTCATCGGGTCTTCCAGCCGCACCCGGCGCAGGATTTCCGGCGCGAAGTTGGGGATGCCGACGATCTTGATCTGCTCGCCCTCGGTCAGGGTGTCGCCGACCCGGAGCACGCCGTGGTTGGGAATGCCGATGATGTCGCCGGGCCAGGCCTCGTCGACGATCTCGCGTTCGCGGGCAAAGAACAGGATCGGTGAATTGACCGACAGCACCTTGCCGGTGCCCATCTGCGTGAGCTTCATGCCGCGCTTGAACCGGCCGCTGCAAAGCCTGAGGAAGGCGATGCGGTCGCGGTGGTTGGGGTCCATGTTGGCCTGGATCTTGAACACGAAACCCGCGACCTTGGCTTCGGTAGGCTCGATGAGCCGCGGCTCGGCGGGTTGCGGACGCGGCGGCGGCGCCCAAGCGGCCAATGCATCGAGGAGTTCGCGCACGCCAAAATTGTTGTAGGCGCTGCCGAAGTACACGGGAGTCAGATGGCCCGCGCGATACGATTCCACGTCGAATGCCGGATAGGCCGCGCGCACCAGTTCTACGTCCTCGGCGAGCTTGGCATACTGGTCGGCTGGCAGCGAGGCCGCGAGCCTGGGATCGGCGATGCCTTCGTACTCGACCGTCTCGCCGATGCGCTCGCGCTGGGCAGCATCGAACAGCAGCATGCGATCGTGCACGAGATCGTAGGTTCCCTTGAAACTTCTGCCGGAGCCGGCAGGCCAGCTCATCGGGCTCACATCGAGGGCGAGCATCGAGGCGATCTCGTCCAGGAGTTCGATCGGGTCGCGGCTCTCGCGGTCCATCTTGTTGATGAAGGTGACGATCGGAACGTCGCGCAGGCGGCAGATCTCGAACAGCTTGCGGGTGCGTGCCTCGATGCCCTTGGCGGCATCGATCACCATCACCGCCGAATCGACGGCCGTGAGCGTGCGGTAGGTGTCCTCGCTGAAATCCTCATGGCCCGGCGTGTCGAGCAGATTGAACACCGCGCCGCCGTACTCGAAATGCATCACCGAAGTGGTGACCGAGATGCCGCGCTGCTGCTCGATCTTCATCCAGTCCGAGCGGGCGCGCCGGGCATCGCCGCGCGCCTTGACCGCACCCGCGACATGGATGGCGCCGCCGAACAGCAGCAGCTTTTCCGTCAGCGTCGTCTTGCCGGCGTCGGGATGTGAAATGATGGCAAACGTCCGCCGCAGGCCGGCGGGATGGCCGGCGAGGCGGGCGTCTTGCTCAGGAACAACAGCTGAATCGGGCACTTCTGGCGAAACCTGCAGGGGTGCGAGGGGGTAGCGGACAGGCCCTGCGGCGTCAACTCGGCCATGGCCACTTCTCCCGTGCCGCCGGCTTGGTGGTGTTGCCGAGGTTTGTTAGTACGGCGGCGGCCTTTTGCCAGCGCGGCGTGAATTTGGATGAGTGGATTTGGGTGAATGGGTACGTTTTGGGCTGTCTGGAAAGAGTCGCTGATCTCCCTTGCTGGTGGCGCTGCCTACGGCG
>JAUXWB010000165.1 GCA_030684475.1 Reyranella sp. | reverse complement strand
ACCGCGAGGTTGTTGAAGTAGTCGCCGGCCCTGGAGCGGCCGAGGAAGGCCGCAAACACCGTGAACATGATGATGAAGGTCGACGACACCTCCAGCGTCGGCCCGAAATTGCCGAGGTTGCTGTCGAGGTACGGAAAGACGAACCACACGTCCTTCAGCGACTTGTTGTGATAGAGCGGCGAGCCCTCGGGGAAGATATGGCCGAACATCGCGTAGAGCAGGAAGCAGCCGACGATGATCGTGAGCGCATTGCCGGCCGTGCGGCGCGTGAACTCGAAAACAATGACAAGGCCGAGAAGACTGTAGACGAGATCGGGCGTTTCGTAGACGGCACCCTGGTTCATCTGCAGGTCGTCGAGGTTGCGCCACATGTAGACGGCGCAGGCGAGCGCACCCAGCATCAGCAGCCAGTCGTACCAGGGGATACCCTTGGTGCCGCGGCCCTTGGCCATGCTGTAGAAGCCGAAGCCCAGGGTGGCGCCCCATGCCAAGTGGATGGCGCGGAACAGTTCCTGGTCGATGTTGGCGGCGACTGCCCGGTAGAATACCTGTCCGAGCCCAAAGGCCGAATCGATTTCCTTGACGACCACCGGCCCAACGAGGACCCAGAGGTGGAAGGCGGAGAAGCCGGCACACAGCCAGAAGAACAGCTTCTGTTCCCATGGCCGCTGTTCGTGGCGGCCGCCGGCATACTCGAGGTCCTCGACGTCGACTTGGCCGACCTCGTTCGCGTCGGCGGTCGCCGCCTGGCTATTGGCCGCTGCCATTGATCATCCCTTCATGCCGCCGCAGTCTGCCGTGCTGGGCGACCGCTTGCGTCCCTTCCCGGTCTGGAATAGCAAAACGCCCGCTCCGAGGGGAGCGGGCGTTCGACCTGATCGTGTCGTTTACTTGGGTAGGGTCGCGGGATTGAGCGCGATGCCCTTCTCCTTGTAATAGCGGACCGCACCAGGGTGGAACGGCAGGAACGCATTGCGGTTGGCGTTGGCCGCGATGGTTTCTGAAGCCGCGGCATGGCCCTGAACCATCGCCGCGTTGTTCTCCAGGATGGTCTTGGTGACCAGGTAGGCGACGTCGTCGGACATGTCCTTGTTGGCAATGCCGAAATTGTAGAGGCCCAGGGTCTTCTGGTCAGCGGTCTGGGTCTTGTAGGTGCCCTTGGGGATCACCGCCTCGGAGAATTCCGGCATCTTCTTGCGGATCGCGTCCCGCTCAGCATCTGTCCAGGTGAAGAAGACGACCTCCTTCTCGGCGTCGAGCTGCGAGAAGATCGGGATTGGCAGACCGGCGCCGAAGCAGAAGGCGTCGAGAATGCCGTCGCCGAGCTGGCTGCCCATGTCGGAGCCCTGGCCGTTGCGGATGGTGGCCTTGAGACCGAGTGCCTCGAAGAACAGCGGAATATAGGTGCCCGGCGTGCCGGCCTTCGGCCCGACGCCGACCGTCTTGCCGTCGAGCTGCTTGAAGCTGGTAAGGCCCGACTTCTTGAGCGCCACGCACTGCATCGGCGTGTCGTACATCGGAAACAGTGCGCGGATGTCCTCGTACTTCTTGCCCTTGGTCCACGGGCCGGTTCCGGTCCAGGCCTGCAGAGCGACGCCCATCGTCGTCATTCCGAGATCGATCTTTTTGTCCTCGACCAGGATCACGTTCTGGTTCGGACCTTGAGTCTGCTGGGTCGAAACCTGGATGCCGGTCTTGTCCGTAAGCACCTTGGCGACCACGCCGCCGTAGACGAAGTAGGTGCCGCCCACGGAGGCGGTTCCCAGTGTCATGGTCTTCGGCTGTGCGACTGCCGCTGTCGCCGTAGCGGCGATGGCAGCGGCAATCAGGCCTCGGCGCAGGTATTTCATACGATCATTCCTCCCAAAGGATGGGGGCCGCTGATACGGCGAGCCCCTCACTCTGAACTCTTATGGGCAGCACAGTCGGACCGCAAGCCTGCCGTCTATTTCGCCAGTGTCGCCGGATCGAGTTTGATGCCTTTTTCCGCATAGTAGCGTGCGGCGCCAGGATGGAAGGGAAGGAACGAGTTCCGCATGGCGTTGGCCGCCACCGTTTCCCTGGCAGCCGGGTGGCCCTTGGTCAGCCGCGCGTTGTTCTCGAGCACGGCCCTGGTGATCGCATAGGCAGTGCCGTCGGCCATGTCCTTGTGGGCGATGGCGAAATTGTAGAGCCCGACGGTCTTCTGGTCGGCCGGCTGCTGCCTGTAAGTTCCCTTCGTGATCGTCGATGCGGAGAACTCGGTGATCTTGCCGCGGATCGCGGCGATGTCGGCCTCGGTCCAGGTGAAGAAGACGACGTCCTTCTCGCGGTCGAGCTGGCTGAAGATCGGGATCGGCGCGCCGGCGCCGAAGCAGAAGGCGTCGACAATGCCGTCGTCGAGCTGGTTGCCCAACTCGCCACCCTGGCCGTGGCGAATCATCGCCTTCATGCCCAGCGCCTCGAAGATCAGGGGGAAATAGGTGCCGGCCGTGCCGGCTTTGGGCCCGGCGCCGACCGTCTTGCCCTCGAGCTGCCGGAAGCTCGTGATGCCGGACTTCTTGAGCGCCACGCACTGCAGGGGCGTGTCGTACATCGGGAACAGGGCCCGAATGTTCTCGAACTTCCTGCCCTTGGTCCAGGCGGCCGAACCCTGCAACGCCTGGAGTGCCACGCCCATCGTCGTCATGCCGAGTTCGATCTTCTTCTCGTCGACCAGGATCACGTTCTGGTTCGGGCCCTGTGTCTGCTGCAGCGTGACTTGTATACCGGCCTTGTCGGCCAGCAGAGCGGCGATGACGCCGCCATAGACAACATAGGTTCCGCCAACCGATGCCGTGCCGAGCGTCATCGTGACGGGCTGTGCGACAACCGAGGTTGCAGCCGCGAAGGCGATGGCAGCGACCATCAGGCCGCAGCGGAATCCGGTCATCCTGGGACTCCTCCTCCGATATTGGCGGGTAGACTTGCCGCTATTGGCCGACAAGTCCATCGTCCGATGGCGCACAACTGAAAAACGTCAGACGGCGACCACCTGGCCTTCGGCGCCGATGGCTTCGAGATTGAACGCGGCGGCGATCAACGCCTGGGTATAGGGCGTCTGGGGCGCCTCGAAGACCTGCTTGGCCGTCCCACGCTCGACGACCTTGCCATGGCGCAATACGACGACCTCGTCGGCCAGCGCCCGCACGACCTTTAGATCATGGCTTATGAAAAGATATGCCAGCCCGTGCCGGGCCTGCAGGTCGCGCAGCAGGTCGACGATCTGGGCCTGCACGCTCATATCGAGCGCCGACGTCGGCTCGTCGAGCACGATGAAGCGCGGCTTCAGCACCAGGGCGCGGGCGATCGCGATGCGCTGGCGCTGGCCGCCCGAGAATTCGTGCGGGTAGCGTTCGCGGGCCGCCACTTCCAGTCCGACCTCGCTCAGTGCCTGGTCGATCGCCCGGCTGCGCTCGGCCGCGGTGCCGATGCGGTGGACCTCCAGGCCCTCGCCCACGATCTCGCCGACCGACATGCGCGGGCTGAGCGAGCTGAAGGGGTCCTGGAAGACGATCTGCATTTGCCGGCGCAGCGAGCGCAATTCGCGCGAGCCGAGCTTCTGCAGGTCCTGGCCGTCGAACCGGATGCCGCCTTCGCTCTTCTCGAGCCGCAGCAGGGCAAGGCCGAGCGTCGTCTTGCCCGATCCGGACTCGCCCACCAGGCCGATCGTGTGGCCCTGGCGCAGGGTGATGCTGACGCCGTCGACCGCCTTCACGTGCCCGACCGTGCGGCGCAGCAGGCCGCGCTTGATCGGGAAGTGCACCTTGACGTCGTCGAGGCGCAGGATCTCGGGGGCTGCGGGATCGGCAGAGGCCGGCCGGCCCTTGGGCTCCGCCGACAACAGGTGCTGGGTGTAGGAGTGCTGTGGCGTGTCGAAGACCTGGGCCACCGGGCCCTGCTCCACGATCCTGCCTTGCGTCATGACGCACACCCGGTCGGCCATCTTGCGCACGATGCCGAGGTCGTGGGTGATGAACAGCAGCGCCATGCCGTAACGCGCCTGCAGGGTCTTGAGCAACTTCAGGATCTGCGCCTGGATGGTGACGTCGAGCGCGGTCGTGGGCTCGTCGGCGATCAGCAGGTCGGGCTCGTTGGCGAGCGCCATGGCAATCATCACCCGCTGGCGCTGGCCGCCGGAGAGCTGGTGCGGATAGGCGTCGAGCCGCTTGGCGGCCTCGGGAATGCCGACCTGCTCCAGCAGCTCGAGCGTGCGCTGGCGCGCGGCGCCCTGCGACAGGCCCTTGTGCAGGATCAGGACCTCGTTCACCTGCCGCTCGATCGTGTGCAGCGGATTGAGCGAGGTCATCGGCTCCTGGAAGATCATCGATACGCGGTTGCCGCGCACGGCCAGCAGCTCGCGCGGCGGTGCCCCCACCAGTTCGCGGCCCTGGAAGCGGACGCTGCCCGTGGGGTGACTGGCCATCGGATAGGGCAGCAGCTGCAGGACCGAGAGCGCCGTCACCGACTTGCCTGAGCCGGACTCGCCGACCAGCGCCACGGTCTCGCCGCGATGAATGTCGAAGCTGACGCCCCGCACCGCGCGCACGGCGCTGTCGCCGGCGCCGAACGTCACCGACAGGTCGTGAATCTGGAGCAGGGCGGGGTCGCTCACGCCATCACCTTGCGCGGATTGAACGCATCGCGCACCGCTTCGCCGATGAACACGAGCAGCGACAGCATGAGCGCGATGATGAAGAACCCGGTGAAGGCCAGCCACGGCGCGTTGAGGTTGTTCTTGCCCTGAAGGAGCAGCTCGCCCAGCGACGGCGAGCCGACCGGAAGGCCGAATCCCAGGAAGTCGAGCGACGTCAGGGTGGTGACGGAGCCGGCCAGGATGAACGGCAGGAAGGTGAGGCTCGCGGTCATGGCGTTGGGCAGGATGTGCCGGAACATGATGCGCACGTCCAGCATGCCCAGCGCCCGGGCGGCCCGCACGTAGTCGAAATTGCGTCCACGCAGGAACTCCGCGCGCACCAGGCCGACCAGCGCCATCCAGCTGAACAGCAGCATGATGCCGAGCAGCACCCAGAAGCTGGGCTCGATGAAGCTCGCCAGGATGATGAGCAGGTAGAGGGTCGGCATGCTCGACCAGATCTCGAGGAAGCGCTGGAAGACCAGGTCGACCAGGCCGCCGAAATAGCCCTGGAAGGCGCCGGCGGCGACGCCGACGATCGAACTCAGGAGGGTGAGGGCGAGGCCGAACAGGACCGAGATGCGGAAACCGTAGATCAGGCGGGCGAGGACGTCGCGGGCCTGGTCGTCGGTGCCGAGCGGATGCGCCCACGACGGCGGCAGGAGGGCCTTTCGGCCATCGCCCTTGAGGACCGTGTCGTAGCTGTAGGGGATGGGCGGCCACAGGATCCAGCCCTTGTCGCGGATCAGCTTCTGCACCTCGTCGTCGGTGTAGACCGTATTGGTCGGGAACTCGCCGCCGAACGTCGTCTCGGGATAGTCCCTGAGCATGGGGACGTAGAACGCCCCGTCGTAGCGAATCAGGATCGGCTTGTTGTTGGCGAGAAGCTCGGCGAACAACGACACGAAGAAGAGAAGACCG
>JAUXWB010000161.1 GCA_030684475.1 Reyranella sp. | reverse complement strand
CGCCGTCAGGGTGGCCCGCGACATAGGTCGCGTTGGGCCCGGTCGAGACCAGCCGCGAGAAGCCGCGCTCGCCGGCGCGCAGGACGAAACTGACGCTCATGCCCGGCTCCAATAGGGAATCTCGACCATCTCAAAACCCGACTTGGGCGTGCCGCAGTCGGGACAGACCCAGGTCTCGGGAATGTCGGCCCAGTGTGTGCCGGGCGCGATGCCATGTTCGGGCAGGCCGCGCGCTTCGTCGTAGGAGAACCCGCAGCCAAGGCAGAGATACTTCTTCATGGTGGCGTTGTAGCATCCCCGCAAACGGGAGAAACGGTCATGAAGTTCGGCGTCTTCGATCACATGGACCGCGCCGGTCCCGACCTCGGCCGGCAATTCGAGGATCGTCTGCGGCTGATCGAGCTCTATGAGCGGAGCGGCTTCCACGCCTATCACCTGGCCGAGCACCACGCGACGCCGCTGGGCATGGCGCCCTCGCCCAGCGTCTTTCTGGCGGCCGTGGCGCAACGCACCAGGACGCTGCGCCTCGGACCGCTGGTCTACACCCTCAACCTCTATCACCCGCTGCGGCTGATCGACGAGATCTGCATGCTCGACCAGATGAGCGGCGGTCGTCTCGAGCTTGGCGTCGGCCGCGGCATTTCGCCCTACGAAGTCGGCTACTACGGGGTCGATCCCGCGACCGGCCCGGAGCGTTTCGCCGAAGCGCTGCAGGTCGTCCTGAAGGGACTCACAGAGGCGCGCCTCACGCACGCGGGCAAGCATTTCGCCTTCAACGACGTGCCGATGGAGATGGAGCCGGTGCAACGGCCGCATCCACCGCTGTGGTACGGCGCCAACTCGCTGGAGAGCGCCGATCGCCTCGCCGAACAGGGGCTGAACGTCGTCGTTGGCATGAACGCGATGGGAGTCGGCGCCTTTTCCGCCCGCTACCGCGCCGCCTGGGCCGCCCTCAGCCACGACGAGGCGAGCCTGCCGCTGATCGGCCTCAGCCGCCATGTCGTGGTCGGCGACACTGACCGCGAGGCGCAGGCGGCGGCCAAGCGCGCCTACGTGCTCTGGTACGACGCGCTGATCCACCTCTGGCGTGCCCACGGCGTCGGCCTGCCGCGCCAGATGATCCCGGCCGACTTCGAGGGCGCGCTCGACGGCGGCTACATCGTCGCCGGGTCGGCCGCCACGGTGCGCGACCGGCTGAGGCGCGACAACGATGTGGCCGGTATCAACTATTGCCTGTGCCGGCTCGCCTTCGGCGACTTGTCCTTCGAGGAGTCCAAGCGCTCCGTCGAACTATTTGCGCGCAACGTGATGCCTGCCCTTTAGGCCCGTCGAGCTATGCGCATTAGCAGGCGACTTTCCTCATAGTTGTATGTAAGATGGGTTGGCAACCCTCTGTCACAAAACGAGAATAATGAAATTCGCCGTTTTCGATCATCTGGACCGGTCCGGCCCCGACCTGGGACGGCAATATGAGGACCGCCTGAGGCTGATCGAACTCTACGAATGGGCGGGATTCCACGCCTATCACGTGGCCGAGCATCACGGCACGCCACTGGGCTCGGCGCCCTCGCCCGGCCTGTTCTTGGCCGCCGTCGCCCAGCGCACGACGACGCTGCGCCTGGGGCCCCTCGCCTACCCGCTCGGCCTCTACCATCCGCTCAGGCTGATCGAGGAGGTCTGCATGCTCGACTTAATGAGCGGCGGACGGCTCGAGCTCGGCGTCGGCCGCGGCGCCTCGCCCTACGAAGCCGAGTTCTTCGGCATCGAGCCCGGCACCAGCCAGGAGCGCTTCGACGAAATCCTGGAAATCGTGCTCAAGGGGCTGGGCGCCGACCGCCTCGACCATGCCGGCAAATTCTTCACTTTCAAGGACGTGCCTTTGGTGATGCAGCCGGTGCAGCGCCCGCACCCGCCGCTGTGGCACGTCACCCGCTCGCTCGACAGCGCCGATCGGCTGGCCGGTCTCGGCTGCAATATCGCGCTCGCCATGCCGACGCATGACGCCGGCACCTTCACCGCCCGCTACCGCGCCGCCTGGGCGGCACTGGGGCGAGCGCCCGAAGAGATGCCGTTCCTCGGCAACACGCGCAACGTGGTGGTGCTCGACAGCGACCGCGACGCCGTCTCCGCCGCCCGCCGCGCCTTCCACGTCTGGTACGACTCCATGGTCCACCTTTGGCGCGCCAACGGCGTCGAGCTGCCCCGCCAAGTCTCCACCCCCGACTTCGACGAGGCGG
>JAUXWB010000159.1 GCA_030684475.1 Reyranella sp. | reverse complement strand
GCCCGTCACGTGGAGGCCGGCTGCCCGCTCATAGTCGCGGATGGCGGCGCGCGTGCCGGGCCCGTTGATGCCGTCGGGGGCGTCGCGCGAGAAATTGAGGTCGCGCAGCAGCTGCTGAACCACCTTCACCTGCTCGACAGGTGCTGTCGGCCAGGCGTCCGGATCGGGTTTGGGCGTCTCGCTCTTGGCCACTTCTTTGGGCATCGTGCCAGCGATGTCAGCCGATGTCGGCGGCGGCGGCGCGAGTTCCGGCCGGCCGATGTCGATGACCGCCGGCGCCTTGGGCGGTTCCGCCGCGGCGGTGACCGGGGCCTGTACGGGCTTCGCGGTTTCGATCTTCGGCAAGGCAGGCTTGGGCGGATCGATTTTCGCCAGATCGACCTTCGGCGCCTCGACCGTCGTCGCTTCGGGCTTCGGTGCTTCGACCTTCGCGGGTGCGGGCTTGGGCGACGCGGCCTTCGCAATGTCGCCCTTGGGCAACTCGATCTTCGGCAGCTCGACCGTCGGAATCTCCGGTTTCGGCGCCTCGACTTTGGCCGGTAGCGGCAGTGGTGAATTGGCTACCACATCGCGGCTGGCGAGCGACTCTCTCAGCGCGGCATACACGTCCCGGGTCGCTTCACCGGTCTCGCGCATGGCGATGCTGCGCTGGAAGGCGCGGATGGCCGCGCGGGTCAACGGGCCGATGACTCCATCCGGCTTGTCGCGCAGGAACTTGAGATCGACCAACGCCTGCTGGATGACGCGAACCTGATCGTTGACCGCTGTGGGCCAGCCTGGCGGATCGACGTCGGCGGACGGTGGCGCGGGCGCCGCTGCCGCCGTCTCGACCGGCGGCGCGGCTGCGGGCGGTGATGGCTTGGGCGGCGACAGCGCCTCGACGATCTGCTTGAACTCGCTCTGCCCCAGCTGCTGCGCGCGCTCGAGTTCAGCCGGCGTCAGGATCCGTTGCAGCGTCTGCGTGCGCTGGGTCGCGGTCTTGGCCAGCACCGTCTCGGTGCCGCCGTTGGTCTGGCGCTCGAATTCGGCGGTGATGGCGAACCATGCCATCGCCGTCGGCGCATCCTTGGGTGC
>JAUXWB010000154.1 GCA_030684475.1 Reyranella sp. | reverse complement strand
CGTCTGTGCTTGGGAAGAATTGGAGCGGGCGAAGGGATTCGAACCCTCGACCCCGACCTTGGCAAGGTCGTGCTCTACCCCTGAGCTACGCCCGCGCTCCGATCCGGCCGGGTAGGTGCCGGAAGGCGGTGGTGATAGGGGTTTTTCCGCGCCTTGGCAAGCCCGCCAAAACCTCAGCCGCGGGCGAGCAGATGCTGCAGGTATTTGCCGTATTCGCTTTCCTTTATGGGCTCGATGAGACGCGCGAAGGCGGCATCATCGACGTAGCCCTTGCGCCAGGCGACCTCCTCGGGGCTGCCGATCTGCAGGCCCTGGCGATCCTCGACCGTCTCGACGAACTGGGCCGCCTTCAGCAGGCTGGACGGCGTGCCGGTGTCGAGCCAGGCATAGCCGCGGCCGAGCTTCTCGACAGTCAGCCGGCCCGCCTTCAGGTAGTGCGCGTTGATGTCGCTGATCTCCAGCTCGCCGCGTGCCGACCGCGGAAGCTGCGTGGCGACGTCGCAAACGTCGGAGTCGTAGAAATAGAGGCCGGTTACCGCCCAGTTCGAGCGCGGGTTCTTGGGCTTCTCGACGATGCTGGTCGGCCGGCCGGCGTCATCGAACTCGACCACGCCGTAGGCCTGCGGATCGGACACCCAATAGGCGTAGATCATGGCGCCGCTGGCCTTGGCGCCGCGCTCGGCGACGGCGGCCAACGAATCGCCGTAGAAGAGATTGTCGCCCAGGATCAGGCCGACGCGGCTGGTGCCGATGAACTCACGGCCGATCAGGAAGACTTCGGCAATGCCGCCGGGCTTCGGCTGGGTGGCGTAGGAGATATTGAGGCCCCACTGGCCGCCGTCGCCGAACAGGCGGCGGTAGGACTCGACATCCTGCGGATTGACGACCAGCAGGATCTCGCGACAGCCCGCCAGCATCAGCGTCGTCAGCGGATAGTAGACCATCGGCTTGTTGTAGACGGGCAGGAGCTGCTTGTTGGCGGCCCGTGTCATCGGGTAAAGCCGCGTGCCGCTGCCTCCCGCCAGAACGATACCTTTCATCCCCCCACTGTAGACAGGCCCCATGTACGACCCGCAACAATTATTCGCCAAACTCGAGGCGCTGGGGATCGCGCACCGCACCGTCGAGCACCCGCCGGTCTTCACCGTCGAGGAGGCCAAGGCGCTGCGCGGCAACCTGCCCGGCCATCACATCAAGAACCTCTTCCTGCGCAACAAGAAGGAGGAGATGTGGCTGGTGGTGGCGCTCGAGGATCGCGCGATCGACCTCAAGCGCCTGGGCGACGCGCTGGGCGCCGGCCGGCTGTCGTTCGGCAGTCCCGAGCGGCTGCGGCGCCATCTCGGCGTCGAGCCCGGATCGGTGACGCCGTTCGCCCTGGTCAATGACGAGACGCAGGTGGTGAGACTGGCGCTCGACCGCGGCCTCACAGAAGGCGGACCCATCAACGCCCATCCCCTGGTCAACACCATGACGACGGCGATCGCTTCGGCGGATCTGCTGCGGCTGTTCGAGGCCACCGGCCACGCCCCGCTTTGGCTCGACTTTCCTGTTTGATGTTTCCGGCTGACGTTATATCATAACGGTATGTTTCGTCGTTTCCTGCTGACGGCGGCGCCGCTGCTGGCCGTCGTTCCCGCCTCCGCCCAATCCACCTCACCGGGGGCCCGGATCAAGGTCGTGGCGACTTTTTCGATCCTGGGCGATCTCGTGACCGAGGTCGGTGGCGAGCGCGTCGAGCTGTCGATCCTCGTCGGCCCCGATACCGATGCCCACACCTATCAGCCCAGGCCGACGGATGCCCGCACCCTGGCCGCTGCCCAGGCGATGGTGAGCAACGGCCTGGGGTTCGAGGGCTGGATCGATCGTCTCGCCAAGGCCGCCCCCTTCAAGGGCCGCGCCATCGTGGCGTCGAAGGGCGTGGCCACGATCGCGGCCGGACCGGCGCACGGCCACAGCCATGCCCACGGTCCCGATCCGCACTGCTGGCAGGACGTCGCCTACGTCAGGCGCTATGTCGCCAATATCGCCCAGGGTCTCGCCGAGGCCGATCCGGCGAATGCCGCGGCCTACCGCGAACGCGCCGCGGCCTATGACAAGAGGCTGGCCGACCTCGACCAGTGGGTCAGGGCGGAGATCGGCAAGGTGCCGCCGGCCCAGCGCAAGGCGATCACCGGGCACGACTCGTTCCGCTACTTCGCCAAGGCCTACGGCGTGCAGTTCATGGCGCCGCGCGGCTACAACACCGAGAGCGAGCCGTCGGCCAAGGACGTGGCGGCGCTGATCCGGCAGGTGCGCGAGCAGAAGATCAAGGCGCTGTTCGTCGAGAACATGACCAACCCGGGCATGGTCGAGCAGATCGCCCGCGAGTCGGGCGCCGTGGTCGGTCCGAGCCTCTACAGCGACGCCCTGTCGAAGCCGGGCGGCCCTGCGCCAACCTACGAGGCGATGATGCGCCACAACGTGACGGCGCTGGTTGCCGGCATGCTGAAGAACTAGGCTGAGGCGAACGGCAGCCCTGCCGCGCGCCGCGCCGCCTGCAGCGTATTGAACATCAGGCACGCCACCGTCATTGGGCCAACGCCCCCCGGTACCGGCGTCAGGTAGCCGGCGACCGGAAGGATTTCAGCAAAGTCAGCGTCGCCCACCAGTCTTGTCTTGCCCGCCTCGGCCACAATGCGATTGATGCCGACGTCGATTACCGCAGCACCTGGCTTGATCCAGTCGCCGCGTACGAATTCCCGCTTGCCGATCGCGACCACGACGATGTCGGCCTGGCGACAGAGGCCCGGCAGGTCACGCGTGCGCGAGTGCGTGATGGTGACCGTGCAGTCGGCGCGCAGCAGAAGCTGCGCCACCGGACGGCCGACCAGGTTCGAACGCCCAATGACTACGGCATGACGGCCGGCCAACGAGCCCAGGGTATCCTGCAACAGCATTGAGATGCCGAGCGGCGTACAGGGCACGGGAAAGTCGAGCGGCGCGCCCGAGACGATCGAGCCCAACCGCCCGACATTGACGGGATGAAAACCGTCGACGTCCTTGGCCGGATCGACCGCCAGCAGGACATGCGACGTATCGATATGCTTGGGCAGCGGCAGCTGCACCAGGATGCCGTTGATCGCCGGATCGCCATTGAGCTTGGCGATCAGTGCCAGCAGCTCGGCCTCGGTGGTCTCGGGGCCGAGCCGGTAGTCGAAGCTCGCCATGCCGAGTTCGGCCGCGAGCTTGCCCTTGCTGCGGACATAGACCTGGCTCGCCGGATCGGCGCCGACAAGGATTGTCGCCAGGCCGGGCTTGGGGGCACCCCCTTTGAGTCCTTGGGTCGCCACCAGCTCAGCCACGCCTTTGGCCACGCGATGGCGCAGGCCAATGGCGAAAGCCTTTCCATCTATTAGTTTCGCATGAGGCAGTTTCGCATCAGCCATGCTCGCGCACCCATTCGACGATCCGGTCGGCGAGCGCCGCGGGCTCACCGGAAATACTCAGCACCTTGTCGCGCGCGGCGGTACCTCTCATGACATCGAAGGCCGATCGAGGCAGGTGCCACTCGGCCGCGAGCAACGCGACCACGGCGGCGTTGGCCTTGCCGTCCTCCGCCGGCGCGGTCACCGCGGCCCTGAGCGTGCCCTGGGCCGAGCATTCGAGCGCCGTGCGGCGCGCCCGCGGCTGCGCGCGCAGCTCGACCGTCACGCCCTGCCCGGTACGACGCAGGAAGGCCGGGTCGGCCAAGGCAGCGGACTCAATGCAGCG
>JAUXWB010000140.1 GCA_030684475.1 Reyranella sp. | reverse complement strand
CGGTGAAGAAGCCATGCTCGACCAGGCTCATCAGCACGCCGCCGGTGAAGTTCTCGTAGGACTGCACCACGTCGACGTCGCCGGGCTTCACGCCCGCCATGTCGTAGAGCTGCGGCGCCACCGTGGTGAAGCTCGAGGTGGCGTAGAGCGGCGCATTGTGGCTGCGCGCGCCGTTGCGATACTCCGAGCCCTGTGTCGAGCCCAGCAGGTAGGCCGGCGTCTGCCTAAAATCCTTCGCCTGCTCCGCCGGCACGATGATCAGCGCTGCGGCGCCGTCATTCTCCTGGCAGCAATCGAACAGCCGCCACGGCTCGACGATCCAGCGCGAGGCGTCGTAGGCCTCGGCCGTCAGCGGCCGGCCATGCATCACGGCGCGCGGATTGGACTGCGCGTGATGATACGAGGCGAGCGCGATGGCGCGCTGGGCGGAGTCGGCGATCCTGTTCTCGTGCAGGAAGCGCATGGCGCGCATGGCATAGCGCTGGGCCGGCGACATCACGCCGTAGGGCGCGTTGAGCGCCGCCTCGCCCGAGGCGGTGCCGCCGGGCGGTGCGGCGCCAAAGCGCTGGAACTGGCCCTGTGCCAAAGCGCGGAACACCACGACGCAGTTGGCAATGCCGCAGGCCACGGCCGCAGCTGCGTTGCCGACGGCGGCCGAGCCACCGCCCCCGCCGCCGCCCCAGTTCATGTTGGAGAAACGCAGCGCCGGCAGGCCAAGCGCCGCGGCGAGACGCGAGGGATCGTTGCGATCATTGGAGTAGGAGGCGAAACCATCGATCCTGCGCGGATCGATGCCGGCGTCCTCGCAGGCCGCCAGGATCGCCTGCAGCGCGAGCATGAACTCCGAGTGCGGTGACTGGCCGTGCTTAAAATAGGTGGTCTCGCCCACGCCGGCGACGGCCACCTTGCCGCGCAAGGTGCGGGTCATTGGCGGTACCTCATGTCCGGTACCGAGCCGGCACATCGATGCCGAGGAAGCGGGCGCAGTTGAGGCCCAGCACCTTGGCGCGCGCGCCGTCGGAGAGCTGGCCCATCGTGCGCTCGATCGCCTCGGCCGAATGCGGCCAGGTCCCTTCGTGATGCGGATAGTCGTTCGCCCACATGAAATTGCCGTCGAGGCCGTGGCTCTCGGCAAGGTCGAGACCGGCCTTGTCTTCCTGGAACGAGGAGAAGCCGTGCGCGCGGTAATAGTCGCTGGGCAGGCCCTGCAGCTTGGGCCGCACCCAGAAATGATGCTTCTTATAAGCCTCGTCCATGGCGCCCAGCAGCCACGGCACCCAGCCAATGCCGGCCTCGATGGTGGCGAAGCGAATCTTGGGGAAACGCTCGAGCACGCCCGAGGCGCAGAGATTGGCGACCGGCTCGATGGTGGGCGACAGCGAGTGCGAGACGTAGTTCACGACGGCGCCGCCGTTGCCGCGCGCGGCGCGCGG
>JAUXWB010000131.1 GCA_030684475.1 Reyranella sp. | reverse complement strand
CGTCAACGTGTCGGCGGCCACGCTGGTCGATCCCGCGACCAAGGGCTTCATCCCGCTTGCCGATGCAGCGGCGAAGTTCGCCGCCCAGGGAGTGTCGAAGGACAAGCGCACGATCTGTTATTGCGGCGGCGGCATATCGGCCACCATCGACCTCTTCCTGCTGCACCAGCTCGGCCACGACGATATCACTCTCTACGATGCCTCCATGGGCGAGTGGGCAAAGACGGAGACGTTGCCGATCGAGACGGATTGATTGGACGATGACCATACGGAGCCGGTGCAGCACGGCCAAAGACGCGCGTGAAAATGCATTCTTTGACGATGACGCTCACGGGCATCGCCCTGCTTCCTGAGAGAGGCACGCATACTCATGACGCCACGGATGGATATCGCGCGCGGTCGTGGGAAGCGTCAGCTTACCAGGCGGATCAATGTCATACGGCGCGGTTATGGCCTCAACAGCGTGTCGAGCCGGTCATCGGCCAGTGCCGCGCCCGTATAGAACCGGCCGTCGACTTCCAGCGCCGGGGCGCTGCGGATGCCCTGCTCCTCGAGCCGTTCGGCGGCCTCCTCGTCCATCAACAGGTCGACCGTCCGGAAGGGCACGCCGCGCGCCTTGAGTGCGCGCTTCAAGGCCTCGCAGGGAACGCAGAGTGGCGTGGTGTAGACGGTGACCGATTGCGACACATATGCCTCCCTTCGCGCCAACCGGAGCGATGCCCGAAGGCGCCGCCCCTTGGCCACGGTTTACGTCAAATCTTGCCCTCGGCCTTCATCCGCCGATAGGCCTCCTTTTTCTTCAACCACTCTTCACCGGCCTGTCCCGGCAGGAACGGCTGTTCCTCAGTGAAGATCAGATCCTTCCAGCGCTGGCCTTTGCTCCAGCGCAGGCCGGCCTCGACGGTCGTGCGGGGCGCCGTCGCGGTTTCCAGCACCCGGAAGGCCATCTCCAGGACCGCGCGCTGCTGCTCGGCATTCCACGGCTCGCCGCAGGGTGCGCCCAGCGGAAAGTCGACGAACAACAATCGCGGCACGGCCGCCGATTCGACAATGTCGCGGGCAGTGGCGATCACCGCTGTCGGGATTCCATTCGCTTCCAGGTGACGGGCGACCAGACTCACGGTCTGGTGGCAGACGGGTCAAACCGGGACGAGAAGAGCCACGTCGACTGCCATGGCGCGGCACATCGCCAGCACTTCCGGCGCATCGCGTTCGGTGGTCTTGCGCTGG
>JAUXWB010000130.1 GCA_030684475.1 Reyranella sp. | reverse complement strand
GAGCCGCATCGCCTCGATCTCGATGCGGGCACGCGACACCAGCTCGAGGTTCTTGCCGAGCTGGATGATCGGCTTGCCGAAGGCGGTGCGCGTGGCGCCACGCTTGACCATCAGCTCGATCGCCATCTCGGCGGCGCCGATCGAGCGCATGCAGTGATGGATGCGGCCGGGGCCGAGGCGGACCTGGCTGATCTCGAAGCCGCGGCCTTCGCCCAGCAGGATGTTGGCGGCCGGCACGCGGCAGTTGTTGAACTTCAGGTGCATGTGGCCGCGCGGCGCGTGGTCGTGGCCGAACACGGTCATCGGGCCAACGATCTCGAGGCCGGGCGTGCCCATCGGCACCAGGATCTGCGACTGCTGGAACTGCGGCGAGGCGTCGGGGCTGGTCTTGACCATGACGATCATGATCTTGCAGCGCGGGTCGCCGGCGCCCGAGATGTAATACTTCTCGCCGTTGATCACCCATTCGTCGCCGTCGAGCTCGGCGCGGGTGGCAATATTCTTGGCATCGGAGGAGGCGACGCCGGGCTCGGTCATGGCGTAGGCCGAACGGATCTCGCCGTTGAGCAGCGGTTTCAGCCACTTCTCCTTCTGCGCGGGCGTGCCGACGCGCTCCAGCACCTCCATGTTGCCGGTGTCGGGCGCGGAGCAATTGAGCGATTCCGATGCGAGCGGATACTTGCCGAGCTCGGCCGCGATATAGGCGTAGTCGAGGTTGGTGAGCCCGCGGCCGATCTCGGAGTGAGGCAGGAAGAAGTTCCACAGGCCGGACTTCTTCGCCTTGTCCTTGGCCTTCTCCAGCAGGTCGAGTTGGCCCGGCGCCCAGCTCCAGCGCTCTTTACGGCCTTCTCCCAGGCGGAAGAACTCCTCGACGATCGGCGCGACGTTCTCCGCGATGTGCGCCTTCACCGCGTCGAACAGCGGTTGCGCCGTCTTCGACATGGCGAGGTTGTTGAGGTCGGCATCGAGATCGGGCCGGGGTGCTGCTGCCTTCTTGCTCACGGACGTGCTCATGGACGTTTCCTCGGTTTCTATCGCTCAGTCTTCTGCCTACCCAAATCCCTATAGACCCTGCATGCAGGGTCAATCCCTCAGAGGCCTAGCCGATAGAACCGCGACGCGGTGCCGTGGAACAGGTCGGCCTTCTCGGCAGCACTCGCGCCCTGCGCCAACCGCTTGCAGGCGTTCCAGAACACGCCGTAGCCGTAGGAGCCCTTGTCGACGGGGAAGTTGCTTTCGAACATCGCACGGCTGGGACCGAACGCCGAGATGCAGGTCTCTATATAGGGTCGCCATGCCGTCGCGAGCTGCTCCGAGCCGGGCGGCAGCTCGCCTTCGTGGACATCGAAGCCGAACATCTTCATGCCGAGGCCGCCCAGCTTCACGGCCACGTTGGGGCAGGCCGCCAGCTCAGCGATGCGCGCGCTCCAGTCGGCGAAGACTTCGTCGCGCTTGCCCTCGTAGCGGCCAAGCCCGATCGGGCCGCCGACATGGTTGAGCACGATCGGCGTTCCCGGAAAGGCGCGCGCCAGGTCGACCACGTCGCCGAGCTGGGGATGGTAGACCCAGGCGTCGAAGCTGAGACCGAGCGGCGCCAGTTGCGCGAAGCCCTCGCGCACCCGCTTGTCGAACAGCAGGCCGTGCGGCCGGACGGCCGTGGCGCCCCACTGCCCCTGGTCCGGATCGCTGGACGCGATATAGCGGATGCCGCGGAACCGGCCGCCACCCGCCGCGATCATCGCCTCCAGCACCTTGGCCACGCGCGCGCCCAGTGCCAGGTCGGCGTGGCCCACGATGCCGGCGCAGACGCGCGGCTTGCCATAGCTGCCGCTGGCACACATGGCCGCGACGCCATTGGCGAACTCGATCTCGCCGACCGGGCGCATTTCCTCGGGCCCATCGGCGCGATACATCGACAGCCACTCCAGATAGACGGTGGCCACGACGTTGTGGCCGCTCGCGATATCCGCCAGCAGGTCCGGCAGCAGGTAGGTCCCGCTTTCCGGCCGGTCGATCAGGTGATGGTGCGGGTCGACGATCGGCAGGTCGGGTTCGAGAACATCCTCGCGGCGCCGGTCGAGCCAGTCCTTCCGCACGGTCAGGTGCGCGCTGATCGCGGTCGCCCCGGAGGCGACGGGTGTCGTGGACTGCATCGCTTCCCCCTCATGCCGCCAGGCCCATTCCCGCGCCCTTGCGACCGGCCCCGGCTGGCGACGACGAGGGTGCCCCACAACGTGAGGCCGATCCAGATTCCTCCCGCGCCCAATTCCGCCGACCAATTCCGCATGCAAGACGCCGGGCGGACGTCGCGTCAGGTGACGAGTGTTCTCTGCGGATTGTAGCCTCGGTTCATGTCGAGATGGATCGCTCTCGGGGCTTTGTAGAAGCGCGCGACGATGTACCGGGCGACGAGGTAGGCCGCGAGAAACGCCGCCGCCGCGCCGAGCACGCCGTACTTGCCCGACTGGCGCGTCATCACGTTGGAGGTCACGAACCGGGCCAGGGTCAGCAGCAGCAGCAGGGCCGCCGCGCCCAGGCCGTCCCAGGTGCGTGGAACGCGGATCAGCCCGTGCCCGAAGTCCTGGTTTATCTTCAGCGTCATTGCCATGGCCGCACCGAGCAGGAGGCCGACGATGATGGCGGCCACCCACAGTTCATAGCGCTTGCCCGGCGACACGATCAGCAACACCGCCGCCACGACGACCGCGAGCGCGGGCGTATAAACCCACTCGATGCGGGTGGTGGCCTTTTCGGTGAATTCGTGGCGCATCGACCACAGGGCGAGGGCGGCCAGCAGCACGACGGCAAGGTGGGAGACGACAAGGACGCTCTTCATGAAAAACTCAGGTCCGGCATTCTGCGGATCTCCACCTTATCGGGCCGGATTCTCCGTTGCCGTGCGTGCCGGTGCAACGAAATTCAATCAAGGCCGGTGAAGATCGGGCCGTGGACTCCCGATGCCCCGGGCGTTTCGGCTAGCCTCTCGCCAGCAGCCCGATGCCATAGGCGGCAAGCAGCGCGCCGCCGATCCGGCTGAACCACGGTCCCGGCGGCAGGAGCTTTTCGACCAGGACGATGGCGCTGAGAGCGGCGACCCAGAGCAGGTTCATGACGCCGCCGACGAAGAGCAACAGCATCAGGACCCAGCAACAGCCCAGGCAATACAGACCGTGCGTCATGCCCATGCGCAGCGCGCCGCCGGGGCCGTCCCGCCAGTGGTTGGCGACGAAGTCGAGCGGCGACCAGCACAAACGCAAGCAGGCCTGCTTGACGGGGGTGACCTGGTAGAGGCCGGCGGCCAGGAACAGGAGACCGCCCAGCCAACGGCTGTCGGTCGTCATGTCCATCGCCGAGAGCAGTGCAGCGCGCTCGAGGGCCCATTGGGCGAGTGTGGCGGCGACGCTGAAGCCGCCCCAGACCAGCAGGTAGCCTGCCGTGAACAGGGCGGTCGGCACGTAGGGCCGGCCCCGGGCGCGGCGGTTCTGGTTGACCTTGGCGAAGGTCAGGATCATGGGCGCGGCACTGGGCAGCATCATGCCCGTCATCATGACCAGCCACATCGCCAGCAGCAGGAAGAGGTCGGCCGCACTCTTGGGCGGCATGGCCATGTTGCGGTCCATGCCGGCCATCGAGACCTGCATGTCGGTGGCCGCGAGATAAAGATAGAGCCAGGCGAGCGCGACGACGGCTCCCAGCGCGGCCGCGATCACGACGCGCTGGCGCGGCAGCAGTTCCAATCAGGCGGCCCAGGCGAACGGCGCGAAGTGCCCGTTGTTGCCCTTGCCCTGAAGCGCGAGCGACAGGCCGAAGCCCTGCACCTCGGTATTCTTCGACCGCGCAAGGGCCAGCCGGCGGTTGGCGGGATGGGCGGTGTTGTCGATGTAGAACGGCTCGCCCGAGCCGTTGCGCGAGGCGACGCCCTCTATCTCGAAGGCCAGCACGCCGGGTATCTCGCTCGCGCGCTGCAGCCCGTCGACGGTGAACTCGATGGGCTTGTATTCGACGCCGCGGAAATCCTTCACCAGGTTGTCGCGGATCCTCTGCGGCGGCCCGCCTGCCTCGCCGCTCACGATCCCGGCCAGCGCCTTGCGCTGCGCCTCGTTCGCGCCCGCGTCGACGACGACGCCGAAAACCCAGCCGCCGTCGGCCATTATTCGCCCAGAGCGTATGACGAGGGCGAACTTCAGGCCGTCGAGGGAAACGGCGCCGTGCCGGCCCCGATCGATGCGATAGACCATGAGCGCGTAGCAATGCTCATGCGTCGCTGCCGCCTGCGGGTTGGTGTAGATGCAGGGACAGAGATAGTCGCAGTTGCAGCTTTCCATGTATTGGCCGCTCAGCTCCCAGACTTTCTCGGCCATTGCGTGCTCCTTCGGCTCCGGATCGCAGATTATCGCAGGATCGGCCGTTCTGGCGATAGACCAAAGCCGGTCCTTGGGACAATCATGTGATGCGCTTGTCTTGACGCAGGAGGAGGTCACCTTCCCAAACGATTTCTGCGCTCGTCGGAAAGACTCTTCTGTAACGGGCCTTTGGGAGTCAATCCCTCTTGAGCGTCGATCCTTCGCCGGAGTCTTGCTTCTGTCCGTGGTCGGCGCGGGGCCGCCACCTGATGGGATCGGATGAGAACCAGGCCGGCCCATCTAGGAGGCGCGGTTGTCGCCGCTTGGTCTTTCGCGGCCTGACCTGGTCCATCGTCCCGGCGAGGGACTTCGCTCAAAGGAAGGGCGTGGTGTGGCTGCCCGTCCCAGAGAACCTCGATGCGCCTCCTTCTCTTCAGGTTGCCTTGGCGACGAGGCCGCCGAGGTCGGGATCGAATGCGGTGCCGTCGGTCAGCATTCGGTGCAGTACGACGGCCAGCCGGCGCGCGAGCGCCACCTTGGCCTTGCGCATGCCGGCCCGCCGAGCGACGGCCAAGGCCCAAGTCTTCAGCTTCGAGCCCTTGGTGGGCCGGGTCAGCATGACGTGTGCCGCCTCATAGAGCGCGCAGCGCACCTCCTTGTCGCCGATCTTGGAGATCCGCCCGGTGACGTCGGTCTCGCCGGACTGATA
>JAUXWB010000128.1 GCA_030684475.1 Reyranella sp. | reverse complement strand
CAGAACCACCATGACGATCAGGCAGTAGTAGTACAGCCACTGGTCTTCGCTGAGCGGCAGGCCGAACGGAACCTCGGGCTTGTTCAGCACGATGCCCTGGACGCCGCCGGTCAGGCCTTCGAGCCACCGGTATTTCAGGATCTGCGGCACCGCGAGCGCCAGCGCGAAGGTGGCGAGCGCGAGATAGTGCCCCTCCAGCTTGAGCGCCGGCAGGCCGAACAGGTAGCCGACGATGAAACAGACGATCGCCGCCACCGGCAGCGTCGCCCAGTAGGGCATGCTGAGGTGATCCATCAGGACGGCTGCGGTATAGGCCCCGACGGCATAGAACGCGCCATGCCCCAGGGAGATCTGGCCGTTGAAGCCGGTGAGCAGATTCAGCCCCAGCACCGCGATCGCGGCGATGATCATCGTGCTGACCAGGAACAGCCGGTAGTCGGAAACGACATCGGGAAACAGCGGGTGCAGCAGCGGCACGAGGAAGGCCAGCGCCAGCAGGACCCAGAGCAGCTTCTTCGGAAACGCCGGCATCTCAGACCCTCTTGACGACGACCCGGCCGAACAGGCCGGCGGGCTTAACCGTGAGCACGGTGATGACGATGATCAGCGCCACGGTGAGCTTCTCGCCGTTGCCGACGATGTAGATGCCGGTCGCCTTCTCGATCTGGTTGCCGGCGAAGACCACCATGTTCTCGAGCACGCCCACGATGAAGCCGCCCAGCACGGCGCCGCCGGGGTTGGAGATGCCGCCGACCAGCGCACTGGCGAAGGCGTAGAGCAGGATGCCGCCCATCATGTTGGGATCGAGGTAGACGATATGGGCGACCATGATACCGGCCACGGCGCCGACCGACGCGGCGAGCCCCCAGCCCAGCGCCAGCATCCAGTCGACGCGCACGCCGACCAGGCGGGCCATCTGCGGGTTCTGCGCCGCCGCGCGCATGGCGAGCCCGAGCGGCGTGTAGCGGAAGAACACGAACAGCAGGCCGAGCACTATCAGGGTGACCACTACGACGCCGAGCTGGTGCGGTCCGATGATGCCGGGGATGCCGAAGCTCGACTTGGGGAATGGCGTCGGAAATTCCTTGATCAGGTAGCTCCAGATCGCGCCCGCCATCGAGTTGCAGATCGCCAGCAGGCCGATGAAGACCACGATGATCGACAGGACCGGCGCATTGTGCAGCGGTCTCAGGATCGCCCGCTCGATGATGACGCCCATGACGAAGGAAAAGGCCACGGCGACGACGAAGGCCAGCCAGAAGCTCAGCCCCCAGCTCATCATCTGCCAGCTGATGTACGTGCTGAACATCGCCATCTCGCCCTGGGCGAAATTTATGTGGTTGGTCGAGACGTAAATCATCACCAAGGCAAGCGCCACGCCGGCGTAGATGGCGCCGTTGGCAAGGCCGGAAGCGATTTGTTGGATGAACTGTTCCATTTCAGCCTCAGTACCCCAGATACGACTTGCGGACGTTCTCGTCGCTCTTGACGACCGACGAAGGGCCCGACATGACGACCCGCCCGGTCTCGAGCACATAGGCATGCGTGGCGAGCTCGAGCGCCAGCGCGGCGTTCTGCTCGACCAGCAGGATGCTCACCTTCTCGTCCTCGTTGATGCGCCGCAGGATGCGGAAGATCTCCACCACGATCAGCGGCGCCAGGCCGAATGACGGCTCGTCGAGCAGCATCAGCCGCGGCCTGAGCATCAGGGCGCGGGCAATCGCCAGCATCTGCTGCTCGCCACCCGACAGCGTGCCGGCCTGCTGCTGCATGCGCTCCTTCAGTCGCGGAAAATAGCCGAACACCCGCTCGAGATCGGCCTGCACAGCCGCCCGATCGCGTCGCGTGTAGGCCGCGATGCGCAGGTTTTCGTCGACGGTGAGCGTGGTGAAGGTGCCGCGGCCCTCGGGCACATGGGCGATCCGCAGCCGTACGATCTCCTCGGTCGCCTGGCCGGCGATGTCCTTGCCGTCGAAGCGGACGGTGCCTTGTGTCCGCACCATGTTGCAGATGGCCCGCAGCGTCGTCGTCTTGCCGGCGCCGTTGGCGCCCAGGAGGGTGGTGATGCCGCCGTCGGGGATTTCGAATCCGACATCGTACAGCGACTGCGTCTGTTCGTAGAAAGCCTTCAGTTCCCTGACTTCCAGCAACGCGGCCATCACGCGGTCCCCAGATAGGCGCGGATCACTTCGGGATCGCGCTGCACTTCCGCCGGCGTACCGTCGGCGATCTTCTTGCCGAAGTCGATGGCGACCACCTGGTCGGACACCGACATCACGAGGCTCATGTGGTGCTCGACCAACAGCACGGTGACGTTCTGCGTATCGCGCACCCGCCTGATCTGGCCTTTCAGGACCTCGATCTCCTCGTGGTTCAGTCCGGCCGCGGGCTCGTCGAGCAGCAGCAGCTTGGGGCTGGAGGCGAGCGCCCGCGCCAGCTCGACGCGCTTGCGAATCGGGAACGGCAGGCCGCCCGCGATCGCGGTGGTGAACGGCACGAGATCCATGAACGCGATCAGCTCGTGGGCCCGGTGGGTGATACGCTCCTCCTCGCCGCGAACCTTGGGCAGGCGCAGGGCGTTGTCGAAGAAGCTGGTCGAGCTGCGGCTGTGGCAGCCAACCTTGATGTTGTCGAGAACCGACATCTTGTCGAACAGCGCGACGTTCTGGAAAGTCCGCCCGATGCCGATGTGGGGGATGTCGTGGCGCGGCCGCTTGAGGATCGACTGGCCCTCGAACAAGATGTCGCCGCCGTTCGGCGTGTAGAGCCTGCTGAGGCAATTGAAGAGGGTTGTCTTGCCGGCACCGTTGGGGCCGATGAGACCGGCCACCTGGCCCGAAACGACATCGAATGTAACACCGTCGAGGGCGACAATGCCGCCGAATCGGACCGAAACGTCGCGCACGCTAAGCAGCGGCGATCCGCTGGATGAAAGCTGTCCTGCCATTTTCCCGCTGGTTCGTTGACCGCCGCGACCTTCGCGGCAATTCTGCGAAATTACCCTTGCCTCCCAAGCACTTGCGACCCTTCTACGGAGTCTGCATCGAAACCACGATGGCGTATCCGGCTTCAGGACGCAACTCAAATGCCGCGGCGCCATCCTTTCGGCGTGTTTATCGCACAGGGTCGAAATGCGGCGTGGACGTTGACAGATGGCCCATGGCGACCGATACGAATCACCCCTCCCAACGCGGGCCTACCGCCGATGAACCGACTTCTTGCTTCGATCCTCCTTGCCGCCGCCGTGACATTGCCGGCGTCGGCCCAGACGCCGCCGACCCAGGGTTGGCCGGCAAACCGCCCGCCCGCACAGCCGGCCCCGCCGGCCCAGGCGACGCCCCCCGCGAAGCCACCCCAGGCGACCCAGGCCGCGCCGGGCACGCCTCCCGCCGGCCAGCAGGCAGCAACCGGCACGCCGCCGCCTGTTCCACTGCCCTCGTGGTTCACCGAGATCGACGTCAACAAGAAGGGCGAGGTGACGCGCGAGGACTTCCTTAAATACCGCATGAAGTCTTTCGAGCAGCTCGACGTCAACAAGGATGGCAAGCTGACGATCGAGGAATTCCTCAAGGTCGTCGAACCGCCGCTGACGCCCGATTCGCCCAACAAGCCGCCGATCGAGGAGCTTCGCAGCCGCGCCCGCACCGAGTTCCAGAACCTCGACACCAACCGCGACAACTTCGTCGATCGCGCCGAGGCGGAGGCGCTGGTCCACGCCGAGTTCAACCAGTACGACACCGACCGCGACAACAAGATCACCGAGCCCGAGGTACGCCTGATCGTGCAGCGGTCCTTGCAACGCGAGGCCGCCGAGCGCCAGCAGCTCGAGGCACGCCGGCGCCAGGGCATGGCGACGCTCAACGAAATCATCGACCTGCATCTGCAGGAAGCCGACAAGCTGGACAAGAACGGCGACGGCAAGATCAACCAGCAAGAATACCTGGCGCAGATCGGTCCGGCCGACGGACCGCAGGCCAAGAACCTGCTGCCCTTCGACCTGCGCAAGAAGATCGCCTTGAACAAATTCGCCGAGTTCGACACCAACAAGGACGGACAGATCGACCGCGTGGAATTCACGGCTTACGCGTTGAAGAAGTTCCTCGAAATGGACCTCAACAAGGACCGCTTCGTCAGCGAGGAAGAATTCAAGAAGGCCCAGGAGGACGAGGGCAAGAAGGTCCGGGCCCTGATCCAGGCCATGCAGCCGGCAGCGCCGCCGCAGCCCCGGCCGGCGCCAGCTCAGCCGCGCGGTGGCCAGCCGGCCCCGCAACCGGCGCCCGGCCTCGCCCCGGGCCTGCCGCAAGGCACGCGCTAGGGGCACGCGCTGATCGGATTGAACGACGGCGTTACGGTCGCTACTCGACCGTGACGCTCTTGGCGAGATTACGCGGCTGGTCGATGTCGGTGCCTTTCGCCAGCGCGGTGTAGTAAGCGAGCAGCTGCACCGCGACGGTGTAGAGGATCGGCGCCACGATCGGATCGACGTCCGGCAGTACGATCGACGTCTCGGCCTTGGCACCCAGCCGCGCCACGCCGGCCTTGTCGCTCAACAACACCAGCCGCCCGCCCCGCGCCCTCACCTGCTCGAAGTTCGAGGCGATCTTGTCGAAGATCGCATCGGTCGGCGCCACCACGACGACCGGCACCGCGTCGTCGATCAGCGCGATCGGCCCGTGCTTCATCTCGCCGCCGGCATAGCCCTCGGCATGAATGTAGCTGAGCTCCTTCAGCTTGAGCGCGCCCTCAAGCGCCACCGGGAAGGACGAGCCGCGGCCGATGTAGAGCACGTCGCGCGCCGCGGCGAGCGTGTTCTCGGCGATGCGGCGATAGTCCTCCTCCATGTTCAGCGTTTCGTTGACGCGTGACGGCAGCTCGATCATGGCGAGCGCCAAACGCTCCTCCTCCTCCCGCGACAGCGTTCCGCGTGCCCGGCCGGCGGCAATCGCGGCGGCCAGCAGCACGACGAGCTGCGTGGTGAAGGCCTTGGTCGAGGCGACGCCGATCTCCGGCCCGGCCTGGGTCAGCAGCGCGACGTGCGACAGCCGCGCGATGGCGCTTTCCGGCACATTGACGACGGACAGCAGCGTCTGCTTCTGCGTCTTGGCGTAGCGCAGTGCCTCGAGCGTATCGATGGTCTCGCCGGACTGGGAGACGGCGATGCAGACGCCGCCTTCGGGCAGCGGCGGCTCGCGATAGCGCAGCTCCGAGGCAACCTCGACTTCGACCGGCAGCCGCGCCAGCTTCTCGAACCAGTACTTCGCGATCATGCAGGCATAGAACGCCGTGCCGCAGGCCGTCATGGTCACGCGGCTCACGTTCGACCAGTCGAGCGGCAGGACGGGAAGCCGAACCGAGCGCGTCGCCGGATCGAGGTAGGCGTGCAGCGTGTCGCCGATCACCGCCGGCTGCTCGTGGATCTCCTTCAGCATGAAATGCTGATGGTTGCCCTTGCCGATCAGGGCGCTGCTGAGACCGCTCTTCTTGATCGGCCGCTTCACCTTCCGCGTACCCTGGTAGACCGTGGCGCCGTCGGCCCTCAACACCACCCAGTCGTCGTCCTCCAGGTAGCTCACCCGGTTGGTGAAAGGCGCCAGCGCCAGCGCATCGGTGCCGATGTACATTTCGCCGTCGCCGTAACCCACCGCCAGCGAGCTGCCGCGCCGCGCGCCCATCAGGATGTCGTGGCGACCGCTGAACAGGGCGACCAGCGCGAAGGCGCCGCGCAGGCGCTCCATCGCCTTGCCCATCGCGTCCTCCGGCGACATCTGGCGCTCGAGGTAGGACGTGAGAAGCTGCGCCACGACCTCGGTGTCGGTGTCGCTCTCGAACGTGCGGCCCTCGGCCAGTAGTACGTCCTTCAGCTCCTGGAAATTCTCGATGATGCCGTTGTGCACGATCGCCACCCGGTCGGTGGCGATCGGGTGCGCGTTGCGCTCCGACGGCTTGCCGTGGGTCGCCCAGCGCGTATGGCCGATGCCGATGATGCCGGGCAGCGGCTCCTTGGCCAACCGCGCCTCCAGGTTGATCAGCTTGCCCTCGGCTCGGCGGCGGTCGATATGGCCGTTGACGAGCGTCGCGACGCCAGCCGAGTCATAGCCGCGATATTCGAGCCGTTTCAGCGCTTCGACCAGCAGGGGCGTGACGGGCGCCTTGCCGAGGATTCCGATGATGCCGCACATGGGAGGAGTCCGAGAGGGAGAGTTCCGGGAGGGGGCTTGCTACTTCTTCTTGCCCCGTTTGGCAGCCGCCGCCCGGGCCTTCAGTTTCGCACGAAGCGGCGCTGCCCGCCCCTTCTTTGTGACCTGGCGAGCCCGCCCGAAGGCCACCGCGCCGGCCGGCACATCCTCGGTAATGACGCTGCCCGCGGTCACATTGGCGCCCTTGCCGATGCGGACCGGCGCCACCAGCGAGCTGTTGGAGCCCACGAAAGCCTCGGCCGCCACGACGGTTCGCCACTTGCCGTAGCCGTCGTAGTTCACCGCGATGGTGCCGGCGCCGATGTTGCTCGCGGCGCCAATGTCGGAGTCGCCGAGATAGGCCAGATGATTGGCCTTGGCGCCCTTCCCCATCTTCGTAGCCTTGAGCTCGACGAAATTGCCGATGTGGACACCCTCGGCCAGGTCCGAGCCCGGCCGGACGCGGGCAAACGGGCCGACGACGGCGCCCCGGCCGATGCGTGCGCCTTCGATGTCGCAGAAGGCCCTGATCTCGACGTTCGACGCCACGCTGACGCCGGGCCCGAAGCGCACGCAGGGCCCGATCGTGACGTCGGCCGCGAGCCTCGTGTCGGCGGCGAGCCATACCGTTTCCGGGTCCGTCATGGTGACGCCGCCGGCCAGCGCGGCGGCCCGCAGGCGGTGCTGTAGTGCACGCTCGGCCGACGCGAGTTCGGCACGCGAGTTGATGCCCTGGAACTCGCCTTCCTCACCTTCGACCGCGATCGCCTTGTGCCCGGTCGCGCACGCGATGGCCACGGCATCGGTCAGATAGAATTCACGCTTGGCATTGTCGTTGCGGATCGCCCCCAGCAGCGCGGCGACCAGTTCGCCGTCCAGGCACATGACGCCGGAATTGCAAAAATCGATCGCCTTCTCGGCCTCGTCGGCGTCCTTGCTCTCGACGATCTTCTCGAGCCGGTCGCGGTGGACGATCAGCCGTCCATAGGGCGACGGGTCGCGCGCGATGAAACCCAGCACGCCCACCGCCGCCTTTTCCTTGCGGCAGGCCGCCACCAGGCGCCGCATGCTGGCCGTCGTGACAAGCGGCGCGTCGCCGAACACGACCAGCACCGGCCCGCGATGCCCCTCGAGCGCACCCAGCGCGGCCTTGGCCGCGTCGCCCGTCCCCAGCGGCCGCCGTTGAACCGCGGTCGGATGCGGCGCGAACGCTGCCGCCACCGCCTTCGCCCCCGGCGAGATCACGCCCACGATCCGGGCGAGCTTCAGCCGGCCGACATTGTCGAGCACGTGGCGCAGCATCGGCCACCCGGCCAACGGATGCAGGACTTTGGGAATGGTGGATTTCATGCGCGTGCCGGCGCCGGCTGCCAGCACCACCACGGCAATGGGCGAAGTCATGCCCGTCCGATGCCACGGGGCGGAACGCCCCGCAAGGCGGATGTGCTATGGAACCAGCCATGCACCCCAATGCCGACAATCTCATCGCCAGCCGCTTCGACACCGTGATCTACGATCTCGACGGCACCCTGATCGACAGCGCCCGCGACATGTGCGTGGCGGTGAGCCGCGTGCTGGCCGACCACGGCCTGCCGCCAATCTCCGACCAGGACGCCCGGATCTTCATGGGCCAGGGCAGCAAGATCACCATGGGCAAAGCCTTCGCCAAGAACGGCCGGACGCTCGACGATGTCGCCCTCTCCGCCGCCACCCGCGAATTCGTGCGCTACTACGAGGCCGACCCGATCAGCAACACCGTCGCATTCGACGGCGTGGCCGAGGTGGTCACCCGGTTTTCCCGTCTCGGCCTCAGGCAGGGCGTCTGCACCAACAAGTTCGAGCGGCCGGCACGCATCATCCTGGAGCACCTGAAACTGATGCCGCCGATCTCCGACGTGGCCGGCGCCGACACCTTCCCGGTGCGCAAGCCCGATCCCAGGCACATCCTGAT
>JAUXWB010000113.1 GCA_030684475.1 Reyranella sp. | reverse complement strand
TCTGGCGGACCGACTGGCCGGCTTGGTGAAGCTGGGCAATCGTGCACCTCTCTTCGAGGGTGAGGTGGCCGTAATGTCTCCCCATGGCAACACCCTAGTCTGGTGTTGCACTTCGTTTGTGAGTTCAGGGGGACCTTTCCTCTTCCATGGAGACCTCATGTACATCGATCGTCAGAACCTGTTCGGCCAGAACCAGGCCGTCACCACCAGCGCCGCCAGCACCGACCATATCGACCTCGGCGCGGCGCGCGACATCGGCAACGGCGGCGCGCTGGAGATCCTCGTGCTCTGCACCGAGGACGTCACCGCCGCCGGCGCCGCCACCGTCACGGTGGCGCTGCAGAGCGACGACAATCCGTCGTTCTCCTCGCCCGCCAACCTGGTGCTGAGCGACGCCATTCCCAAGGCGTCGCTCATCGCCGGCGCGCAAGTACTGCGCGTGGCCGTGCCCTACGGGACGGAGCGCTACCTGCGTCTCTTCTTCACCGTGAGCACCGGCCCGCTCACCGCCGGCAAGTTCACGTCGGGCCTGATTCCGCTGCGTCAGGCAAACGTCGCCTACGCCTCGGGTTACGCGGTTTAGGGTGGGGAGTGACCATGGCGACGACCGACGTCGATATCTGCAACCGCGCACTGTCGCGGCTGGGCACACGGGCGACGATCGCGGCGCTCGACGAGAACAGCACCGAAGCGCGCACCGCCTCGATCTGGTATGCCGCGACGCGCGATACGCTGCTGCGTGCCCACGATTGGAATTTTGCCCGACGACGGGTGCTCCTGGCCGGGCAGGGCGTCGCGCCGACGGGTTGGCGCTTCCGCTATGCCGTGCCGACCGACTGCGTCCGGCTGCTGCGGCTCACGTCGGCAACTCAGGAGGCCGGCGCTGCCCGCTTCGAAGTCGCCGGCGACGCCACCGGCCGCTTCGTCCTCTGCGACGAGCCGGCGGCCGAGGCGGTCTATACCGCGCGTGTCGACGATCCGAACCTGTACGACGCCGGCTTCGCCTCGGCCCTGGTCGAGCAGCTCGCGGCGCACATCGCCTATCCGATCACCCAGAAGACCGAGACGGCAATCCGTCTGGCGCAACTGGCGCGCGCGACACTTGCCGATGCCATGGCGGCGGACGCGAACGAGGCCGACGCCGCGATCGGCGATCGGGTGCCCGACTGGATCGCTGCCCGCGGCTAGGGCCTAGTTTCCGGGTCGGAAGTTGTAGGTGAACAGGTTCGGCTCGTCGCCTGTGTTCACCTCGATGAACATCCTCCGGTAGTGCTGCTCGCCGCAGGTATCGGAGCGGATGGTGAAGGCCTGGCGGCTGACGCAGATCGGGATCTTGCCGGCCCACTCGCGTCGGCTCGCCTTGTTCTGTGCGTAGACGAGATAGTATTTGTACTCGAGCTTGCCGGGCCAGAGAAAGGCGCAGGTGCCTCCGGCGAGCTTGTACCAGCCTTCCGAAATGATGATGCGGCTCTTGCCGTCGGTCGCGCCGGTGTTCAGCGCCTTGGCCACTTCGATCTCGCTGCCGGTCTGATTGCAGACGCGAAAGCCCAGGCGTGCCGGTTCCGGCGCCCGCTGCTGGGCGATGGCGTCGCCGGCGACCGCAACCATCCCGGCGAGCGCCGACAGAAGTACGCGCAACCGGATTCTCATGACATCTCCCCCGAGACGAAACGCACCGATTCTGCGTCGACCTCGCGCGGGAAGCAACGACTCTTGGGAGCCTTCCATATGCCGACACCTCTCATCCTGCCGAGCTTCGCCGCGGGCGAGCTGAGCCCCGCGTTGCACGGCCGCGTCGACCTCGCCAAGTATCAGGTGGGTCTGGCGACTTGCGTCAACTGGTTCATCCATCCTTTCGGCGGCGCCAGTACCCGGGCCGGCACGGAATTCGTCGGTGAGGCCGTGGATCCGGCGGTCCGGTCCCGGTTGATTCCCTTCCAGTTCAACACTGCCGAAACCTACGTGCTGGAATTCGCCCACGAGAAGATGCGGGTCATCCGAGGCGGTGGATACGTCCTGGAGGCCGCGACCGTGATTTCGGGCGTCGCCCGGTCGAACCCCGGTATCGTCACGACGGCGACATCCCATGGCCTCGCCAATGGCGATCACGTCTGGATCGACGGAGCGGTGGGCATGTCGGAGATCAATCGCCGGCGGTTCACCGTCGCCGGGGCGACTGCCACGACCTTCGAGCTCGCCGGCACCGACACGTCCGCCTGGGAGGATTGGAGTTCGGGGGGCACGGCGGCACGCTTCTATACGCTGGCGACGCCCTATGCGTCGGCCGACCTGCCGCTTCTGAAGTTCGTGCAATCGGCCGACACGATGACGCTCACCCATCCCGGCCATGCACCGCGCAATCTCACGCGCACGGGACACACCGCCTGGACGCTTGCGGCCATCGCCTTTGCGCCGGCGACAGCCGCGCCCACCGGCCTCGCCAGCACCAATCCCGGCGGCGCCCAAAGCTACGTCATGACCGCCGTGAATGACGAGACCGGAGAGGAAAGCCTGGCCAGCACGGCGGTTGGTGCGGCCGATGCGGTTTCCGGCATTGTCTTCACAGCCATCGCAGGCTGCACCTTCTACAATGTCTACAAGCACAAGAACGGTATCTACGGCTTCATCGGCCGCGTGAAATCCGGCAGCACCTTCACCGACACCAATATCGCCCCCGATACTTCCGATACGCCGCCGATCCAGCGCAACCCGTTCGCCGAGGCCGGCGACTGGCCCGGTTGCTCGACCTGGCACGATGGCCGCCAGTGGTTCGCCCGCACCGACAAGGGCCCGCAGACGCTGTGGGCGAGCCAGTCGGCAAACTTCAGGAACATGAGCGTCTCCGAACCCACGCGCGATTCCGACGCCATCACCCGCACCATCGCCAGCCGCGAGGTCAACGAAATCCGCTTCCTGCTCAGCCTCAACTCGTTGCTGGTGTTCACGTCGGGCGGCGAATGGAAATGCTGGGCCGGCAGCCAGTCCGACGTCATCACACCGGCCAACACCGCGCTGAAGCCGCAGGGCTACACCGGCATCGCCCACATGCCGCCGATCGTCAGCGGCAACTCGGCCCTGTTCGTCACGCCGTCGGGCCGCAAGGTTCGCGACATCGCCTACGACCTTGGTGCCGATTCGTGGGCCGGCCGGGATGTCGGGATCCTGGCCGGCCACTTGTTCGAGGGGGCACAGCTCGAGGAATGGGCCTACGCACGCGATCCCGACTCGATCGTCTGGTGCGTGCGCTCCGACGGCCTGCTGCTGGGATTCACCTATCTCAAGGAGCACGATGTCTACGCCTGGTCGCGCCACGTCACCGACGGGGCGGTCGAGAGCGTGTGCGCCATCCAGGAGAAGAACGAGACCGCCCTCTACCTCTCCGTGCGGCGCGTCGTGGGGGGCGGGACTGTCCGCTACGTCGAGCGCATGGTGTCGCGTCAATTCCTGGGCGGAGGGGTCGCGGATGTTCACGCGGCCTGGTGTGTCGATTCGGGGCGCCGGCACGATGGCTGGAATGCCGATCCGGCGAAAACGATGACGATCGCCGGGCCGGCCTATGCCGCGGGCGATGCGGTCGCCCTGACGGCCTCCGGCCATACGCCGTTCACGACAGCCAGCGTCGGCCAGACGCTGCTCCTGCGCGCCGGCCAGAACCAGGCCATCGTGACGGTGGCGTCGTTCATCGATCCGGCGCATGTCACCGCCACGCTCGACACGGCGGCGCCGGCCGCAGTTCACGCCGTGCCGCTTGCCGACTGGGCGACGGCGAGCGCGACGCTTGCCGGCCTGTGGCACCTTGAAGGTCGTTCGGTGGCAATCCTCGCCGACGGTTCGGTTCAGCCGTCGGCGACGGTCACGAATGGCGCGATCGCGATTCCGCGGGCGGCCGGACGCATCCTCGCGGGGTTGCCCTACATTTGCGATCTCGAAACGCTCGACATGGAATTGGGGCCGCCGACCCTGCAGGGCCGCAACAAGCGTGTGCAGGAGGTGGTGCTGCGGGTGAAGGCGACGCGCGGCCTCGCCGTCGGACCGGACGCCGGTCACCTCACCGAGATCAAGGAGCGGGCGGCCGAGAATTTCGGTGCGCCGACGCTGCTGACCACCGGCGACGAGCGGGTGCTGATCGATCCGTCCTGGAACAGCAGCGGGCGCCTTCTCGTGCGCCAGGCCTGGCCGTTGCCCGCTACCGTCGTGGCCGTCGTGCCGCGGCTGGAGGTCGGCGAGTGATGCGCTCTTGTTCCTCGCCCCCGTCTTCGGGGGAGGGGCTAGGTGAGGGGGGGCGGTTCGCCATCGGCCCGGCGTCCCGCGCCGACGCGGAGAGCCTCGCTCCGCGGTTGCGCGCTGCCGATGTGGAGGAGATTCGGGCCGCGTCCGGCGTCGCCCCGACCGAGGCGGTACGCAGATCCTATGACCTCAGCACGCACGTCTGGGCCGTACGCGATACCGGCAGTCAGCCGATCGCCTTGTGGGGCGTTGGGCCCCTGTCGCTGGTCGAAGGCAGGGGCTGTCCGTGGCTGCTGGCGACAGATGCCTTTGAGGCCCTCGGACCCGATATTGCCCGGCTGTCCCGGCCGTTGCTGGCCAGGATGCGCGACCACTACCCGTGCCTGGAGAACCGGGTCGACGCCCGCCATGTCAGGGCTGTGCGCTGGCTCTCGTGGCTGGGCTTCACGATCGATCCGGCGACCCGCTGGGGCGTCGAGGCTCGGCCGTTTCATCGTTTTTGGATCTGAAGCAACGGGAGGAGTCCCAGGAGGAGTAACATGTCTCTCTCATCGACCATCAACAAGGTAATCCACGACGGAAACGGGGCCACCACGGAGTGGCCCTTTTCTTTTCCGGTGCTCGAGGCGGATCATCTCGCAGTCATCTTCACCGACGTTTCCGGAGTCGAGACGACGCTGTCGCCCACACTCTACGGTGTCATGGGCATCGGCAGCCCGTCGGGCGGCGCGGTCACCTACCCGCTATCGGGTTCCGAGATCGCGATGGGCACCAAGCTTACCATCGTGCGCACGGTGCCCTACACCCAGACCACAGTACTTTCCAACCAGGGTGGTTACTACCCGGAGGTCGTCGAACGGCGATTCGACCAGATCTACATGGCGCTACAGCAGCTCGAGGAGCGCGTCAGCCGGGTAAGTCTCTCGCCGATCAGCGAGCCAGCGACAGAGCAAGGCAACCTTACCCTGATCCAGCAGCTCCAACCGATGAATATCCTGACGGCATCAGGCGATCTGCTGACCCGCGATGGCGCGGCATACAAGCGGCTGGCGCGCGGGGCGGCGGGCCAGTTCCTGGGTGTCGATGGTGCCGATCTGGCATGGGGGATCCCCAGCCAGCCGGTCGCGCCGCAGGGCCGGCTGACGCTGTCGTCCGGAGAGCCGGTGATGACGGGCGATCAGACCGGAAAGACGTCCATCTTTTACACCCCCTACACGGGCGCCTTCATCCCGATCTACGACGGATCTGCGTTTGTACCGACGGCTTTCATCGAGCGGTCGAACGATCTCACCCAGAGCAGCATCGGCAAGGCGGGCCCCGCGGCGGCCGGGCCCTATCAGGTGATCGACGCGTTCGTCTGGAACGATGGCGGCACGGTGCGGCTGACCCGTGGCCCGAAGCATCGGAAGGCTGGCACCTTCACCATCACGGTCGCCACGCCAGCCGTCGTTACCTGGGTCGGTCACGGGCTCCATGACGGCGCGACCTGGACACCGGAGTCGACGACAGGGAATCTTCCCGCCGGCGCCCAGGTTGTGGTGGGCACGACCTATTTCGTCACCAGGGTCGACACCGACACCTTCAAGCTGTCGACGACTCTCGCCGACCAGGTGGGCGGAACGTTCATCAACACCTCAGGAACCCAGTCGGGTGTTCACACCGGGGCCAACTATACGGCGGAACGCGGCGCGGGCGCGGGCACCAGCGAACTCGAAAGGGTCGACGGGATCTGGGTGAACAAGCACGACATCGCCAACGGGCCGGCGGCGCAGCGAGGGACCTATGTCGGTACGATCTACTGCAACGCCTCATCTCAAGTTGACTTCAAGAAGGGCTCGATCGCGGCCGGTTTCGGCGAGGCGATCATCGGCGTCTGGAATATGTACAACCGGGTGGATGTGACAGGTTCGGTCATCAACAGCGGAGGCTGGAGTTACGCCGGTGGAGCCCGCCCCGCAGCGGGCCTTGCGACCTCCAGAGTGACCGTCGTTGCTGGGCTCAAAGAAGTTGGAATATCGGGCTCGTTCGGAGTCGCCGTGTACTCGGGTGGCGCTGGATCAAACGTCAACATGGGCGTGGGGTTCAACTCATCTTCGACATTCCAGGCATACGTGACCGGAAGTCCGGGCGCGCATGGATATGGTTCTCCAACGGGAACGGGATCAGGCCAGCCCTTCGGGCTGTCGTATCTCTGCGCTTTGGAACAGTTCGTTTCTGGCGCTGGATACTCAACCGGCGCCAACGGCGGCATCACCTACAATTGGAGGTACTGATGGAACGGTCGATCGTCATGGGGAAGGCGCTCGCGGCGCTCGGCGTGACTGGCTACAGCATCTGCGGAGAGACCTACGAGGATATCTTCTTCCCCGAAGGCTTCACGCCGCCGACCAAGGAAGCCTTCGAGGCCGCGCTGGCGCTGCTCGCCGATCCGGTGCCGCCGAGCGCCACGCGCGGCCAGTTGATCCGGGTACTGCATCACATCGGCAAGCTCACGGAGGTTCGTGACGCCGTGGCCCAGGCCGACGTGCTGACGCAGGAATTGTGGCTCTCGCCGACCTTTCATCGCGACGATCCGCTGTTGCGGGCGGTCGCCGCGACCGTCGGGCTGACAGACCAGATCGATGATCTGTTCCGGCTGTCAGCCACCCTGTGAGGCGACGAGACTCTGCAGGCGCACGCCGCGATGAGCGGTGATTGCCCAACCAGCCTGCACGCGCCTCTCCACCGGTACTCTTTCCATGACCCATCCCTACACAGGAGACTGCTGATGGTCCTTCCCGACATCCACGACATCGACAAACGCCTCGCCAGCCACGAGGCGGTCTGCGCCGAACGCTACGGCGCCCTCCGCGAACGGGTTGGCCGCATCGAGGCGCTGGGCTGGTCGACGCTGGCCGCCATGCTGACCACCGGCATCGGCGGCCTGTCGTGCGTCGCCTGGTTCTTCTTCACCAAAGCCTTCCATCTTTCTTGAGGTGACACATGCTTGCATTGCTGGGTTCCATTGTCGGCCTGCTGGGCTCCCTGGCGCCGCGCCTGATCGGCTTTTTCGAGCAGAAACAGAACCATGCGCAGGAACTCGAGATGCTGCGCACCCAGGGCGACTTCCAGCTCCAGATGATCCAGGCGGGTCACGCCGCCAGGATGGCCGAGATCAACACGCAGGCCGACGTCGCCACCGAACTCGCGGCGTTCACCGCCGCGCTGAAGCCCACGGGCGTGAAATGGGTCGACGCCTTCAACGGCTTCGTGCGGCCGTTCCTGACGCTCTGCTTCTTCGCCCTCTATGCCGGCGTGAAGGCGGCGCAGTTCGTCATCCTGCAGCAGGACCACAGCGGTTCCGCCGCGACGCTGCTCTCGATGTGGGGCGAGGAGGACTGGGCGGTATGGGCCGCCATCGTCACTTTCTGGTTCGGCAATCGCACCTTCAACAAGGAACGGGGGCGCGGATGAACTCCAAGGGCAGTCGCCAGGGAAGCCCCCTGGAAAGTCCCAAGGGAAGTCCACGCGCGACCGGCGCGGCCGGCCTTTCCCTGATCCGCGCCTTCGAGGGCTTTTCGCCCGTGCCCTATATCTGCCCCGCGGGACTCCCGACCGTAGGATACGGACACGTCGTCCGGGAGGGCGAGCGCTTCGAAGCGCCGCTCTCGCCGGAGGAGGGTGAGGCGCTGCTGCGTGCCGACCTTCCGCGCTACGAAGGTGCTGTGTGCCGGCTGATCGAGCTCCCTCTAGCCGACCCGTGCTTCGATGCGCTGGTGAGCTTCACCTTCAACCTGGGCGAGGGCGCGCTGTCGGCCTCGACGCTGCGGCGCCTGGTCAATGCCGGACGTCTCGCCGAGGCCGGCCCGCAGTTCGACCGCTGGGTCTTCGCCGGCGCCCGCAAACTGCCCGGCCTGGTTCGTCGCCGGGCGGCCGAGCGGTCGTTGTGGGAGCGCGGCGTGGATGAGGACAGGTCGTGACAAGTCGGGACAGATCCGGACAACGACCGTCAGTTGTTGTCCGGACTCTGCTCGGCCTCGTCGTAGGCGATCTTGATCATCCACCAACAAAATAGGACGGCGAACAGCGACATTGCGAGGCCGAAGCCCAGGATGCCGGCGTCGCGCGCGCCCGAGGCCATGAACAGGCCGACGAAGCCGAACAGCGCGGCCATGATTCCCATGATCCAATGAGACATCTTTCTCTCCTCAATCGTCGTCGAACAGAATACGGCCGGCGGCCCCGTCGGGGTCGTCATATTGGCCGTTGCGCAGCGCCCACAGGAACGCCGCCAGAGCGATCAGGCCGAGGATGAGCGCGGCCGGAACGAGGATGAGCAGGCTGTCCATCAGCGCACCTTTCGAACCGGCGGCCGTGCGCCAAGACGCAGGGCGTTGCCGATCACCAGCAGGGAGGACGACGACATCGCAATGGCGGCGATCAGCGGCGTCACCTCGCCAATGACGGCAAGCGGCACGGCGCCGAGATTGTAGAGCAGCGCCAGGGCGAGATTCTGACGCACCAGCCGGTCGGCTCGCCGCGCCACCAGCAGCGTCTCGACGACCGGGAAGAGGGCGTCTCCCTGGAAGACCGCATCGGCAGCGTTCTGGGTCGCCTCGGCGGCGGTGGCCGGCGAGATCGAGGCATGGGCAGCCGCCAGCGCAGGGGCGTCGTTCAGCCCGTCGCCCACCATCAGCACGCGCTTGCCCTGGGCAGTGAGTTCGGCGAGGCGTCGGGCTTTGTCGGCCGGCGTCACCTCGGCGCGCCAGCGCGAAATGCCGGCGGCGGCCGCGGCGTGGGCTACGGCCGCAGTTCGATCGCCGGACAGGATCTCGACCGGCAGGTTCGCCGCACCCAAGGCCACGATCGCGGCCGCCGCGTCGGGGCGCAGGCGATCGGCAAAGGCAAAGCGTGCGGGCGCATGATCGGGTCGCACCAGCCAGAGTTCGGAGCAGCCGTCGTCGACAGCGTCGGCAACCCCGCAGAAGCGTGCAGACCCCAGCCGGACATCGCCCATTTGCAGGCCATGACCCGCGTGCTCCTGCACACCCGGCGCCGTTGTACACCGGGGGGCGGCGCGGACCAGCGCCTGGGTCAGCGGATGGCGCGAGTTGGCGGCCATGCCGGCTGCAATCTCCAGCGCCTCGACATCGCCGCTGCCCGCGACCAATTCGGGCCGGCCGAGTGTCAGGGTGCCGGTCTTGTCGAGCACGATATGGTCCACCCCGGCGAGGCGCTCGAGCGCCGCGGGCGAGAGCAGCAGCACGCCGGCGCGCAGCAGGCGAGTGCTGGCGACAACCTGGACCACCGGGACCGCGAGCGCCAGCGCACAGGGGCAGGTGATAATCAGAACGGCGGTTGCGATCACCAGCGCGCGATCCCAGGGAAGGCCGCCCAGCAGCATCCAGCCGAGGAACGTGAGCAGCGCCGTCAGGTGGACGACCGGTGCATAGGCGCGCGCCACCCTGTCGGCGATCGCGATGAAACGCGAGCGACCGCGCTCCGCCGCCTCGACCAGACGCACGATTTCCGACAGCAGCGTGTGCTCGCCTGCGGCCGTGACGCGAACGCGAATCGGCCCGCCGAGATTGACCATGCCGGCGAAGACCTTCGCGCCGGGCTCGACGTTGACCGGTATACTCTCGCCGCTCACCAGCGCGGCATCGAGTGCCGAAGCGCCCTCGCTCACCATGCCATCGGCGCCCAGACGCTCGCCCGCTGCCACCAGCAGCACCTCGCCCGGCAGCAGCGTGTCAACGCGCCGCGAAGCGGTCGTGCCATCCGCCACGAGGACCGTTGCGCTACGGCCGGCCAGCGCCAGCAGGGCGCGCACCGACTGGCGGGCACGGCCACGCGCCCGGCGATCGAGATAGCGGCCGATCAGCAGGAAGAAGACCAGCGTGATCGCCGAATCGAAGAATGTATGGCGCTCGCCGACCCAGGTCTCGTGCAGGCTGATGACGCAGGCGAGCGTGACGCCGATCGAGATCGGCACGTCCATGTTGGTCCGGCCCGCGGTGAGGGCGGCGTAGGCCGAGCGGAAGAACGGTCGGCCGGCGTAGGCCACGGCCGGCAGGGCGATGGCGGCCGATAGCCAATGGAACAGGGCGCGTGTGGCCTCGCCCATCGAGCCATCCTCGCCCGACCAGACGGCCACCGACAGCAGCATGACATTGGCGGCGGCGAACCCCGCCACGGCGAGACAGCGCAAAAGCTCGCGCGTATCGCGATCGTCGCCGGCCGTGGCGGCGACGGCCTCGTACGGTGCCAACCGGAACCCCAGGGCCGCAACCAGCCCGGCGTAGTTGTTGGCATCGGCTGCCGGTCCACGCCAGCGCAGCGAGAGGCGGCGGGTCGACAGGCTGACGCGCGCCCGCAGGACGGCCGGGTTGCGCGCCAGCAGGCTCTCGATCAGCCAGACACAGGCGGCGCAGTCGAGGCCTTCGATCAGCAGGTCGAGCTCGGCCTCGTCCGCGGCTGCTTGGCGGGCATAGCCGGCAAAATCGACGTCGAGCGGCACGGGTCTGCGGGCTCGAGTGTCCTCGAGACGACGATAGAAGGAGCCGAGGCCCGCCGCTCCGATGATGGCGTGGGCGCTGGCGCATCCGGCACAGCAGAAGGCGGCATCCCCCGCGCCGCGAATGGCGTCGCCGCAATGCACGCACGCGCGCGTCGCTGGTGCGGCCGCAGACGTGGCAAAGAGGGCGGCATCGGTCATTTCAGGAAGAGCCGCTTGGTCTGGGCGAAGCGGTGTCCGTCGCGCTCGACGATGACGTCGAGATCCCAGTTGCCACGGACCGGCAACTCGATAAAGCCTGCGAATTTGCCGGCGTCGACGGCGGTCAGTGCGACGCCCACAGGCGCCCGCCTCTCGACTGGCCGCACCAGTTCCGCGAAGACCCGGGCGCCGGCGAGCGGCCGGCCCGCCGCGTCGGACACGGCGAGTTCCAACTGGCTGGTTTCGGCGCGCCACGCCGTATCAATTCGCCAGCCCAGCGCATCGCGGGCCGTCTGCTCGGCGACGACGGCGTTATAGTGCAATCCCCGTTCCCGTGGCTTGGGCGTGTAAAGTCCCGAGAACGAGCCGACGGCGAAGGAGATCATTGCCGCGTTCACGGCGACGACGACGGCGAACCCTGCGACGAAGAGCCAGGGAATGTATCGGCTGCGGGAGGTGAGGGCGGTGGTCATTGGGCGCCTCCTATCGTACGGGTCCGACGAAAACGGCATTGTGCGACGCGCGCCTTGGGCCGTCGGTGTTGCCGACGGTGAATTCGATCGATTTCGATCCCGACGGCGCGGCCCCGGCGGGGACGGTGAGGAAGATGCGGAAGGTCCCCACGCTGTCAGGGTGCACGGTGAGACGCGCACCGGCGCCAACACCCTGAACATCGGCACCAACGAAGCCGATGGTGGCGCCAGGAAGGCCTTCGACGGTGAGCTGCAGATGCTGTTCGGCACGGCTCTTGTTCAGGATCTTGACGGCATAGGAGTTGCGGACATCTCCGTTCGACAGCCGCACGAAATTCGGGCTGCGGTCGCGCTGGACAGTGAGTTCGGTGTCCGAGCGCAGCCAGAACGCGCCGAGCATTACCGCGGCGACGACCGCAAGCAGCGCCGCGTAGAGCAGGGTACGCGGCCGCACCGGCTGCCAGGCGACGCTCCCGACGCGCTTTTCCTTGGCCTGCTGGTTGGCAAGCGTGTCCCAGAGGATCAGGTTCGGTGGCCGATCCACCTTGGACATGGTCTGGCTGCAGGCGTCGATGCAGAGACCGCATCCGATGCATTCGATCTGCTGGCCGTCTCGGATGTCGATGCCCGTCGGGCAGACGGCGACGCACAGATTGCAGTCGACACAATCACCACGGCCGTCCCAGTTCGCCCCCGCCTTGTGCTTGCCGCGCGGCTCGCCACGCCATTTCTGGTAGGTCACGATGATGCTCTGCTCGTCGAGCATCGCGGCCTGGAAACGGGGCCATGGACACATGTAGGTGCACACTTGCTCGCGCGCCCAGCCCGCGAGTGTGTAGGTCGTGGCGGTCAGTAGGCCGATGAAGAAATAGACCTCGAGAGACGCTTTTCCTCTGAAGATGTTCACCAGCGTGCTGGGTGCATCGACGTAGTAGAAGACCCAGGCGCCTCCCGTGGCGGCGGCGATGGCCAGCCAGGCCCCGTGCTTCAGGGTCTTGCGAACGGCCTTGCCAACCGACATTGGCAGGCGGTCAAGCCGCATGCGCTCGTTGCGATCGCCCTCGATCAGGCGCTCGACCAACATGAAGAGGTCGGTCCAGACGGTCTGCGGACAGGCGAAGCCGCACCAAACTCGGCCAAACAGTGCCGTCGCGAAGAACAGGCCAAAGGCGGCAAAAATCAGGAGACCGGTGACGAAGTAGACTTCCTGCGGCCAGATGACGACGTCGAAGAACCAGCCTCGCCGGCCGTCGAGATCGATCAAGATGGCCTGGTTTGGTGCGTCGGGGCCGCGGTCCCAGCGCAGCCACGGCATGACATAATACAGGCCGAGCAGAAGGACGAGCACCGCCCATTTGACGCGGCGCCACAGGCCCTTGACCGCGCGCGGATAGACCTTGATGCGCGATATGTAAAGCGGCAGCTCCGCCTTGCGGGTGCGCAGCGAGACCGCAGTATCGTCCTGGAACCTGGCATCCATTTCATCCTCGCCGGGCGCCTAGTGTCCACCGCCGAGCGAGTGAACATAGATCGCGAGCATCTTCATCGTCGCATCGTCGAGCCGCCCGCCCCACGCGGGCATGCTGCCGTTGCGGGCATAGAAGATGGTCCGGTAGAGCGAGGCGCGGTCGCCACCGTAGAGCCAGATACTGTCGGTGAGGTTGGGCGCGCCGAGTTCCTGGTTGCCCGTGCCGTCGGCCTTGTGACAGGCGACACATTGTTCCTTCCAGATCTTGGCACCCTCCGGCGTCGCCTTCGCACGTCCCGACAGGCTCAAGACATAGTCGGTCACGGCGGCCACCTGGGAAGAGGTCAGCAACCCGTCGACGCCAAAACGCGGCATCAGCGACTGTCGCGACTTGTCGTCGGCGTTGCGAATGCCATGCTGGATGGTCGTGTAGATCTGATCGACGCTGCCGCCCCAGATCCAGTCGTCGTCGACCAAGTTGGGAAAGCCCGTGCTGCCGGCGCCGCCCGCGCCGTGGCATTGCAGGCAGTTGGTCTGGAAGGCGGATCGGCCGCCGGCCAGGGAAAAATTGAACAGTTCCGGGTCCTTGCGGATGTCGGCGAGGGAGGTTGCCTGGATCTTGTCAACGAACTTGGCACGCGCCTTGGTCTGGGCCTGCAACTCGACAGTGAGTTCGACGCGGCTCGAATAGCCGAGCAAGCCTTGCGTGTGTCCGGTGAGCCAAGGCCAGGACGGATAAAGGACGCAATAGACCACGGCGAACGCGATCGTTGCGTAGAAAGTGTAAACCCACCAGGTCGGCAGCGGCGTGTTGAGCTCCTTCACGCCGTCCCATTCGTGGCCGGTGGTATTCTGGCCCGACAGGGTGTCCTTTTCGATCTTCGTCGGCATGACCGGTCCCTTATTCCTTGTCGTCCAATGGAATGCGCGCGTCCTTCTCGAAGCGCTTGCGGTTTTTCGGCCGCCACGCCCAGAAGACGATGACGGCAAAGATCAGGACGGCCCACACAGCCCAGATCGAGGTGAGGATCTCGTTGACGGCTTCGAGGTTCATGGCCGTCTCCCTATTGCCGTAGCCGGTCGGGCGGCAGATCGCCAAAGCGCACAAGCGTCCCGAGCATCTGGAGGTAGGCTATCAGCGCATCGAGTTCGGTGATCTCAGGCGACTCACCGTTGAACTTGCCGACGACGGCGCGCGGATAGCGCTTCTCAAGGGCAGTCGGATCGACGTCGGGGTTGACCTGGGCTTCGAGGTCGGCTCGGGCGTTGGCGATCATTTCGTCGGTGTAGGGCGTGCCGACAGCGCGCAACGCCTTGAGGTGCTGGGCAATGTCGTCGAACTTGAGCTTGCGCGTGGCGAGGAACGGGTAGGCCGGCATGACGCTTTCCGGCACGACAGCCCGCGGCGAGACCATGTGCGCCACATGCCAGTCGTTCGAATAGCGGCCGCCAACCCTGGCGAGGTCGGGGCCGGTACGCTTGGAGCCCCACTGGAAGGGCTTGTCGTACATGCTCTCGGCCGCGAGGCTGTAATGGCCGTAACGCTCGACCTCGTCCTTGAACGGACGGATTTGCTGGCTATGGCAAAGATAGCAACCCTCGCGGATGTAGATATTGCGTCCCAGTACTTCTAGCGGCGTGTAGGGACGGACACCGTCGACCCGCTCGATCGTGCTTTCGATCGTGAACAGCGGGATGATCTGGACCAGACCACCGATCGACACGGTGATCAGGGTCAGCACGGCCATCAGGATGACGTTCTTCTCGATCGTCGCGTGGCGGATGAACATTGCGCGCCTCCTAGGCCGCGAGTGCCGGGCTAGGATGCGCGGCGGCCACTTCGGGCTCGCCGCGGATCGTGCGCCACATGTTGTAGGCCATGATCAGGCCGCCGCTCAGGAAGAACACGCCACCCAGCAGGCGGATCGCGTAGAACGGCCTCATGGCAGCTACCGTCTCGACGAACGAGTACTGCAGGAAGCCGAGCTCGTCGTAGGCGCGCCACATCAAGCCCTGCATGATGCCGCTCACCCACATCGCGGTGATGTAGAGAACGATGCCGATCGTGGCGACCCAGTAGTGCCAGCCGATCAGACGCGTCGACCACATCGCCGGCCGGTTCCACATCTTCGGCACGAGGTAGTACATCGTGCCGAACACGATGAAGGCGACCCAGCCCAACGCCCCCGAATGCACATGGCCGATCGTCCAGTCAGTGTAGTGGCTGAGCGAGTTGACGGCCTTGATCGACATGACCGGCCCCTCGAAGGTCGACATGCCGTAGAAGCCGACAGCAGTGACGGAGAAGCGCAGGCCGGGATCGGTGCGCAGCTTGTCCCAGGCGCCGGACAAGGTCATCAGGCCGTTGATCATGCCGCCCCAGCTCGGCATCCACAGCATGACCGAGAAAACCATGCCGAGCGTCTGCGCCCAGTCGGGCAGGGACGTGTAGTGCAGGTGATGCGGGCCGGCCCAGATGTACAAGAATACCAGCGACCAGAAGTGCACGATCGACAGCCGGTAGGAGTAGATCGGCCGGTTCGCCGCCTTGGGGATGTAGTAGTACATCATGCCGAGGAAGGCCGCGGTCAGGAAGAATCCCACCGCGTTGTGGCCGTACCACCACTGGATCATGGCATCCTGCACGCCGGACCAGGCGCCGTAGCTCTTGGTGCCGACGATCGACACCGGCATCGCCAGATTGTTGACGATGTGCAGCATGGCAATGGTGATGATGAAGGCGAGGTAGAACCAGTTGGCGACGTAGATGTGGGGTTCTTCGCGCTTCAGAATCGTGCCGAGGTAGGCGATCAGATAGGCGACCCAGACGATCGTGAGCCACAGGTCAGCATACCATTCCGGTTCGGCGTATTCCTTGCTCTGGGTGATGCCCAGCAGATAGCCGGTAGCGGCGATCACGATGAAGAACTGGTAGCCTAGAAGGACGAACCATCCGAGCGGAGCGCCGCCGAACAACCGGGCGCGGCAGGTGCGCTGCACGACGTGGAAGGCGGTGCCGATCAGGGCCGTGCCGCCAAACGCGAAGATGGCCGCCGACGTGTGGAGCGGCCGCAGGCGTCCGAAGGTGAGGTACTCGCTGTCGAAGCTGAGCTGCGGCCACACCAGCTGGGCGGCGATGACGACGCCGACCGCGAAAGCGGCGATGCCCCAGAACATTGTCAGGATCACCGCCGCGCGGATGACATCCTCGACATATCTGGGGGCCGGCGATGGGCCGGCCGAAAGGGCGGCATTGCTGGACATTCGATCTCCCCGCTCTCGTGGCGCGGAAAATCAATGTCAGAGCCGGGAACGAACTACTTTGACCTGCGTCAAAGCCCGCGGCCGCATTCCAGCGTCAATTCGCCCGCAGACGGGGAGAAAACGCCATGAGCGAGACCATCGCCGTATTCCCGGCGCCACGACCGCAGATCAGACGGGTTCCATTGGACAGGCCGTGGGTCTGGCTTGGTGCCGGTTGGGACGACTTCCTTGCCGCAAGGCGAACCAGCCTTGCCTATGGTCTGGCGCTGGTTGCCGTTAGCTGGTTGGCCATTACATTGTTCCTCTGGCTCGATCTGCCGTATTTGGTGTTGCCGCTCAGTGCGGGGTTCTTCTTCGTAGGTCCCTTCATCGCGGTTGGCCTCTATGAAGTCAGCCGCCGCCTCGAATCCGGCCTCGTCGTCGACGGTGGAACCACCCTGTTCGCCTGGCGCCGCAATCCCGGTCAGATCGCGCTGATGGGCGTACTGCTTCTCTTTTTCCATCTGGCGTGGATGCGTCTGGCGCAATTGCTGTTCGCCGTGTTCGAATGGCGCACGGTGCCGTCGTGGGATCGCTTCATGGATCTCGTCTGGACGTCCTCGCGCAGTCTCCCGTTCCTGGCGATGGGTGTCGCCGCCGGTGCTGCCCTGGCAGCTGTCGCCTTCGCCATCGGTGCCTTCTCGATCCCCTATCTTCTCGATCGCCGGAATTCGAACATGTTCGAGGCGATCGCGACGTCGGTCGCTGCCGTCCGGATCAACTTCCGCCCGATGCTGCTTTGGGCAATCCTGATTGTCTTTCTGGTAGTGCTCGGCATGGTGCCGGGCATGATCGGTCTGGTCGTCACGTTGCCGTTGGTGGCGCATGCGACGTGGCATGCGTATCGCGATGTCGTGCACTTCGAGGAAAAAGATCGGAATTGACCTGTATCGAGTGACGGGTGTCGGCCCCCGCTGACATGGATATTGGGAAGTTCGCCGGTCATCAGGAGGTTGGCAATGGCTGACTCTCTTCAACGATCGCGCCAGCCCAAGGCAAGGAAATCGAAATCAAGTCGTCCTGAGGCTCATAGCCGATTGCTCGCCAATGCCAGCATCAGCGCGGCGTTGGCGAGCAGCAGCGGCGCGGCGATCCAGCGCGCAACGTCATGCAGGTGTCGGCGGATGATGACACCACCCCATCCAACCGCGATCAGGGCAGGCACTGTGCCCAGGGCGAAAGCGGCCATGGCCAGCGCACCCTCTCGGGTGGAAGCGGTTCCGCCTGCGGCGGCAAGAGCGCCATAGAGCAGACCGCAAGGCAGGAAGCCGAGCACAACGCCGAGAGCGTATCTGGCCATCGGCCCGCGCGAGGAAGAAAGCGGTCCGGCGAGGCGCGCCAACCCCGCAGTCAACGGCGATGTTGTCCCTACCGCGAGCCCAAAGGCCTGCATGGCCATCAGCACGGCGGCAATCAGCAGAAGCGCGCCCGACAGCCATGCAAACGTCGACGTCGCGGTGAAGAGCGCGGTTGCGGCGCCGGCTGCGGCGCCCAGCGCAGTGTAGGTCGTGAGGCGGCCGAGATGATAGGGAATAAGCGATGCGCCGGCCAGCCGACGCCATTCGCCGTAGTTGCCGGCTGTGCCGGCCGAGGCGTCGGCCATGACCTGACCCAGTACAAATGGTCCGCACATGCCTACGCAATGCACCAGGCTGCCGGCCAGACCGGCCAGGAACAGCGAACCCGGCAAGCCGGCGGGTTGCGCAGCGACCTGCAGGAGACCCTGCCGGCAGGCCGAGAGCACGTCCATGATGAATTCCATCGCGCGGCATCATAGCGCCTAAGGGGACCGCACTGCACTTTGGTCTCGACGATGCACACGCTTGACCTGGGTCAATCGCGTCCGCGCCCGGTCATGGCAAAAATCGATGACTATGGAACCCGCCATCCTTGCCATCTATGACCGGCCGGTGCCGCGCTACACCAGCTATCCAACCGCTGCGCAGTTCGATTCCTCGATTGGGCCGGAACAGCACGGTGGGTGGCTGAGCGAGCTCCGGGGCGGCGAAGCGGCGCTCTATCTGCACATTCCGTTCTGCCGACAGCTCTGCTGGTACTGCGCGTGTCATACGATGGCGATGCGCCGGGAAGGCACGCTCGATGCGTATGCCACTGCCCTCGAACGCGAGATCTTGCTCCTCGCGCAGGCCGCTCCGGGTTTCATGGTCGACTCGATGCAATGGGGTGGCGGAACGCCCACCCAACTCGGCGCCGGCCGTTTGCTCGCAATCGGCCACCTCGTCGACACCGTGTTCGATCGTCGGTCCAATGCAGAAATCTCCATGGAGGCGGATCCGCGTCATTGCGACGAGGCAACCGTTCAGGCCATGGCGGAGCTTGGAGTGACGCGTGTCAGTTTCGGTGTTCAGGATTTCGACGAACGGGTCCAGCAGGCAATCAACCGGGTGCAGTCCTTCGAGACGACCTTGGCGGCCCTTGAACGGGTGCGCGGCGCTGGAATGACCAGGGTCAATGTCGACCTCGTCTATGGCCTTCCCAGTCAGACCCTCGAGACGTTGGCGCGGACACTGGATTTGGCTCTTGCCTTGGCGCCGGACCGCTTCGCCGTGTTCGGCTACGCCCATGTTCCCTGGATGAAGCCACACCAGAGGCTGATCCCCAGCGAGACGCTGCCAGACGCCACTGCGCGGTCGGCGATGGCGGCATTGGTATCGGAAAAGATCGTCGCCGGCGGCTATGTGCGGGTTGGGCTCGATCATTACGCGAGGCCGGGCGATAAGCTGGCGCAGGCGCTTGCCGCCCGGCGGCTCCAACGCAACTTCCAAGGCTATGTCGCTGACGATTCGCCATGGGTCGTCGGGGTGGGCGCGTCGGCAATCTCGAGCCTGCCCGCCGGCTTTTCGCAGAACATCGCGGATCCGGCAGAGTACATGAAGGCGATGGAGCGGGGCGGCTTCGCAACCGCCCGCGGCATTGCCGTGAGCCTCGAGGATCGTCTGCGTGGCGACATCATCTCCCAGCTGATGTGCCTCTACACCGCCGATATCGGCGAGGCATGCAAGAAGCATGGCGCTGAAGCTCGCGCCTTCCTTTCCACCATCGACGGGCTCGCACCGCTTATCCGGGACGGTCTGGTTTCGATCGACGGCGATCGATTGGCGGTAACCGACCGTGGCCGTCCGCTCGTCCGCTCCGTCTGTGCCGCCTTCGACCGCTATTACACGGGCATCGAAGGCCGCCATTCGCGAGGCATTTAGTGACGGCCGGTGATCCAACGCAGAAGAGGAGTATCATCCATGAGCGCCTATCAGCTTGTCTCGAAGCATGTACAAGCCGCACTGGACGAGGCATCGGCGCAGTCGATTTCCGACGACGTGGTCGCGCGTTGCCTGTTGTCGGAGGCAATTCGGTTGTTCAAGACCAAACGCTCGAATGACGATATTGCCGCGGAGCTGACGGGCGCCGCCGACAATCTCGACGACGACACGCCGTTCGTCTTCATGCGGCCCTAGGAAGCTGCTCCGCCAGCGGGCTATACGCCCATACGCGCTTCGGGAGGCAGCACCTTCATATGATTCTCGACGCGCTTCACGCCTCGGATATTCTCGGCGGCGATCCGGTAGGCGTCTCGCACGGTGTCGCTGTTGACGAAACCCCAGAGGTGCACGACGCCATTGTCGGCCACGACACAACTCGTCTGACTGGTCGCCCAGGCGTGTCGGGCGAGTTCGGATGTCACAAGGGCGCGCACGGTCTCGTTGACGGTCTGGTCCTCCGACGAAGCTTTCTTCCGGGCGAGCAGGCCCTGCAGAAGGTTGACGCGGCTCACGATGCCAACCACCTTGCGGTCGCGCACGATCGGGATGCGCTTCACGCGGTGGCGCTGCATAAGGGTTGCAATTTCGCCCAAGGTCGCATGTTCGTCCGAGGTCACCAGATTCCTGGTCATGACGTCAGCAACGCGATGGGAGTGGGCGCGGATGTAGTCGCGGGCCAGGAACGCGTCGTCTGACAGGGGCCGCTGCAGCCATGACTTGCCGGGAGCCGTGCCGATCTCCGACCGATACATCAGGTCGGCCTCGCTCACGATGCCGATCAACGTACCGTCGGCGTCGGCAACCGGCGCGGCGCTGATTCCGGCGTTCGGCAGCACCTGTGCCGCGTCATAGACGGAGGCATCGGCGGCCACCGTGTGAACTTGCGAAGTGGTATGATCTGCGGGAAATACAGCAGACTGGAAGCGATGCCCGTACCGACCTCGATGCCACAGGACCTCGAGAGCCTGACCGCCGCTCTGAAAGCAGCAGACGCGCGCCTGCAGTCGATTCTGCAGACGGTCCCCGATGCCATGATCATCATCGACGAGCAGGGCCGGGTCGAATCGCTGAGCGCAACAGCCGAGCGGCTGTTCGGATATGCGAAGAGCGAGGTCGTCGGGCGGAACGTCGACATGCTCATGGCGAGTCCCCACCATGAACAGCATGATGCCTATCTCAAACGCTATCTGGCCACCCGCGAGCGCCGGATCATAGGGATCGGGCGGGTTGTCACCGGGCGGCGCAAGGACGGCTCGACCTTTCCGATGCATCTGACGGTCGGCGAATTGCAATCAGCCGACAGGCATTACTTCACCGGCTTCATTCGCGACCTGACCGACCAGCAATTGACGGAGAGCCGACTCAGGGAGCTGCAGTCGGAAGTGACCCATATGTCCCGCTTCATGGCGCTTGGCGAGATGGCATCGACGCTGGCGCACGAGATCAACCAGCCCCTGACCGCCATCGCGAACTACCTGAAGGGCAGCCGGCGCCTGCTCGAACGCATGGCTGGAGAAGAGGCGGGTGTGCTCCGTGAGGCGATCGGCAAGGCGGCGGACCAGGCGTTGCGCGCCGGCGCGATCATTCGCCACCTGCGCGAATTCGTGGCGCGTGGCGAAAGCGAGCGTCGAGTCGAAAGCCTGCCAAAGCTCATCGAGGACGCCAGCACCGTGGCCCTGATCGGGGCCAAGGAGAACGCCGTGCGGGTGTCCTTCCGGCTCGACCCAGCTTTGGATCTCGTGCTCGCAGATCGCATCCAGATCCAGCAGGTCCTGGTCAATCTGATTCGCAATGCGATCGAGATCATGTCCGAAGGCGGGCAGCGGCGTGAATTGGACATCGCAACCACTTCGGTTGGCGATGACATGGTGGAGGTGAGTGTCGCGGACACCGGAACCGGGATCACGCCGGAAGTCATGGCGCGTCTCTTCCAGCCTTTTGTCACCACCAAGCACAAGGGCATGGGCCTCGGCCTGTCGATCTGCAGAACCATCGTGGAAGCGCACGGTGGCAAGATCTGGGTCGACTCGCGACAGGACGGCGGTACGATCTTCCGGTTCACCCTGCGTGCCGTGAAAGGGGAGGAAAAGTCCCTTGTCGAATAGCCAGATCGTCCATGTCATCGATGACGATGTCGCCGTCCGGCAATCGCTGGCCTTTCTGCTCAGCACGGCTGGCTATGCCGTACGCGTCCACGAATCGGCTGTTGCATTTCTCGAGGCCTTGCCCGGCGTCCAGAACGGCTGTGTCGTCACCGACATCCGCATGCCGGGGATGGACGGGCTGGAGCTGCAGCGCCAGCTGCGGACGCTGAAGGTGGGATTGCCCGTCATCGTGATCACCGGCCACGGCGACATTGCCCTGGCGGTGCAGGCGATGAAGGCCGGCGCGGTCGACTTCATCGAAAAGCCGTTCGACGACGACGTCCTGCTGGGGGCCATCGGGTCGGCGCTCGACCGCCACGTCCGCGCCGCCGAGCTGGAGGCGCGGACTGTAGAGATCGGCCGACGCGCGCAGTCCCTGTCGGAACGGGAGCACGACGTCCTTGCTGGTCTCGTGGCCGGCAAGCCGAACAAGATCATCGCTCATGAGCTCGGGATCAGTTCGCGAACCGTCGAAGTCTATCGCGCGAACGTCATGACCAAGATGCGGGCTGACAGCCTGTCGGAGCTCGTGCGAATGGCCATTCTCCTGGATTCCGCACCCTAGTCGGGGCGTTCTGGCCGCCAACGAGCTTGAGACAGATCAAGGTCGCGGCACCCGGCCCGTGCCAAATGTTCAGAATGCCCACTGAATCCAATCAGGAAGCCGGCACCGTGCTCGTCGTCGACGACGATGCCGCTGTGCGGAGCGCGCTCAAGTTCCTCCTGGAAGTCGAGGGCCTTGACGTACGTCTCTATGATGGAGCATCGGCGCTTCTTGCCGAGGCAAGTCTGCCGGCGCGCGGCTGCCTCATTATCGACTACCGCATGCCCATCATGGACGGGCTCCAATTGACCGATCAATTGCGCGCCCGCAAGGTGGGTTTGCCGGTCATTCTGATCACCGGTCGGGTATCGGACGACCTGCGCCGGCGAGCGGCAAAGTCGGGCATCAGGCAGGTGCTGGAAAAGCCTCTGTCGGATGGTGCCCTTGTCGAAGGGATTCGATCGATCCTGGCGACGGCCGCCTGACGGCGGTGGCCGCCGAAGAGACCACAGGACGTGCTGGGCTGGCCGCTGGCCATGAGCCTGTTCCGCTTCGGTCCGGAGATCGCCAAGCCGAGGTGGCGGGCCGGATTCCAAGCCTAGTTTCCCCCTGCCTACGTAGAATCCCTTAGGTTTTGACCTGAGTGGTGGATCCTCCGGCCGCGCGGTACCCAGAAGCCGCTTCAACGGTTCAGATCGGGAGGGTTCGATGCAGGCTTACACCGCGACCAATGGTTCCAGGGTAGCGACCGCAGCAACCGTCGTGTTTCAAGGCTTTCCCGCGATGCGCGCGCGCGGCACCGAAAAGGCCGCAACGCTCCCGGGCGTGACGCGGAAGCTGACGCGGGGCGAAGAGCTCTTCGCCGAGGGCGACCCTTCCGAGTTCTTCTACAAGGTCGTGTCGGGAACCGTCCGGACCTACAAGCTGCTGAGCGATGGCCGCCGTCAGATCGACGAATTCCATCTCGCCGGCGACATCTTCGGACTCGAGCCCGGCGAGCAGCATCGCTTCTCCGCCGAGGCTGTCGAGGACGCCTCGGTCGTCATGTTCCGCCGCCGCCGCTTTGCGGTGATCGCCCAGGAAGATCCCTCGTTGGGCGACCAGGTCATGGCGTCTCTGATGCACAACCTCGAGCGCGCCCACGACCACATGATGCTGCTCGGGCGCAAGTCCGCCCAGGAGCGGATCGCGACCTTCCTCCTCGACATGTCGAAGCGGATCGCCAAGGGCGACAGTTTCGATCTGCCGATGCAGAGATCCGACATCGCCGACCATCTCGGTCTCACCATCGAGACGGTTTCGCGCACTCTGACGCAGTTCGCCCGCGATGGCCTGATCAAGCTGGCCGCCGCCAGCCGCTCGGTCGTGCTCTGCGACAAGGCGGCGCTTCGACAGCTCGACGCTTGAGGGTCGTGTCGCGATCTTCTGACGTCAGTCCGTCGGGTCGTACGGCAGGATGGCGACCCGCATCCGGGCCAGCTTGTCGTAGATCCGAGCTTGGCGGCGGATCGGCCACCAATCGTAGAGAAAGATCTGCAGCGGCCGCCACATTGCGACCCAGCCGAGAATCAGGAGCCCCTCCTGCAGGATCCGTCCCAGGGTGTCGCTCGGCAGGAGGAGGGCGAGTTGGCGCAGGGTCATGCAAAGGATGAGGAAGGCGAGGCCGATCGCCAGCGCCGAGCGCCCCTCGCGGAACTGGAACCGCATGCGGCGGCGCGTTTCCTGGGCACGATAGGCAAAGTAATGCCTGATGGCTCGCTCGAGGTCGCCGCATTCCGGCAGGCTCAGCTGGTCGGCCGGCAGATGGACCACCAACTCGATCGGTTCGGCCAGGGGATGCTCGTTGGCCGACTCGAAGATGTAAGTCTCGGCGTCGCTGTCGAGATCTTGCTCGTGGAAGGGCGAGGGATCCAGGGAATTGAACAGCTGTCGGAGCTTCGTGAGTCTGACCTTGATGCTGTGGCGAGGCGAATCGACCGCATCGATCGGCTTGGCGTGCAATGACATGGGCTTCCCATGGGCTTCCTTCGTCACATCCGCCGCACGTGCGGCGAGCCCTCGCACGGCAGGTAGCGCACGCCGCCCTTCATGACGAAAGCGAAGCGCTTGTTGTCCTGCAGCACCTTCACATCCTGGAGCGGATCGCCATCGACCAGCAGCAGGTCGGCGAGGAAACCCGGCCTGATCTGGCCGAGTTCGTGACCGCGTTTCATGATCTCGCCGCCGGTGCGGGTTGCGGCCTGCAGCGCCTCGCTCGGGCTGAAGCCGAAATGCCTCACGAAATGCTCGAGGTCGCGCGCATTGGTGCCCTGCGGGTTGGCGGCGAAGCCGTAGTCACCGCCGATCACGATGCGGATGCCACGCTTGCGCATCTCGTGGTGCGTGCGGCAGGTCGCCTCGTAGAGCGGCTTCAGCCGCTCGAGGAAACCCTGGCCCTGCCAGGAATTGTCGCCGCGCAGGCTTTCCAGGCGGGCGAGCACGATTCCGATTGCCGGGCCGGTGAAGACGCGGTCCTTCTGCGCTTCCAGCATGTCGAGCGCCTCTTCGTCGGCGAAGTCGCAGTGATAGATGATGTCAACGCCGTTGCGCAGCGCCCGCTTCACCGATTCGGAGGCCCGCGCGTGGGCAGCGACCCGGCGGCCGATCGCATGCGCGGCCTCGACCCCGGCTGCGACCTCGGCGTCGGTCATGACCGTGGCCTCGGCCAACGCCGACTCGGTGCCGTAGTCACCCGAGATGTTGAGCTTGATGGTGTCGCAGCCCTCGCGCAGGCAGAGCCGCGCCATGCGGCGAACCTCGTCGGGCCCGTCGACGGCGACGCCGAAGCTGTCCTGGTGCAGGTGCAGGCGGCGGCCGTCGCCGAGGCCGCCGGTGACGGTGAGTTCGGGGCTTGCCGCGAGCAGCCGTGGGCCGTCGGTCAGGCCGCGCTCGATGGCGTCGCGCACCGCGACGTCGAGACGGATCTTGGCCGCGGCCGCGGAGCAGGCGCTGGTGAAGCCCGCGCCCAGCAGTTTTCGCGCGGCGTCCATCGTCAGCAGCGCGTGGTCCTCCGGCGGCAGTTCGCCCAGCGCCGTGCCGCGCGGTGTGTCGACGAAGGAGAGATGGGCATGGCCCTCGACCAGGCCGGGCATCAGGAACTTGCCTCGGGCATCGAGCCGCTCCGCACCATCAGCGTCCAGCGTTTCGGATTGCGGCGCCATTGCTAGAATTCGTTCGTTCTCGATCAGGACCTGGCCCAGGAACGGTGGCGCACCGCTCCCGTCCCACACATTGGCGTGCTCGATCAGCAGGCGCATCGCTTCCTCCCTCGGTCTTTCCTGCATCGCATACTAATCTAAATGGTGGCGCTGTTTCCTGCTCGAACGCAGTGTCGGAGGGCGGAGAGCAGTTCCCGCCGGTTGCGCGATATAGCGCAAATTCCAGCACCGTCAGACGGAATTCCATTGCCCGGCTGGCGAAACCTCCCTAGCGTTGAACCCGAAGTTCACCTGACCAAAAAAGAGCAGAGCCCTCGTCTCGGGAGGAAGGAATGGCTCCGGGAGAGGTCGCGCGCCGTCGCCTCGTCGTCGGCACTGCCGCGTCGGTCGCGCTCGTGGCCGGCCCGTTCGTGCGCGGCGTCCATGCTGCCGGAAAGCTCTCCCTGGCGCTGTGGGATCACTGGGTGCCCAACGCCAACAACGCCACTCGGGCGTTGATCGAGGAGTGGGCGGCGAAGGAGAAGGCCGAGGTCACGATCGACTACATCACCTCGCGGGGCAACAAGCTCCTGCTGACGGGCGCGGCCGAAGCGCAGGCCAAGTCCGGCCACGACGTGTTCGCTTTCGCGGCCTGGCGGCCGGCGCGCTATGCGCCGTATCTGGTGCCGATGAACGACGTCATGGAGCAGTTGATCAAGACCAACGGCGCGGTCAATCCCGCGGTCGAGTATCTCGGCAAGATCGACGGCAAGTGGCTGGCGGTACCCGCCACAGTCGGCAGCCAGATCCATGGGCCGTGCTCGCGCATCGACCTGATGAAGCGGCTGGCCGGCATCGATGTCCAGGCGATGTATCCGGTTGGTTCGCCGCCCAAGGCTGATGCGTGGACCTTCGACACCTTCCTCAAGGCGGCCGAGGCCTGCCACAAGGGCGGTCACCCGTTCGGCATCGGGGTTGGCAAGACCAGCGACAATGTCGACACCGCGGGCGCGATCTTCCACGGCTTCGGCGCCCAGCTCGTGAACAAGAAGGGCAACATTACGGTCAAGAGCGACGAGGTCCGCCAGGCGCTCGACTACTACAAGCGCCTGATGGCCTTCCTGCCGGTCGACTCGCCGGTCTGGGATGATGCCTCGAACGACAAATGGCTGGTCTCGGGCAAGGGTGCGCTGATCATGAACCCGCCCAGCGCCTGGGCGGTCGCCACGCGCGATGCGCCGAAAGTTGCCGAGCAGCTCTGGACGCACGGCTTCGCCGCCGGACCCAAGGGTCGCTACGCGCCGTTCGTGCCGTATTTCTGGGGCGTCTGGAACTTCAGCAAGAACCAGTCGGCGGGCAAGAGCTTGATCACTCACCTGTCGCAGCCGGCTGCGATCGAGAAGATGGTGATCGCCTCGGGCGGCTACGACCTGCCCTCGTTCGCCAACCTGACGACCCTAAAGGTTTGGGCGGAGGAGGCGCCACCCAAGGGCACGCTCTTCCACTACCCCGATCCGTTCAATCACCAGATCCTGTCGATCGCCGGCGCCCCGGCGCCGCACAGGATCGGCGAGGGCATCTACGTCCATGCCATCCAGACGCAGATGGCGGTCCGCCACTTCAAGGGCGAGGCCATGGAGAAGACCCTCGATTGGGCGGCCAAGGAAGTGGAAAGCTTCTCGCGCCACTAGCGCACGCGAAGCCGGCGCGCGCTACTTCAGCAGCTTTAGGCACTCGCCCGCTGCCTCGGCGGCGGGACGGGCAGCATCGCGCGACATCGTGCCGTTCATCACCAGCGGCCGGGCGACGCCGGTCACGGCGTCCTTGATGTCGGTCTTGGCCGTCACCGTGGGCGCGGTCTTGTCGTAGATCATTCGGCCGTTGGGCGTAAGCTGGTTCGCACACGCCGAGGCGGCCGCCTGGTCCGCCTGCGCGGCGGTGGGAAGAGCGAGGAGGAGGGCGAGAACGAACGTCCGGGTCAACATCGTCGAGTGTCCTTCCGGGAAATGGTGCTGCCGCACAGGATTGAACTGTGGACCTCCCCCTTACCAAGGGGGTGCTCTACCACTGAGCTACGGCAGCGTTCAGGACCGGCCAAAACCGGACGCGGCGGGGTATGCCATAGGGCCTGCTGCGGTTCAACCGCTGCCGCCCGCCGAAATGGAGGCCGCGCGACGGCTTGCCGCGACACTTCGGCTCTGCCTACCCTTTGGCCATAAAGACCAGAGACAGGCCAAGGGGAAACGCATGGACTGGCGCCCGATTTCAGCCGATTCGCACATCACCGAACCGCCCAACTGCTACCTCGACCACATCGATCCGGCGTTCCGCGATCGCGCGCCCCATGTCGTGAACAAGGAAGGCCTGGGCGACATCTACGTCGTGGACGGCATGAAGACGCCGGTGCCAATGGGCCTGATCGCCGCCGCGGGCGTCGCCCCCAAGGACATCCGGCTCGGCGGCGCGAAATTCGAGGACCTGCACCGGAGCGGTTGGGATCCCACGGCCCGCCTCGCCGACCAGGACAAGGACGGCGTCGGCGCCGAAATCATCTATCCCACCGTCGGCATGCTGATCTGCAACCATCCCGACTTCGCCTACAAGAAGGCCTGCTTCGACGCCTACAACCGCTGGCTCCAGGGCTACTGCAGCCACGCGCCCGACCGCATCGTCGGGCTGGGCCAGACGGCGATGCGCACGGTGAAGGAAGGCATCGCCGATCTCGAGCGCATCAAGTCGATGGGCTTCAAGGGAGTGATGATGCCGGGCAACCCCGGCGAGTTCGACTACGACCACGAGGCCTACGATCCGTTCTGGGAGGCCGCCGTCGCGCTCGAGCTGCCGCTGTCGTGGCACATCCTCACGTCGAGCGGCGACAACAGCCTGGCCAAGCCGCGCGGCCCCAAGATGAACGGCTTCCTTGCCATCATCCGTGGCTGCCAGGATATCATGGGCATGCTGGTTTTCTCCGGCGTGTTCGAGCGCCACTCCCGGCTGCGCGTGGTCTGCGTCGAGGCCGACGCCGGCTGGGCGCCGCATTTCATGTACCGCATGGACCACACCTATAAGCGGCACCGCTACTGGATGAAGGGCAAGGAACTCGCCCGCCTGCCGTCGGAATATTTCCGCGAGCACATCGCGCTCACCTTCCAGGACGATTTTACGGCGTTCCAGTTCGCCGACCACATGGCGCCCCAGCAGCTCATGTGGGCCAGCGATTTCCCGCACAGCGATTCGACCTGGCCGTGGAGCCAGGACGTGATCAGGGAGCAGACGACACATCTGGCGCCGGAACTGCGCAAGCGTATCCTGCGCGACAACGTGGCGGAGCTTTACAAGCTGGCGGCGTGACAGGGCGGCCGATGCGCTGGGAGAGGCCCACCAGCCAGAGCAACCCAGGCGTATTCATCGACCTGGCCCGCAAGGCGATCGCGCTCCAGCCCGACAACGCAAGAAGCTGGGAGTCCCTCGCGCAATCCCTGCTTTGGACGGGCAGGGACGAGGAAGCAATCGCGACCCTGAACGAGGCGGTCGCCAGGATACCGGCGGAGCCGAGGCTCCATTTCATGCTCGCCGACGCCTACTACCGGAGCGGTCGCACCGATCTCGTCGACCGGGCCATGCGGCAGGCCCCGGCGATTCCCGGCGACGACCGGGACGCGACACTGTTTCGTCTCGAAATTCTGATGAAGACCGGCATCGCCGACGACGTCGGCCGCATCGCGTGGGACGCGCTGGCCCTCGACCCGGGCAACAAGGAGGCGCTCGAAGTCCTGGGCGCGGCGGCACGACGGGATGGCACTCCCGAAATCATGGTCCCGGTATGCAAGGCGGCACTCGAGCGTGAGAGGGGGCATGCCCGGGCCCGCTATGAGCTGGCGACCGCCTATGCCCTGTTGGGGCGTGCGGAAGAGGCGCGGCAGTTGATCGATCTCTGCCGCTTCGTCACGGTGACCGAGGTGGCGGTGCCTGCGGGGTATGCCCCTGCCGGGGCCTTCGAAGCGGCTCTGGCCGGCGAGATCGCCGGCAATTCGACGCTGAAGCCGGACCCGGCCGGAAAGGCCACCAAGGGCGGCCTGCAGACGTCAAGAAATCTCGTGCACACGCCCGGCCGTGCGACCGGTGTCTTGCTGGACTTGATTCGCGGCGCCGTGGACGCGTTCGCATCCACCTTGTCCGTCGAATCCCGGGATCCCTTCGTCGAGACCCGACCCGAGGAGGCTTGGCTCGACGCCTGGGCGATCGTCTTCCCGGGCGATGGCCATCAGGTGACGCATATCCATCCGTCGGGCTGGTTGAGCGGCGTTTACTATGTCAGTGCGCCGAAGGCCTCCGGCGACGATCCGCGCGGCGGTTGTCTGGTGCTCGGGAGCTCGGACACGACAGAGGCTGGCATCGATCCGCCCTGGGGTCTCCGCGAGATACGCCCCGTGCCCGGAAAGCTGGTCATGTTCCCGTCCCATGTTCCGCATTCGACGGTGTCGACGAAATCGCCGGAAGCGAGAATCTCCATCGCCTTCGACGTGATTCCCGTCCGTACAGGGGCGGCAGAAGGTCAGGCGTCGCCATAAACTGGCAGCCGCCGCCGGCCGAGCGGATTGATGTACGACCGGCGATCGAGTGCCTTGCGTCGGCAGTCGCCGCGCTTCGACTTATCGGGTGTAGACCGTCGTCGTTGTCGGCACGGTCGTCGTATCGTGGACCACCGTGCGCTCGGTGGCGACCGGCGTCTCGACGACCCTCTCGCTCCTGATGGAGCAGGCGGTTCCGAGCAGGGCGGCGGCGGTGACTAAGAGCGCTATGGTCCTCACGAGAGCCTCCTGTGGTTGTCTTCCGCCAACGTGCGAGAAGCCTCCCGGTTGCCCGCCAGGGAAGTTCCCTGGATCCATTCCGGTCGGGCTTCGCCGGGGCTTGAAATTATAGTTGATATTTCAGCAAGTTATTGGCAACGTTTTGCCAAGCTGGCAAAATTGCGCCGACCTCCTTCGTTTCCGGTAAGGGCTTGCACGGCCGCCCGCGAGCCCGCAAAGCGTTCTAACGGGTCGTGTAGACCGTTGTCGTCGTTGCCGGCAGGCCGCTGGAATCGGTGTAGATGGTGCGTTCGGTGGTCGTGACCGCCCGGGCCGGGACTGGCTTCTCCACCACGCGTTCAGTGTAGGACGCACATCCCGTGGCGATCGCACAGGCGGCGATAGCGAGCATCGCAAGGGGTTTCACAATTTTCTCCTTTCGGCTTCCTGGGAGAAAACGGCCGGGCGCCGCCCCGGGTTGCCTGCCTGTCGCGCGATAGCCGCCGGAACCTGGGTCGGGAACCGGTGTGGCCGGGCCCCATGCGCGGCTCAGGTGACGTCGGCTTTGCGCGGCCGGGCCGGCAGCCGTGCCCATCGCTCCGGGTGCAACTCGGGGTATTCGATCCAGGGGCCGGTTTCGACGAATCCAAGGTCGAGACGGCCGACGTCGCTCGTCCAATAGCCGAACGTGCGGCGGTTGGCGTCGAACAGCCAGGCGCCGACCACGATCTCGTCGGCGACGTGGCCCGAGAGGCCAGGGCAGTAGAGCAGCAGCGGCCCTTCATCCTTGGGCGCCGTCTGCATCGGCTGCCAGGCGATGGCCGTGGCCTGGCGCAGCCGCTCGATCTCGGCCGCCGCCCGCGACAGCAGATCGCTCTCGTGCGCTCGGCCGCGCAACTCTTCGACAATGTCCGTCATCCCCACTCCGACCCGAACGGTTCCCGTCGGGCGGAGATTACACGGAATTTCGGACGATGCGTGTCGGTTCAGCGGGGCGGGCGGGTCCTCTGTGCGGCCACCAGCTCGGCGCGGGCCTGGCGAACGGCGGGATCGCGCGGGTCGATGCGTTCGGCCTCGTCGAGCGCGCGATCGGCCGAGGCAAAGTCGCCGAACGATATCGCGGCGCGCGCGGCGATGAGCAGCGCCGTCACCCGCATGTCCTGCGTGCCGGGTTGGTTGGCCTGGCGCTGGGCCGCGCGCAGGTCGCGTCGGGCGTCGATCACCTCGGGGGCGTTGGGGTAGAGCCGCTCGGCCTCGTCGAGGGCGCGGTCGGCCGTGACGAAGTCGCCACGCTCCATGGCGCGTCGCGCCTGGTTGATCAGGGGGGCGAGCTGGCCACGTGCGGTGCGCATTTCGGCGATCTCTCGGCGCGCCGCGGCGGTCTCTGCGAAGCCGGGGATGGTCGTGTCGGCGCTCTGCAACGCGATCTCGGCGTTGGTGAAGTCGCCGGCAGCGGCGAAGCGGCGGGCATCGGCGATGTAGCTGCGTGCCTGGCTGATTTGGCTGGCGGAAGGCCCGGCCGGGGCGGCCGGCGGCGGCGTGGGCCGCGGCGCGGCTGCCGGCGGCGTGGGGATGGGGGCGGGAGGCTTCGCGGCTTCGACGGGCGGGGGCGACAAAGTTGTGGCCGCGTCCATACGATAAAGATAGAAGCCGCCGCCCGCGACCACGACCACGAGGGCGCCGATGATGCCGTAGAGCAGGCCGTTGCTGTTCGGAGTCGTGCGAATGTCGGCCACGGTTTCTCCCTCTGGGGTTGGCAGGGAGGTAACGTGACGGGCGGACCATGGTTCCGCTCAAGCCCTCGGCGCGTAGAGCCTTCCCAGCAGGTTGCCCAATGGTCCGATCCAGCCAAGCGCCAGGTAGAGGACGACCGAATCACTGGCAACGGCGCTCTTGGCCACTGCGAGGGTGGGTCCCGTAAGGCAGGTTTGCCCCGCGGATTGGTCCTATAGTGGGGACCCCGTTCATCCGGAGTTGCCATGCTTGTCGTCGAACTGGCCGTTGTCGTCGGATTGATCTCGCTCAACGGCTTTCTTGCGATGTCCGAGCTGGCGCTGGTGTCGGCCAAGAGGCCGTTGCTGGAGCAGATGGCGCGCGAGGGATCTCGCGGCGCCGGAGTAGCGCTCGAGTTGACGCGCGAGCCCGGCCGGTTCCTGTCGGCGGTTCAGATCGGCATCACCCTGGTCGGAATCATCGCCGGCGCCTTCAGCGGCGTCACCATCGCCGAGCGTGGCGACGCCTGGCTTGAAAGCCAGGGCATGCCGACACGCTTCGCCGAACCGGTGGCGTTCGCCGTCGTCATCGTCACGATCACCTATCTCTCGGTCGTACTCGGCGAACTCGTGCCCAAGCAGATCGGCTTGCGCAACGCCGAGCGGGCCGCGGCGATCGTCGCCCGGCCGATGCAGCTCCTCGCCGTGGCCGCCAGTCCGGTCGTGAGCCTGCTCGACGTCTCGGCCCGGCTCGGCCTGCGCCTGCTCGGTCAGTCGCGGACGCTGGACACCGGTGTCACCGACAAGGAGATCATGACGATGATCGACGAGGCCGAGCGGACCGGATTGGTGGAGCCGGAGGAACGCTCGATGATCTCCCGGGTCATGCGTCTCGGCGACCGCTCGGTGCGTGCCATCATGACGCCGCGGCCGGACATCGAATGGGTCGATCTCCGGGACGGTGACGACGAGATCCGCGACGCCATCCGCGGCGCCAGGCATGGGCGCATGCTGGTAGCGGACGGCGATATCGACGGGATCATCGGGGCGATCCCGGTCCGGGCCGCGCTCGTCGCCCTGATGGACGACGGCGTCAGCGCCATGTGGGGCCTGGTGGAGAAGGTACCGACCGTGAGCGACCGGCTGGGCGCCATCGACGTCGTCGAACAGCTCCGCCAGTCGCCGCTCAACATGGTGTTGGTCGTCGACGAGCACGGCAGCGTCGAAGGCATCGTGACCGAGGGCGACATCCTCAAGACCATTGTCGCGGACATAGAGGAAGACGAGGGGTCGCGCATCACGCAGCGCGACGACGGCTCGTTGCTGATCGACGGAAGTTTCCCTATCGACGAGCTGGCCGAGCGGCTCGGCATTCCGTTGCCGCCGAACCAAGCCTATCACACGGTTGCGGGATTCGCGCTTGCCCGGATGCGGCGCCTGCCCAAGGCGGGCGAGTCGTTCCACCACGGCCTGTGGCGTTTCGAGATCGTCGACGTCGACGGGCAGCGCATCGACAAGGTGCTGGTGACACCGCAGCCGGCGTTGCACCGCAGTGTCGGACGCGGGGCACCCGCGACTGCCGCGCGACGGACCTAGAGAGTGACCATGCCCCGCCCTGCGGGAGGAGGTTTTCCGACACGGTTCGCATTCTTCGACACGCGGGTGTCGGAAAACGACCGGCTAAAAGCCTTGCCGATCAACGCCCTGAATTTTCCGACAGGATTTTCCCGACACCGGGGCGTCGGCAAAAAGCCTCGGCCGCGATGTCACAGGTGGGCTAGGCGGCGTCAGGCCCCTTCGGTCTCGATGTGCAGGACCCGGCCGCAGTGCTTGCAATGGACGGCGTCGGCATCGTGTACCAGCAGCCCGCAGTCCGGGCATTCGAACTGGACCTTGTTGGGCCGGAAGATCGCCTGCAGCAGTCGCAGGAACAGCCCGACACCCACGACCATGATGACGACGGCAAGCAATCGGCCACCGGGGCCCGTCAGCGTGATATCGCCGAATCCCGTCGTCGTCAGCGTGGTGATCGTGAAGTAGAGCGCATCGACGTAGGTCGAGATCTGCGGGTTGACGGGGTGCTGCGTGACATAGACCACCGAGGTGACGATGAAGATGAAGACCCCGAGGTTGACGGTGCGCTGGATGATGTCCTCATGCCGGCGGAACCAGGGCGAGTCCGCCCGCAGATCGCGCAGCAGATGGTAGGAGCGCAGCAGCCGGAGGGCCCGGGCGATGCGCAGGAACGCGAGGTTGTCGATGAAGGCGGGGAGCAGGAGCGAGACGATGACCACGAGATCGGCCGCCGTCGTGAGGCTCAGCAGGAAGCGTCCCCGCTTTGGTTCAGCATAGAGGCGGGCCGCGAACTCGACCAGGAGAAAGGCCGCGACGACGAGGTCGAGGACGATAATCCACCATTGCTCGCGCCCGACCGAGGACAGGAGAAAGAGCGCGATGGTGACGACATCGAACAGGATGAGCCCGTAGCGGAATCGCCGCGCCCGCGCGTCTTCGCCGAAATAGAGCCGTTGGACCTTCTCGTGAAAGCTCGGTGCTGGCATGCCTCTGGATACCACGCGGTGGCTTGAAGTTCATGACCCTGCCGCTGGATGCCTTTCCAGCAGTTCGCCGGGTCGGGTCGCGTCAGAAGCGCGTTCAGGCGTCTACAACCAGCCCGAGGACGGCAGCATAATGGACGCTTGCTGCCACCAGTACGAAGCCATGCCAGATGGCGTTCTGGTAGGGCAGCCGGTGCCAGAGATGGAAGATGACGCCCGCCGTGTAGATGATCCCGCCCAGCGCCAGCAGGACGAGCGTCGAGGGATCGAGCGCCGCCAGGAACGGCTCCACCGCAGCGAGGCCGATCCAGCCCAGCGCCAGGTAGAGGACGATCGACATCGTCTCGATCCGGCGCGGCTGCCATAGTTTGAGTGCGATACCGAGGCCGGCGATTATCCAGATGACGGCGGTGAGGCTGGACGCCCAGCCATTGCCCAGTCGGGTGGTGAAGGGGGTGTAGGTGCCGGCGATCATGGCGAAGATCGCGGCATGGTCGAAGCGCCTCAGCCATTCGCGCCGGCCACTTGCATGGAAGACATTGTAGGCTGCCGAGCAGCCCAGCATGGCGAGCAGACCGGCCGCATAGACCACGATCGGCACCAGATCGCGCGCGCCGCCCTCGATCGCCGCCACTAGAATGATAAAAATCGTGCCCGCGAGGCCGAGGCCGATCCCGACCACGTGGACGACGCGGTCGGCGGCAAGCTCGCGGGCCGCGGGCGCGCGCGTCACGCTCGGCCTCGTCAGCCCTGGTCGAGGAAGCTCCGCAGCATGCGCGACCGGCTGGGGTGCTTCAGCTTGCGCAGCGCCTTGGCCTCGATCTGGCGGATGCGCTCGCGGGTCACCGAGAACTGCTGGCCGACTTCTTCCAGCGTGTGGTCGGTGTTCATGCCGATGCCGAAGCGCATGCGCAGCACGCGCTCTTCGCGCGGCGTCAGTGTCGCGAGGACCCGCGTGGTGCTCTCTCGCAGATTGCCCTGGATGGCG
>JAUXWB010000111.1 GCA_030684475.1 Reyranella sp. | reverse complement strand
TCTGGCGGACCGACTGGCCGGCTTGGTGAAGCTGGGCAATCGTGCACCTCTCTTCGAGGGTGAGGTGGCCGTAATGTCTCCCCATGGCAACACCCTAGTCTGGTGTTGCACTTCGTTTGTGAGTTCAGGGGGACCTTTCCTGTGGCCTGAAAGGTCCCTCGCTTCGCTCGGGATGACACTGGTGTCTGCATCGGCATCATCGTGCCTCGTAAGTCCCTGACTTGCCGCCGGACTTGTGGACCAGCTTCACGCCCGAAATAACCATGCCGCGGTCGACGGATTTGCACATGTCGTAGACGGTCAGCGCAGCGACGGTGGCCGCGGTGAGGGCTTCCATTTCGACGCCGGTGCGGCCTTTCAGTTTGCAGGTCGCCTCGATGTCGACGGCGCGGTGCTTGGGGTCGAGCGAGAGCTTCACGTCGACCGAAGAGAGTGACAGCGGATGGCAGAGCGGGATCAGGTCCGGCGTGCGCTTGGCGGCCATGATGCCGGCGAGCTGCGCGACGGCCAGCACGTCGCCCTTCTTGGCCTTTCTGGTCGCGATCAGCTTCAGGGTCGCGGCCTGCATGGTGACGCTGGCGCGGGCGACAGCGATACGCTCCGTCACGTCCTTCGTTCCGACATCGACCATGCGGGCGTTGCCGGTGCCGTCGAAGTGGGTGAGCGTCTTCCGCTTCATGCCGCCGCGGCCTCGCGGACCAGCATGCCGCGCACCGCCGCCTCGACGTCGGGCTGGCGCATGAAGCTCTCGCCGATCAGGAACGCCTGTGCCCCGACCCTGGCCATGCGCGCGAGGTCGGCCGGCGAACCGAGGCCGCTCTCCGCCACCAGCACGCGATCCTTCGGCACCAGGGGCGCGAGCTGCTCGGTCGTGGCGAGGTCGACCTTCAGAGTCTTGAGGTTGCGGTTGTTGACGCCGATCAGGTCGGCGTCGAGCTTGAGCGCGCGCTCGAGCTCCGGCGCATCGTGCACTTCGACCAGCACATCCATGCCCCATTTGTGCGCGAGGCCGGCGAGATCGGCCGCCAGCGCATCGTCGAGGCAGGCCATGATCAGCAGGATGCAGTCGGCGCCCAGCGCGCGCGCTTCCGGCACCTGGTAGGGATCGATCATGAAATCCTTGCGCAGCACCGGCAGCTTCACCGCCGCGCGCGCCTGGGTCAGGAACTCGTCCTTGCCCTGGAAGTAGGGGCTGTCGGTCAGGATCGAGAGACACGTGGCGCCGCCGCGCTCGTAGGCCTTGGCCAGCGCCGGCGGATCGAAGTCCTCGCGGATCAGGCCCTTGCTGGGCGAGGCCTTCTTGATCTCGGCGATCAGGCCGTAGCGGCCTGAAGCGATCGTGGCTTTCAGCGCCTTGGCGAAGCCGCGTGGCGAATCGGTGTCGCGGGCCAGATTCTCGACGACGCGCAACGAGCGCTGCGACATGCGGCCGGAAACGTGACGGCGCTTGTCGGCGACGATCTTCTCGAGCGTGTCGCTCATGCGCAGATCCTTTTCAGTGTGGCGAGCGCTGTGGCCGCCTTGCCGCCGTCGATCGAGGCTGCCGCGAGCGCGGCGCCCTGTTTCAAGTCATTCGCCTTGCCCGCGACCATGAGGGCCGCGGCGCTGTTCAATATCACGATGTCGCGGAAGGCGTTCTTCTCGCCGGCCAGCACCTTGTTGACGGCCTCGGCATTGTGCGCGGCGTCACCGCCCTTGAGCTCGGCCAGGGTGGCGCGCTTCACGCCGATCTCCTCGGGCGTGATCTCGATCTCGCTCACCTTGCCGTTCTCCAGCGAGGCGGCCCAGCTCTTGGTGGTGGTGGTGAGTTCGTCCATGCCGTCCTGGCCGTGCACGACCAGCGCGCGGTCGAGGCCCAACTGGCCCAGCGCCTCGGCGACGGGGCGGAGCCAGCGGCGATCGAAGACGCCCACGAGCTGGCGCTTGACCAGCGCCGGGTTCGACATCGGGCCCAGAAGGTTGAAGATGGTGCGGTTGGGCGCGAGCTCGACGCGGGGGCCTGCCACGTTGCGCATGGCGCTGTGATGGCGCGGCGCCATCAGGAAGCACACGTTGGCCTCGACCAGCGCCTTCTCCAGCACCTCGATCGGCACTTCGAGCCCGATGCCCAGCGCCGCCAGCACGTCGGCCGCGCCGGATTTGGAGGTGAAGGCGCGGTTGCCGTGCTTGGCGACGGGAACGCCGGCGCCCGCCACGACAAAGGCGGAGCAGGACGAGACGTTGTAGGTGCCGTGGTGGTCGCCGCCGGTGCCCACGATATCGATGGCGCCCGCCGGGGCTTTTACGCGCAGGACCTTGGCGCGCAGCGCCCGGGCGCCGCCGGCCAGTTCCTGGGCGGTCTCGCCGCGCACTTTGAGCCCCATCAGGAAGGCGCCCATCTGGGCCGGGGTGGCGTCGCCCGAGGTCATGATCTCGAACGCGCGCTCCGCCTCGTCGATTCCCAGGGAATCGCCGTTGCCCACCTTGGCCAGAAGGGCCCGAAAGTCGTCGATATCGCCGCTCACCAGAACTCCAGATTTTGCCTCTTGCCGGCCGGGCCGGCGGGCGGCTAGCTATATCACATGGCTCAAGAACTCATCCTCAAGGTCACCGGCATGGATTGCGATGGCTGCGTAAAGGCCGTCACCCGTGCCGCCACTGGCGCCGGCACCGCGCCGATCTCCGTCGATCTCAAGAGCGGGGAGATGCGTCTCCCGGCCGACGCCGACGTTGCCGCGATCAGCAAGGCGATCACGCGGGCGGGATTTGGGGTGGCTCCTTAACTTTAAGATTTTCATATATCATATTGATATATAATATCTTTTCTGTTGTCTTTCGGACCGCGCGCGTCCCGCGCGCTCATGAGCGCGCGGGACGCGCG
>JAUXWB010000109.1 GCA_030684475.1 Reyranella sp. | reverse complement strand
TGGTGAGGAAATCGAGCGTCATGGCGGTCGAGATGCCGGTGCGCGACCAGCCAGTCGCGTCGGACATGGGTTGCAGGAAGACCGCGAGCGAGAACATGGCGCCGATGGCGACGCAGCCCATCAGCGCGCCGGCGCCGACGATCACCCAACCATAAGGCCGTTCCATGCCGATCCTCCCGAATTCACCAAACACTTAACCTATTAGTTAAGTATTGGCAAGACGATCCGGCTGTTGCTTGAGAGACCCGCAAAGACTAAGGCGCTGGCACGACCGCTAGCTCGGTGCCGTTCACAGCGGTCACGCGTACCCTCGCGCCTTTGACCATGTCGGCGCCGGTCACCGTCCAGCTGCCGTCGCCCAGGATGATCCGGCCGCGGCCGTTCAGGATCGGCGCGTCGAGCACGAAGATCTGGCCGACCAGCGCGTCGCCGCGCGCGTTGAGCGTCGATGTCGCCGGGGCATCGATATGCTGCAACCGCCGCAGCGTGCGCCGGAGCCCCACCGCCGAGACCACCGAGACCACGGCGAAGATCACAAGCTGCAGTTCGAGCGACAGGTCGGACGCGATCAGGAGCACAAGCCCGGCAGCGGCAGCGCCGATTGCCAGGAAGAGGAAGACGACGCCCGGCAGCATCATCTCGAAGACGAGCAGCATCGCGGCCAGCGCCCACCAGTACCAAAAGACGATCTTGAAGCCCATCATGGCCTAACCCGCGTTGGGAACCGAACCACGCGGACGGGCCGCGGCCTCGACACCGCGCGCCTGCGCTTCCTTGGCTAGTTCGCCGATGCCGGCGATCGACGCCATTATGCCCGCCGCCTCGACAGGCAGGAAGAACACCTTGGCGTTGGGACTCGAGCCCATCTTGGCCACCGCTTCGACGTACTTGGTGCCGATGAAGTAGTTGGTCGCCTGCACGCCGTTGCCGGCGATCGCCGCCGCCACGACGGAGGTGGCTTTCGCCTCGGCTTCGGCCAACCGCTCGCGCGCCTCGGCGTCGCGATACGCCGCCTCACGGCGGCCCTCGGCGGTCAGGATGGCCGACTGCTTCTCGCCCTCGGCGCGCTGGATGCTCGACTCACGCACGCCTTCGGCCTCGAGGATGGAGGCACGCTTCTCGCGCTCGGCCTTCATCTGACGTCCCATCGCGATCACGATGTCTTCGGGCGGCGCAATGTCCTTGACCTCGATGCGCAGGACCTTGACGCCCCACGGACCCGTCGCCTGGTCGATGACCGCCAGTAGTATGTTGTTGATCTCGTTGCGCTTCGACAGCGCCTCGTCGAGCGCCATGTTGCCCATGACGCTTCTGATGTTGGTCAGCGCCAGATTGGTCATGGCGAGATGGAGATTCTGGACCTCGTAGGCGGCACGCGCGGCATCGATCACCTGGTAGAAGGCAACGGCGTCGACCTGGACGGTGGCATTGTCCTTGGTGATGACCTTTTGCCCCGGAATGTCGAGGACGTTCTCCTGCATGTTGATCTTGCGGCCGATCCTGTCGATGAAGGGCACGATGAGATGCAGGCCGGGCGTCAGCGTGCGCGTGTAGCGACCGAACCGTTCGATGGTCCAGTTGGTCCCCTGCGACACCGTCTTCACGCCGGCGAATACGAGCACCAGCGCCACCAGCACCAGCGCCAGAACGAAAATCAGAGCACCCGACATGACCACTCCTCCAAAGCTTTATGCAAGCCTAGCTCAAGGCGATGCGCCGGGCCATCGCTGCCGCTAGAGTTCATCGCTGGACAGAGGAGGATTCATCGTGGTCGAACCCGTCTGGGAGCCCCTTCCCGACTATCGACGCTACGCCCCGGACGAAATGGCGGAGCGCGCCCGCGCTTTTCACGCCGACCTCCGACGTCGGCGCACGGTGCGCGACTTCGACCGCCGGCCTGTGGCTCGCGAGGTCATAGAGGCCTGTCTCCTCGCCGCGGGAACGGCGCCCTCGGGTGCCAATCTGCAGCCTTGGCACTTCGCCGTCATCGAAGATCCAGCGGCCAAGAAGCGCATTCGCGTTGCAGCCGAAGCCGAGGAACGCGCCTTCTATAATGGACGTGCTCCGGCGGAGTGGCTCGAGGCGCTGGCGCCGCTCGGCACCGATGCCGACAAACCATTCCTCGAAGACGCACCACTGCTGATCGCGATCTTCGGCCAAAAATCAGGAACGCGTCCCGATGGGCGCAAGGTGAAGCACTACTACGTGCCCGAGTCAGTCGGCATCGCCACGGGCTTTCTGATCGCCGCCCTACACGACGCCGGACTCGCGACGCTCACCCACACGCCGAGTCCGATGGGTTTCCTCAACGAGATCTGCGCCCGGCCGGCATGGGAAAAACCGATGATCCTGCTGGTTGTCGGCTATCCCCGGACCGGTTGCCGGGTTCCCGTGCATGGCGGCCTGCGAAAGTCGCTCGAGCAAATCAGTTCGTGGATCTAGCGTCCGTCGCCAGCCAGCGATCAAGGAAGCCTTCGATCCAGCGATCGAGCGGCGGATCGTAGAGCGGGTGCATGGCCAGATGCACGCCGCGCTGCTGGGCACCCGGCATCTTGAGGCGCTCGGCAGCCTTGAGCGTCCAGACTTCCTTCATCTCCAACGTGACCTCGGGATGAAACTGGAACCCGAACGCATTGCCACCGTAGCGGAAGGCCTGCACGGGGTAGCGATCGTTGGTGGCCAGCAGCTCGCAGCATGCCGGCACCTGCATGCCCTCGCGATGCCACTGGTAAACCTTCATCGGCGACCTGATCCAGTCGCGGCCAGCCTCGGTCGGCTCGACGTCGACATAGCCGATCTCGACCAACCCCTCCGGATGGGGCGCCACTCGGCCGCCGACGGCGCGCGTCAGGAGCTGGGCGCCGAGGCAAAGACCGAGGAACGGAACGCCGGCCTCGACCACCTTGGGAATCCATTCCAGCTCGCACTTGATGCCGGCCAGGGTGCCGCAATCGTTCGCCGACATGGGTCCGCCGAAAATCACCACGCCGGCGTATTCGGACATGTCTTCGGGCAGATCGCAGCCGAGATTCGGGCAAAGGCGGTGAAGCTCGTATCCGCGCTTCTCGAGGAGGACCCCGACCCGGCCGGGCCTGGAGTGCTCCTGGTGCACGACGATTGCTACTTTCTTGGGACCAATCTTCTTAGGCTGCAACGCCGATACCATCATGGATTTGCAAGATATGCGTCGCTTGTGGCATCGACAAGGCGAACCGACAGCGGAGGGACGAAATGGCGCGCCAGCTCGACTTCTACTTCGATTGCTCCAGCCCCTGGACCTATCTCGCTTTTCACGCCGTACAGCCGCTCGCCCTCGAGCTCGGTGCAGAAATTGCGTGGAAGCCCATCCTGGTCGGAGGGGTGTTCAATGCCGTCAACCAGACGGTCTACGACAGCCGTGCCAAGCCCAATCCGCGCAAGCAATCCTACATGCTGAAGGACCTCGCCGACTGGGCGAGGCTCTACGACCTCGGCATCGTCTTCCCGCCGAAGGTCTTTCCGGTGAACAGCGTCAAATGCATGCGCGGCGCCTTCGTGGCAATCGACGAGGGCGGGTTGGTGCCCTACGCCACTGCCGCCTTCGAGGCTTACTGGGGCGACGACCTAGACCTTGCGCGTGAGGACGTGCTGGCCGAGATCGCCGCCAGCGCCGGCATCGATCGCCAGCGCTTCTTCGCCGGCATCGAGACCGACTCGTGCAAGGCGCGGCTGCGCGCCAGCACCGACGAACTGATCGCACGCGGCGGGTTCGGCAGCCCGACGCTATTTGTGGGCGACTCGATGTTTTTCGGCAACGATCGCCTGCCGTTGCTCCGCGCGGCACTGGAGGCACAATGAGTGCCAATGACGATCCGCAGTTCTGGCAAAGGGCCCGGGCCCACCTCGTGCGCTATGGCGGCGACTTCTCGCCACTGATCGCCGAGAGTGCAGCGGGCAACTACTTCACCGATGCCGACGGCAGGAAGATCCTCGACTTCACCTCGGGCCAGATGAGCGCCATCCTGGGCCACAGCCATCCCGAGATCGTCGCGGTGGCACGTCACTATATCGGCGAACTCGACCATCTCTACTCCACCATCCTGTCCCGCCCGGTCGTCGATCTGGCGGCGCTGCTCGCCGAGATCTCGCCGGGCCACCTCGATCGCGTGCTGCTGGTCTCAACCGGCGGCGAGTCCAACGAGGCCGCCCTTCGCATGGCCAAGCTGGTGACCGGCCGGCACGAGATCGTCGCCATGAGCCGTTCCTGGCATGGCGTCACCGGAGGTGCCGCGTCGGCGACATACTCCTCGAGCCGCAAGGGCTACGGCCCGCCGCTGCCCGGTGCACTGGTGCTGCCCGCGCCCGACACCTATCGTTCGCGCTTCATCGACGCGCGGGGCATCTACGATTGGCAGTCGGAACTCGACTTCGGGTTCGAACTCATCGACCGTCAGTCGAGCGGCGCGCCGGCCGCCTGCATCGTCGAACCGATCCTCAGCTCAGGCGGCGTGCTCGAGCCGCCTGAGGGCTACATGACGGCGCTGGCGGAAAAATGCCGCGAGCGCGACATGCAGCTCATCTTCGACGAAGCCCAGACGGGGCTCGGCCGCACCGGCCGCCTGTTCGCCTGCGAGCGCGATGGCGTCGTGCCGCAATACCTCACCCTTTCCAAGACGCTGGGTGCCGGCCTGCCGCTTGCCGCCATGCTCACGACTCCCGAGATCGAGGATGTCGCGGCCGAGCGTGGGTTCCTCTTCTACACCACCCATGCCTCCGATCCGCTCCCGGCCGCAGTCGGCCTCAAGGTCATCGAAATCATCCTCCGCGACCGCCTGACAGAACATGCTGCCCGTCTCGGCGAGCGGTTGAAGGCCGGGCTGCTCGCCTTGCAGCAGCGTTACGACTGCATCGGCGACGTGCGCGGCCGTGGCCTTCTGCTCGGCCTCGACCTGGTGAAGGACCGCCGCGCCCGGACGCCCGACCCCGAACTCGCCCAGCGCGTTGCCCGGCGGTGCCTGGAACTCGGCATGATGACCAGCGTCGTCCGTGGCGGATACGGCATCTTCCGCATTGCGCCACCCATGACGATCACGGACGAACAGATCGACCTTGCCCTCGATATCTTCGACCGGGCGTTGGCCAAGGCCGTGCACTGAAATATCGAGGTTTTCACGCATTCGTGGGTACCCGGGAAGCACCTACGCGGTAATTAAGTTTGAAACACGCGTCTAACTGTTGTACCCGCTGGCGGTTTCCGGCCAACGCGTTGGGAGTGTACGGATGATCAAGATGCTTTCGCAGGCGACCATTCTGATGGCAGGAGTCTTGGCGCTGGGCGGTTGTACGCTCGGACAGGCCAGGACCGCGGCGCCTGTGGCCAAGGCAGCGGCGGCCGACTATCAGGCACCCGTTCCACCCAGCCCGCCGGCGGGCAACATCCGGGCGTATTGCTACAATGCCGCCGACCTCGCGGTCGTTCGCGCACGCATGGTGCAGCAGGAACTCGTGGTGGCCACCCTGCAATGCCAGAATCCCGGGGGCAGCCGGGCCTTCGAGGGATCCTATACCAGCTTCATCAGCAAGTACCAGTCGGAGCTCGTCAGCAACTCGCGCGCACTGTCGGAGGTCGCGAGGCGCAAGCGATTGAACGTCGATGTCTTCGTCACCGAGGTCGCCAACCGCACGGCCCAGCGCGCGCCGGTCGACCGGGAATTCTGCTCGCGCAACAAGCGGGCCTTGGACTGGGCACTCGATCCCAAGGTGTCGTCGCTCAACCAGGTCCCGCCGCCGTACGATCTCGGCCCGGAAATGAACATTTTCGCCTGCCCGGCCCAATAGCGGCCGGACAGCAAAAAAGGCGGCCCCAAAGGGCCGCCTTTTCTTTTGGTTGGGGTTTGCAAAGTCTACTGGATCACGATCTCGACGCGCCGGTTTTGCGGCTCACGCACACCGTCCTTGGTCGCGACCAGAAGTGCGGTCTCGCCCCGGCCGACGACCGTGATCGTGTCCGCGGGCACGCCCTGTCTCACGAGCGCCGCCTTGACCGTGTTGGCGCGACGTAGCGACAGCGCCATGTTGTAGTTCGCCGGTCCCGCCGTGTCGGTGTGGCCGGTGCAGGTCAGGCGCGCGTTCTGTCCCGATTTGGCAACCGCGGCAGCCTCCTTGACGATGTCCATGGCGCGTGGCGTCAGCGTCGACTTGTCGAAATCGAAGAACACCAGGAAGTTCTTCACCGGCGGCGGTGGCGGCGGCGCTGCTGCCGGCGGCGCGGGCTCGTCGCAGGCGCCCAGAAGGAACGCGACCGCGACGACGGCCAAAAGCCTCTTGATCATATTGGTCTCCCCCTTTGCGAAGCCATAACAGGATGAATACTAGCGCTGTTTAGGGGGCAGTCGCCATAACAACTATGGTTTCATATGTGCTGCGTCGTGCCGCGCCCACCAGCACCGTGCGGCGTATCGGCAGGGCGCGATGAGCAGCCGGCAGGCGCCAGCACGGCACGAACATGAACAAATGGTGTTCAAGGTAGAAGTTGACCCAATAGGGCGCCAAGAGGAGCCGGACCACAGGGCCGGCGTAGGTCGTGCGGGTGTTGCGCAAGGGATCATCGTTGTCGGGAACGACGGCATGCTCTGCAATGTTCCGGATCCGGCTCGCGAGTTGATACCAGGTCGCGAGCGGCAGCAACCAGAGGACCGAATCGAGCCACCAGCACCCGGCCGCGGCGAGCCCCCGATTAAAGCGAGATTCACCATCAGGGAATCCTTCTCCCGGTGCCAGAGATTGCCCAGCCGGTCGACGACACCAGCATTAGCCGGCCTCAGGGCGCGGCGGATCCGGTCCCCCCGTCGCTGGTAGGCCGTCCAACGAGGTCCGACCTGCCGCGCAACTGCCGGATCTGCTCGAGTGTCAGGTAGTCGCTGACTTTTATGGTGGCCGCGTGCATGCCGTCCTCCCTGCGAAGCTGAGGCGTCTGCGCACTGTCAACGCGAGCGGCAAGCCGCTATCTTCCGAATCACATGCAGAGCCGGACCATCCGCACCGACGTCCTCGACGTCGCCTACGAAGAACACGGCCCCTCCGGGGGGCCCGTGGTGGTGCTGCTGCATGGATTCCCCTACGACGTCCGTTGTTTCGACGAAGTTGCGCCGGCCCTCGCGGCCGCCGGCTGCCGTGTCCTGGTGCCCTACCTGCGCGGCTATGGGCCGACCCGCTTCCTCTCGCCCTCCCCCCCTCGCTCCGGGGAACAGGCGGCACTCGGCCACGACCTCCTGCAGTTCATGAATGCACTCGGCCTCGGGCGGGCGGCGCTCGCCGGATACGACTGGGGTGGCCGGGCCGCCTGCGTCGTCTCGGCCTTGTGGCCCGAGCGGGTGCGCTGCCTCGTGAGCTGCACCGGCTATAACATCCAGAACATCGCCCGGTCGGCCGACCCCTTACCCGCCGAGCAGGAGCACCGCTTCTGGTATCAGTATTACTTCCATACCGAACGTGGTCGGGCAGGCCTCGCCAAGAACCGCCGCGACATCTGCCGGCTGCTGTGGCGACTCTGGTCGCCCGAATGGGCCTTCGACGAGGCGACCTTCGAGAAGTCCGCCGTCTCCTTCGACAACCCCGATTTCGTCGAGGTCGTCATCCAGTCCTACCGCCATCGCTACGGCTATGCCCCGGGTGACCCGGCACTCGCCGGTGTCGAGGAGCGGCTCGCCGCGCAACCCAGGATCGCCGTGCCGACGATCAACCTGCATGGTGGCAATGATGGCGTCGGACCGGCGTCACAGATCGACGGCAATGCAAAATTCTTCACGGGCGTCTATGAAAGACGCCTGATCCCGCGTGTCGGCCACAATGTGCCGCAGGAGGCGCCGGCGGCCACGGTCACGGCGCTACGCGACCTGATGAAAGGAACCACGGAATGAGCAACATCGCCCTGATCGGCGCCACCGGGAATATCGGCAGCCGCGTGCTCACCGAGGCGCTTGCCCGCTCGCACACGGTCACCGCCATCACGCGCGACCCACGCAAGCTGACGGCCCGCCCCGGTATGATGATCAAGGCTGCGAGCACGACCGACCCCGTCGTTCTGGCCCAGGTTCTCAAGGGCCACGACGCCGTCGTGGTCTCCGTCAAATGGAACGAGAACGACGTCAGCCGCATCATCGATACCATCCGCAAGTCGGGCGTAAAGCGCGCGCTGTTCGTGGTCGGCGCCGGCAGCCTGATCCGCAAGGACGGGCGCACCCATTTCGACCACATGATGGAAAAGGGCGTACAGCCGCCGACGGCGAAACCCGCGATGCTGGCGCTGGACGCCATCCGCGCCATCAAGGACCTCGACTGGACGGCGATCTCGCCCGCGGCGGCGATCCCGGCCGGCCAACGCACCGGCAAGTTCCGCCTCGGCCTCGATCAGTTTCTCGTCGACTCCAAGGGCGAGAGCCGCATCAGCCGCGAGGATTTCGCCATCGCCATCCTCGACGAGATCGAGAAGCCCAAACACATCCGCAAGCGGTTCACGGCGGCCTATTAGCTACTCCAGTGTCTCCAGAAGTCGCGTGCAGAGATAGGTGCGCGGCACCAGCGACGAGTAGTAGATCTGCTCGTTGGCGGCGTGCGCGCCCTTGCCGTCGGCCCCGAGGCCGTCGAGCGTCGGGATGCCGAGGGCGGCAGTGAAGTTACCGTCGCTGCCTCCGCCGGTGAGCGGTACATCGTTCAGTTCCTTGCCGATCTCGCGATAGATCACCTGCGCCTTGCCGAACAGGTCGGCTATGCCGGCATCCTTCTGGTACGGCGGCCGGTTCATGCCGCCGTCGACCGTGAGTTCGACATCCTTGCCGATCGCTTCGAGGCCGAGGAACCAGTGAGTCATCTCCTCGGCGAGCTGCTGGCTGGGCACACGCAGATCGACGTCGATCACGCACTCCGCCGGCGTCACGTTCACGCCGGTGCCGCCACGGATCAGGCCCACGTTGCAGGTGATGCCGCGGGCATAGTCGGTTTTCTCCTCGATGCGCACGATCTGCTTCGCCATCTCGAGAATGGCGCTGCGGCCATCCTCGTGGCGCACGCCCGAGTGCGCGGCGCGGCCCTTCACCGCCAGCGTGAAACGGCCGACGCCCTTGCGCGAGGTAACGACCTTGTCGCCGTCCCGGCCGGGCTCCATGACCAGGCAATATTTATGGCCCCTGGCCGCCGCCTCGATGCGGGCGCGCGAGGTCGGGCTGCCGACCTCCTCCTCGGGGATGAAAAGGAACGTGACCGGCAGCTTGGGCTTCTTGCCCTGCCGGATCAGATGGCGCAGCGCGTAGTAGGCGATGTAGCCGCCCGCCTTCATGTCGTAGATGCCGGGACCGAAGATGCTGTCGCCCTCGCGGCGGATCTTGAGGTCCCTCTCGATCATGCCAATGGGATGAACGGTATCGAGGTGGGCCAGCACCAGGATGCCCCTGCCCTCGCCCGGGTTCCACTCCGGGGGCGTCTTGCATTCGAGGATGTCGCCGAAACCGTCGACACCCGGCACGCGGTCGAGCTTGAGGCCGAGGTCGCGGAACTGGCCCTCGACCTTGTCGACCACGACGTTGACCGCCTTGGCGTCGTGACTCGGGCTTTCGATGCTGACCCACTCGACGATGCCGCCGAGGACCTCGTCGGCATCGATCTTCGGTTCATTCTTCATCTTGTCGACGGCCATCAGATCGGATCCCAGGTGAAGTATTCCGGCGAACGCTTGAGGTCGGTGAAGTAGGGCTTCATCGCCGGCACCGCGATCTCGTCGATCGCCTCCAGGGTCCAGCCGTCGGACATATGCACGGATCGGACCGGCCGGTTGGCGTTGAACAGCATGATCTCGTTCATGCGTACGCCGAAGATCTGCGAAGTGACGCCGGCCGTGTTGGCGGCATCCGACAGCAGGAACACCGCCATCGGTGCGATCTTGGCCGGAGTCATCTTCTTGGAGCGCTCGAGACGCGCCACCTGGGCCGGCGTGTCGGCGGGGATGGTGCCGATCATGCGCGTCCAGGCGAAGGGCGAGATGCAGTTGGAGCGGACGTTGAACGCCGCCATGTCGAGGGCAATCGAGCGCGACAGGCCGATGATGCCCATCTTGGCGGCCGAGTAGTTCGCCTGGCCGAAATTGCCGACGAGACCCGAGGTCGAGGTGAAATGCACGAAAGCACCCGACTTCTGCTCCTTGAAGTAGTTGGCCGCGGCACGGCTCACGTTGAAGGCGCCGTTGAGATGGACGTCGATCACCATCTTCCAGTCCATGTGGCTCATGCGATGGAAGATGCGGTCGCGCAGGATGCCGGCGTTGTTGATGACGCCGTCGATCTTGCCGAAGTTCTCGACCGCGGCCTTGACCATGCGTTCCGCACCGGCCGGATCTGTGACGCTGTCGCCGTTGGGAACGGCCTTGCCGCCGGCCGCCGCAATCTCGTCGCAGACCTTCTGCGCCGGCGTCGTGCTGCCGCCGCCTTCGCCGTCGACCGCGCCACCCAGGTCGTTGACCACCACCTTGGCGCCTTCGCGGGCCGCCAGCAGCGCCATCTCGCGGCCGATGCCACCGCCCGCGCCGGTCACCAGCACGACCTTGTCCTTCAGCATGTTCGTCATCGTCTTCTCCCTCTCTTACGACTCCAGTTTCGGGGCGCGCGGCCCCCCGCGCAACAGGCGCGCGCTCAAGACCGTCGCGATGGCAAACGGCGCAAGGCCGATTACCAGCGGCATGGCGACATAGCGGCTGCCGATGATGGTAAGGATCGCCACCGTCACGGTGCCCATCGCGCCCATGCCCATCTGGGCAAGGCCGGCCAGCGACGAGGCCGTGCCGGCAAGTCGCGGATACATGCCGACCGCGCCCGCATTGGCATTGGCCACGATCATGCCGGTGCCGAAGCTCAGCAGCATGTGCGGGCCGATGATTGCCCACCACGTCACCACTTCGGAGAGCGAAAGGGCGGCCATGCCCACGAGTGCCGCCACGTGAAACCAGCCCGAGAACTGGATGATG
>JAUXWB010000107.1 GCA_030684475.1 Reyranella sp. | reverse complement strand
GAGAACTATGCGCCCGTTGATTGGCGAGTTAGCGGGCACATATGGCGACAGTTACGGTTCTTTCAGGCCCTGAACGGCGTCGGCGTTGGACGTCGTCGGAGAAGGTGCGGATCGTCGAGGAGAGCCTGCTGCCGGGCGCGGTGGTGACGGCGGTGGCGCAGCGGCACGACGTGCACCCGAACCTGCTTCATCATTGGCGGCGACAGGCGAAGCGAGCGTTGGAGGGCGGACAGGGATTGAAGTTCCTGCCGGTTGCCGTGACGTCGCCGGTGCGGCCGAGGTCGCAGACGGCAGGGTCGATCGAGATCGAGCTCGCCGGCGATGTGCGGGTTCGGGTCGATGCGGCGGTCGATGAAGCAGCGCTCGGTCGCGTGTTGCGGGCGTTGGGCCGATGATCGGTCTGCCGTCTGAGACGCGGGTATGGCTGGCGAGCGGCGTGACGGATATGCGCCGCGGCTTCGATGGCCTGGCGCTACTGGTGCAGGAGACGCTCAAGCGCAATCCGCACTGTGGCCACCTGTTCGTGTTCCGCGGCAAGCGCGGCGGGCTGTTGAAGATCCTTTGGCACGACGGCCAGGGGATGTGCCTGTTGGCCAAGCGGCTCGAGCGCGGGCGCTTCGTGTGGCCGCGCACGGAAGGCGAGGCGGTGACGATCACGGCAGCGCAGCTCGGCTACCTGCTGGAGGGCATCGACTGGCGGCTGCCGCAGCGGACCGATCGGCCGCAGGTGGCGGGATGAAGCCACGGCGAGATGCGACAAGGCGACTCGGCGGTCGCGTCGTCGTTGCATCGGCTTGCGAGGATGTTGCTAATAGCGATGTGACCACGCCCGCCGCCGAGCCCCTGCCCGATGACGTCGAGACGCTGAAGGCAATGTTCCTAACGCAGCGTGAAGCGTTGGCTTCGGCGGAAGCGCGGGCGATGGCGGCGGAGACGAATGCACGCGACCAGGCGCTGCTGATCGAGAAGCTCGAGCACCAGATCGCCCGGCTGCGGCACGAACGGTTCGGCCAATCGTCGGAGCGCCGCGCGCTGCTCGACCAGCTTGAGCTGCAGCTGTTCGAGCTCAAGGAGGATCAGGCCGAGGTGGCGACGCAGATCCCTGAGCCACCGACCCAGGTGGTGCAGGCCTTCACGCGACGCAAGCCGGCGCGCCGGCCGCTGCCCGAGCATCTGCCGCGCGAGCGCGTGGTCTATCCGGTGCCGACGGCGTGCCCGTGCTGCGGCGGTGTGCTGCACAAGTTGGGCGAGGACGTGACCGAGACGCTGGAGCTGGTGCCGCGGCAGTGGAAGGTGATCCAGCACGTGCGCGAGAAGCACTCGTGCCGGAGCTGCGAGAAGATCACCCAGCTGCCGGCGCCCTCACATCCGATCGCCCGGGGACGCGCCGGTCCGGGCCTGCTGGCGCATGTGCTGTTCGCCAAGTACGGCCTGCATCTGCCGCTGACGCGTCAGAGCGCGACCTATGCCCGCGAGGGCATCGAGCTCGACGTCTCGACCCTGGCCGACTGGGTCGGTGCGTCGGCGGCAACGCTGATGCCGCTGGTCGAGGCCGTGCGCGCCCATGTGTTCGCCGCCGAGCGGCTGCATGCCGACGACACCACCGTGCCGGTGCTCGACGTCGGGCGGACGCGCACCGGACGATTGTGGACGTACGTGCGCGATGACCGGCCGTTCTCCGGCGCCGATCCGCCGGCGGCAGCCTACTTCTACTCGCCCGACCGGCGCGGCGAGCATCCCGAGGCGCATGTGGCGTCATGGGCCGGGTTGATGCAGGCCGACGCCTATGCCGGCTACGACCGGCTGTATGCGGCCGGCCGCCGGCCCGAGCCGATCGTCGAGGCGGCGTGCTGGTCCCATGCGCGGCGCAAGTTCTTCGACCTGGCGCGGCTCAACAAGGCGCCGATCGCCATCGAGGCGGTCGCCCGCATCGATACGCTGTTCGCAATCGAGCGCGACATCAATGGGCTGCCGCCCGAGGAGCGGCGCAAGGTCCGTCACGAACGCAGCCGGCCGCGGGTCGAGGCGCTCGGCGTCTGGCTGCGCGAGCAGCGCGCCAGGCTGTCGCCGCATGGCAAGGTCGCCAAGGCGATCGCCTACAGTCTCAACGCCTGGGATGCACTGGTCCGCTTCCTCGACGACGGCCGCCTGTGCATGACCAACAACGCCGCCGAGCGGGCGCTGCGCTGCATCGCCGTCGGGCGCAACAACTGGACCTTCGCCGGTTCCGATGCAGGTGGCCGGCGCGCCGCCGCCATCTACACGCTGATCGAGACGGCAAAACTCAGCGCCGTCGATCCGCAGGCTTGGCTGACCGATGTGCTGGCGCGCCTCCAGGATCACCCGGCCAGGCGCATCACCGACTTGCTGCCCTGGAACTGCAAACTGCCGCAACAGCAGCCGCAACGAGCAGCCGCCTAAACCCACGGTCAGATCCGGCTTACGCCATCAACTGCCGATTCCGCGGCCTCCGCCGGACGCGTAC
>JAUXWB010000094.1 GCA_030684475.1 Reyranella sp. | reverse complement strand
CGCCCACTGCCGATACGCGACCGCAGCGCCTCCAGTCCCTTGCGACCCCGGGCCTTGCGTTGCCATTTGTAGATCGTGGTGCGGCAAAACCCGAACGACGCCATCACCGCGCTCGCCGCCTCGCCCTCGGCCAGCCGCTCCATCGCCATTAGCCGCAGCGCTTCCAGCGTCTGGTGATCGAGGCGCCGCCCGTCGCGTTTCATGCCGGACAGTGTAGCCGAAACGTCAACCCGGCGCTACTAATTGTAGCCTATATTATTCACTGGTTAGTAATACCGAAAATGAAAGCGGGCGGCGTGATCACGCCGCCCGCTTCTTTGGCTCAGCCGAACTTTACTGAATGACGATCTCGACGCGCCGGTTCTGCGGCTCGCGGACGCCGTCGCCGGTCTGGACCAGCAGGCCCGATTCGCCGCGGCCGACCACCGCGATAGCGGTCGCCGGCACGCCGTTCTGCACGAGCGCATCCTTGACCGTGTTGGCGCGGCGCAGCGACAGCGCCATGTTGTAGGCTTCCGGGCCCGACGTGTCGGTATGGCCGGTCGCCGTGATGCGCGCGTTGCCCTTGGTCTTGTAGGCATCCGCCGCCTGCTTGATCGTGTTCAGCGCCTGGGCCGAGAGGTTCGAGCGGTCCCAGTCGAAGAACACCATGAACGACGGCGGCGCCACCGCGGCGGGGGCCGGCGGCGGTGCGACGGCTGCTTCCGGCTGGCCGAACTTGAAGGTCATGCCCAGCATCGCGGTGATGTTGTTGTTCTGGTAGGCGCCCGGGCTGGTCGTGCCGTAATAGCGGCCGTCCAGATTGATGCGGAAGTTCCGGTCGACGTTCCAGCCGAGGCCGACGATGGCCTGATAGGCGAACTGCGTGCTGCAAAGCGAGCAGCCGTTGATGGTCGCATCGGCGAAGGCGATGCCGGCGCCGACGCCGACATAAGGTGTGATGGTGGCCCCCGGGACGAAGTCGTAGAGCAGGTTGGCCATCACGCTCAGCTGCTCGATGCGGCCGTTCACGTTGCTGAAGACGTTGCCGAAGTTGGCGGTGCCGCGGCCGTTGTTGCTGCGGAACACGGTTTCGAGTTCGAGGCGGGGACCGACGAAGTCGTAACCCATGACGCCGCCGACGGCGTAGCCGATGTCCATGTTGTAGTTGTTGCTGTTGAGCAGCCAGTTACCGCCGCCCTCGGCGCCGATATAGAAGCCCGGATTGGACGGGCCTGGGGTCCACATGGATTGGGCCTGAGCCATTGCGGGGAGCATGAGGACCGCGGCGGCGGCCATAAGTGCCTTTTTCATGGGATTTCCCTGAAAGTTGACGGGCTGATGTGCGACGTGCCCGGGATGAACGGCAGGATCGGGGGCAAGTTGCCGGCGCGAAGGCAGGACGTTCCTGCATGTGGCAGACGGGCAACAGTTGTTGGACTGGCCCTGCTAGACTGGCCCCATGACCAAGATCCTCCTGACCCGCCACGGCCATGTCGACGGCATCCGTCCGGCACGCTTTCGCGGCCGCGCCGAACTTGCCCTCACCGAGCACGGGCTCGCCCAGGCCGAGGCGCTCGCCCACCGCGTCGCCCGGCACTGGAAGCCGGTGGCCGTCTATACGAGCCCGCTGCAGCGCTGCGTGGTGACCGGCGGCAAGATCGCTACGGCCTGCGGGATCGCCGCGTCGGTGCACGAGGGGCTGGGCGACATCGACTACGGCGCCTGGCAGATGCGCACCCACGAGGAGGTCGAGGCCGAGACGCCGGAGGCTTATCATCTGTGGCGCTCGGCGCCGCATCTCGTGCGCTTCCCCGGCGGCGAGTCGCTGCAGGACGTGGTGGCGCGCACGGCCGATGCGCTCAGGATGATGCTGGCGCGGCATCCGACCGACACCGTGGTTCTGGTCGGACACGACAGCGTCAACCGGGCCCTCCTTCTGCAACTCCTCGACCAGCCCCTTTCGGCCTATTGGCGCCTGGCCCAGGATCCCTGCGCGCTGAACGAGATCGAGGTTTTCGCGACGGGCGACGTGCGGATCGGCTGCATCAACGACACCAGCCATTTGGCGCCGGCTTGAGAATCCCGCCGGGTCGGCTCTTTAGGTTCGACCGGTTCTCTCGGATCGGCGCTTTGCACACGAACTGAATCATCGCCGCGCGTTGCCCGGAGGGGGCTAGTGTGGTCACGTGATGGCCGGAGCAGGGGCAGGGACGCGGGTGCAGGAACGGCAACTGATTCGGGTCTTCATTTCTTCGCCGATGGATGTGCGGCCCGAGCGCATCATCGCCGAGCGCGTCATTCGACGTCTCGATCGCGAGTTCGCCTATCACTTCCGCATCGAGCCCTATCTGTGGGAGCGCGAGCCGCTCGTCGCCTCGCAGTCGTTTCAAGAGCTCATCGTCCCGCCGCGCGACACCGACATCGTCATGGTCATCCTGTGGTCGCGACTTGGCGTTTTTCTCGACGAGAAGAAATTCCCCGGCCCGATATCGGGCAAAGCCGTCACCGGCACCGAGTGGGAGTTCGAGGATGCACTGGCGAGTGCCCGCGAGCGCCGTCTGCCGGATCTTCTGCTGTATCGAAAGACCGAGCCGGCCAAAGGCGAGTTCGGTGACCGGGCGGCCGTCGAGGAACGGCAACGCCAGACCGAGCTTGTCGAAGAGTTCATGCGGCGCTGGACGAGGGATGCAGCCGGCAAGGCGTTTACCGCGGCGTCGTGGACCTTCGCCGACACTGCGGAGTTCCAGCAGCAGGTCTATGAACACTTGGCGTCGCTTCTGCGCAAACGGCTTCCCGGCGCCAGCGACGCCGCCGCGCCGACGATCCGGTGGCACGAGGGATCACCCTATCGCGGGCTCGAATCCTTCGAGCGCGAGCATGAGCAGGTCTTCTTCGGCCGCACCCAGGCCCGCAACGAGGTCCGCGAGCTGCTGCGCAAGCGCGTGGAGCAGGGAACGGCGTTCGTTCTCCTGACCGGGGCGAGCGGATCGGGAAAGTCGAGCCTGGCCAAGGCGGGGCTGCTGCCCGAACTCAGCGAAGCCGGCATGGTGGGAAACGTCGCGCTCGTCCGCTGGGCGGTCACGCGTCCCGCCGCCTTCGTCGGCACGTCCGATGTTGATGCCCTGACCGGTCTGGCGTCGGCGATCCTGTCGGCGCGTGCGTTGCCGGAATTGGCGCAGGCGCCGCTCTCCTACATGGCCGAAGGCCTCGGCCGGCTGCTGGCCCTGTCCGCCACCGAAGCGTCGCAACCCATCCGCCAGGGACTCGCGGCGGCGTCCGCGGCGGCCGGAGTGACCGAGCGCGGCGAGGCTCGGCTGCTTCTGATCGTCGATCAACTGGAGGAGCTGTTCACATCCGACGCCATCTCGCCGGAGATGCGCGACCGCTATGCCGCGGTTCTGGAGACGCTGGCGTCGAGCAATCTCGTCTGGGTGATCGCCACCATGCGATCGGATTTCTTCGATCGGTTGGGCAGCGTGTCCACGCTGGCTCGCCTGGCAAGCGACAGCACCTATGTCCTGTTGCCGCCGGAGGGGCCCGAGATCGGCGAGATCATTCGACAACCCGCAAAGGAGGCGGGGCTGGCATTCGAAGTCGACCCGCAGACGGGGCGAGGCCTCGACGACGAGATCCACAAAGCCGCCTCGCGCGATCCCGCCGCGCTGCCGTTGCTCGAGTATCTGCTGGACCAGCTGTGGCATCGACGCAGCCCGACGGGACAGCTCACCTATGCCGCCTATGAGGATCTCCGCGGGCTGGAGGGGGCGATCGGGCGGCGCGCCGAGGAGGTTCTCGCCGCCCAGGCGCCGGAGGTTCAGGCCGCGTTCAGGCGCGTTCTTCGGTCACTTGTCACCGGGTTGAACGCGGGGCGAGCGACCGCGCGGGCGGCGTTGCGGAGCGAATTTCCCACCGGCAGCTCCGAAGAGCGCCTCATCGAGGCCTTCGCGGGGCCACGTGCGCGTCTGGTGGTGGTGGATCATAACCAGGTGCGCGTGGCTCACGAGGCCTTGTTGAACCACTGGGAGCGAGCGCGCATCCAGATCGAAGCCGACGCCCGGGACCTCGAACTGCGCGACCGGCTGGAGCTTGCCGCCGAGCGGTTTCGGACCGCCAAGCCCAAGGATCGCCGCAGCCTGCTGCTCGCGGCCGGCCTGCCATTGATCGAGGCCCAGGCGTTGGTGCGCCGGTGGGGCGACGAGTTGCCGGCGCAGATCAGAAACTTCATCAGGGAGTCGCGGCGGGCCGTTCTGAAGGCGCGCCTTTGGTTGTCGCTCGGCCTGGTCGGCGCCATGGCCGCCGTGCCGCTGGTTGCCGGTCTGGTCTGGGCGAGCTTCGTCTGGATGGGCGTGCGCGAAGTCGAGGCGAGCATGGCATTCGTCGATGTCCCCGGCGGCTGCTTCACGATGGGCAGTCCTGCCGAGGAGAAGGGGCGTCTCGAAACCGATCACCTGCCGCGCGAGGTCTGCGTCGACCCGTTTCGCCTCGGGAAGTTCGAAGTCACGCAGGCGGAGTGGGCAAAGATCATCCCCGAGGCGTCCAGCCCGTCCCGTTATAAGGGCGAAGGCCTGCCGGACGACAAGCGCGGGCGGCTGCCCGTCGAAACCATAAGTTGGAAGGACGCGCGAAGCTTCATCTCGCGCATGTCGTTCTTCGGCACGCATCACTATCGCATGCCGACGGAAGCCGAGTGGGAATATGCGGCGCGCGCCGGTACCAAGACGTCGCGTTTCTGGGGCGACCAGATCGAAGAGGCCTGCCGGTACACCAATACCGGCGATACAAGCCTCAGGCGCGAATACGGCAACACCTTCGGCGAGATATCTCCCTGCGACGACGGTTTTGCCTTCACCGCACCGGTCGGATCGTTCCAGCCGAATGCGTTCGGCCTGCACGACATCTTGGGGAATGTCGGCGAGTGGGTGGAAAGCTGCGAAGGCGGCACCAATGCCTCCGGAACAACCGGCGCCGCCGAGTGCAAACTTCGAGTCAGCCGCGGCGGCTCCTTTTTCAGCCCGCCTGAAAATCTCCGCGCCGCCGTCCGGGCAAGATTTCCAGAAGACCGCGGCTACGCCAATGTCGGGTTGCGTGTGGTCCTGGTCGTCGAGCGGTGAAAGCCGATCCGTGGCGGGCGGGACTTTGCCCCGGGCTCTTGACCAGCGGGGGCGCATAACTCACCCTGATTGTGTCGGGCCGTCAGACACTGGCCCGGGAGGACGATCGCAATGAGGCCATTTATCCTTGTTCTGGCGTTGTTTGCGTTTGTGATGCCTGCCGTGACGATGGTGTGGTCGGCGCAAGCCGGTACGGGCCCGCCGCCCAAGTCAGCACCTCCGCCGAAGTAGCAGCTTCATCGTCTGCAAAGACGGCTGCGATCACTGGGTGCGGCCGCAGAGCCGCAGCGACGGTGCCTGTAGATGTTCATCACACGCCGCCGCATCGCGATTGCCTTGTTTGCGCTGCCGTTCGTTGGTGGCGCGGCAGCCTATGTATGGCGTCGCGTCTCCAGTACGGGCGACCCTGAGCATGCTGCGCGCGTGATGCGCACCGTCGTCGACCACCTGTTGCCGGCGGGCGAGCTCCCGGGCGGCGTGGCACTGGGAATCGACCGGCGCCTCGACGATCTGGCCGCCGTCCCGCCGAAGCGCGAGGTCGGCCAGCTTCGCGCAACGGTAAGGGCGGGTATCGAATGGCTCGACAATCGCGCACAGGCTGAAGGCGCGGCAGGCTTCCTCGGCCTGGATGAGCGGCGACAGGAGGGGTTGATGATGGCGGCCTTCGAGTCGGTCGAGCCGGCTGGCCGTCGGTTCGTAATCGACCTCAGACATCGCGCGCTGTCGGTCTACTATGCGGAGCCTGCGATCGAGCGCAGCTTCGCCTACACCGGACCGCCACAGCCTGAGGGCTTTCCCGATTTTGAGGCGCCGCCTCGGTGACGACGGATCCAAGCTGGGATGCTGTGGTCGTCGGCGCCGGCGCGGGCGGCGCCGCTGCGGCCTGGGGACTTTGCCGGCGAGGAATGTCGGTGCTCCTGCTCGACGCCGGGCCGCGCTTCGATCCCCTCGTCGACTATCCCTTGACCGGAGCGAACTGGGCGCGGGAAGGCTTTCCCGAGAAGCCCGGGAGCAAGGGGGAAGTTGCCTTGGCACCCGGCCAGGAGCTGGCGCGCGACGAGCCGCTGCTCGCGTCGTTCAACAAGGGCTGGGGCCGCGCCGCCAGCGACGGTCGGCGGAGCATGGGCGGTTACGACCATGTGCGCGGCATCGGTGGCAGCACGCTCCACTTCACCGGCGAATCGCATCGGCTCCATCCGGACTCGATGAAGATGAAGACGCGCTTCGGCGTCGCCGCCGACTGGCCCATCGACTATGCCGAGCTGGAATCCTACTACGCACGCGCCGAGGCGCTGGTCGGCGTCGCCGGCCCGCTGCAGCAGAGCGCACGCTGGCGCTCCCGCCCCTTCCCACTGCCGCCGCATCCGCTCTCCTACGCGGCCAAGACACTGGGCAGGGGGACGGCGGCGCTTGGCCTTTCGTGGCAGGCCAACAGTCGCGCCGCGCTGTCATTGCCATACGGTGGTCGGGCGGACTGCAACTATTGCGGCGCCTGCAATAAGGGCTGTCCCCGGGGTGACAAGGGAAGCGCCGACGTGACGTTCGTCGCATCGGCCCTCGAGACCGGCCGGTGCACCGTGCGTGCCGACTCCCCAGTCGTGCGCGTCGAGAAGGGCAAGGACGACCGGATCGCCGCTGTGCTGGTCGGGCGACAGGACGGCAGCCTCGAGCGAATCTCGACGCCCTTGCTGGTCTTGGCGGCGGGCGCGGTCGAATCGCCGCGCCTTCTCCTGGCGTCGGGCCAACTGGGCAACGAAAGCGGAGAGGTCGGGCGCAACTTCATGGAATCGATCTGGGTCCTCGTCGGCGCGCTGCATCCGGAACCGCAGCAGGGCCGCCGGGGCCTGCCCAGCGATGCGGTCTGCTGGGACTTCAATGCGCCCGATGCCGTTCCCGGTGTCGTGGGCGGGTGCCGCTTCTACAACGCCTCGGCCGAGGGGGGATTTACAAGCCTGCAGGACTTCGCGTTGCGCGCGGTGCCGGGCTGGGGCCGCGATCACGCCCAGGCGATGCGGAAGCTTTGGGGCCACGCGCTGAGTGTCGGTGCGATCGGCGAGAACCTGCCCAACGATCGCGCCCACGTGGCACTCGATCCCGAAAGACGCGACCGCTTTGGCGTGCCGCTCGCCCGTCTGTCGCCCTGGCTGACGGACGACGACGTTGCCCGTCTCAGGTTCATGGCGGCGAAGTCGCGGGAGATCTTGGCCGCTTGCGGCGCGCGTGACATCTTCGAAAGCTATTCGAGCTGGGACGAGTTCCATGCCTCCCAGGTCTTCGGCACCTGCCGCATGGGCGCCGATCCCGCCACCTCCGTCGTCCGGGGCGACTTGCGCAGCCATCGCTGGCGCAACCTCTGGATCACCGATGCCAGCGTCTTTCCCTCGACGGGTGGCGGCGAGGCGCCGGCGCTGACGATCCACGCGTTGGCCCTGCGCGCCGTCGATCGGATCGGCCGCGACGACCCCGCGAGGCCACGATAGCGGCCAGCGCGACCGGCGGCGCATTTGGCCGGCAACGTCGCTGTCTTCTCTGGCTTCGAGTTGGGTGACCGACTAGCCTTCCTCCCGCAGCCGCACCTTGGGGGGAACGATGTCTGCGGTCGAGCAGCGACTATTTTCGCCGGGACCCAAGCGCATTCTTGCGCTCGATGGCGGTGGCGTTCGCGGCATTCTGACGCTCGCCATCCTCGAACGGATGGAGACCCTTCTCCGCGAGCGTTCGTCCACGCCCGACTCGTTCCGGCTTTGCGACTACTTCGACCTGATTGGCGGCACCTCGACCGGATCGATCATCGCCTCGGGCCTGGCGCTGGGCCTGTCGGCGAAGGAACTGCTCGAGCTCTATCGCAGCCTGTCGACTCGGGTGTTCCGACGGCCGCCCTGGAGCTTCGGCATCTTTGGCCCGCGGTTTTCGCGCGGGCCGCTGGCGGCCGTGCTCAAGGAAATCATCGGCGACATCACGCTGGGATCGGACAAGATCAGGACCGGCCTGGCGATCGTCACCAAGCGGGCCGACAACGGCAGCGTCTGGATCCTGCACAACAATCCGCGCGGCCGTTTCTTCGCCGCGTCGCCCAACACCACTGGCAACACCGCTGGCAGCGCCATGGCGAATGGCGACATTCCGCTTTCCTCGGCAATCCTCGCCAGCACGGCGGCGCCGACCTTCTTCCGGCCCGAGTTCATCAAGGTGGCCGACCAGGAACTCGGCGCCTTCGTCGACGGCGGCGTCAGCCCGCATAACGACCCGTCGTTGCACCTTCTCATGCTGGCGAGCCTGAAGGGCTACAACATCGGCTGGCCCTTGGGCCATGAACGCCTGCTGCTGGCCTCGGTCGGCACCGGCTTCTTCCGGCAGCGCCGCAGTGTCGAAGCCCTGCGCTACACGCCCTCGGTCTTCCAGGCGGTCAATGCGCTGACCTCGATGATCGACGACGGCAGCCGGCTGGTTCAGCTTCTGCTGCAATGGGCGTCGGACACGCCGACGCCGCGCATCATCGACAGCGAGATCGGGGATCTGGCGGAGGACCGGCTGACGCACCAGCCGCTGCTGCACTACGTGCGCTACGACGGCCAGCTCGAGATCGACTGGTTGATCGAGCGCCTCGGCATCACCATGACGCGCGAGCAGGTCGTGCGGATCCAGAAGATGGACGATCCGCGCGGCATCGAGGCCCTGATCGAGATCGGCCGGCAGATCGCCGATCGCCACGTGAAAGCCGAGCATTTCCCCGTGGTGTTCGATATCGCCTGAGCACAAATACACACCGTCTTCGGGTGTGGTCCTGCGAGCCGTCTAGTTCTTGCAGCGTACGGGAAAGGTCAGCGCCAGGCGGTCGGCCGGATAGGTTTTTCCTGGCTCGAAGCAGCCGACGGTGTATTCGAGGACGTCGAACGTCACGCCCTTCTTGGCTCGGGGATGGCCATGCCCCACCGTGTTGAGTTCCATGTGCACGATCGGGCAGGCGCCAGTACCGCGCCGGCAATCCGCGGCCACGCCGGTGTCGCCCAGCGTGCCGATGACATCACCACGCTTCACCGTGTCGCCGGGGCGCACCTTCACGTCCTGAAAGTGGCAATACACGGTGTAGCGATTGAACGCGCGGTGATAGAGCACGATCGTCCGTCCACAATTGGCATAAATGGCGCCGATATGCTCCTGCGCCTCGCCGTCGGCGGGTGCGATGACGTCCTCGCCGAACTTGCCGCTAAAATCGACACCGGAATGCGGCGTCAGCCACGCCGGAAATGGCCCGCAGCAGCCGTGAAACGACTCGTACTTCGACACGATGTTCGGGTCGGCGGCCAAGGCTTGTGCCGACCCGAACAAAAGGAGCAGAAACGCCGATCGCATGGCTTCCCCCGGTCATTCGCCTCGTTCTGTAAGCCGGCACTCTCCAGATGAAGCCTGAAGCGGGCGAGCGCCGGAATGATTCTTCATTGGCCAACGCCGATCAAGATGCTTCAGACGGCCGGCGGCTTCATGCGGCGCTGGCGGCGCAGGATCACCCAGCTGACATTCTCGACCAGCGCCGCGCGGCCGAGCTGGACGATCAGGCGGATCAGCCGGGGTTGATCACCGGCCGCCGCTGCCGCGCGCGCCTCGTCCCGCGCCAGGCTGAAGAGATGCGCTGAGACGGCAAACGAGCGCTGGAGATCGCCGAACGACATGAAGGCCTGATAGGCCTGGACGCTGGCGGTGATCGCCAGCGCAATGCGGCCGATCTGCAGCAGCAGCGCGGTGTCGAGCACGGTCTGCTCGATAGCGGCGACATCGAGCAGCTTGTTGCCGGCCACGATCACGAGGCCGATGCCGAGACAGACAAGCCCCAGAATGGCGAAGTGTCGGGCTTGCCGGCGATAGCGCGGGACGACGCCGCGGTTGCCGAGAAAGTACGCAACCTGTTCGTCGATCCAGGCGTGCCCGGCCGCGGCGTGGCGTTCGCGGTCTTCCGCTGACGGTGCCGTGCGCGGTCGCTGGATGTCGTCGAGCAGGAAAGCCGTGCGGATCGCGCGCCGGATCCAGGCGACCGATGTCGCCTGGGCGGGATGGTAGTGATCGGCGACGCTGAGCGCGAGGCCGCTCGCGATCCAAGCCGCCTGGATGCGGCCGGCCTCGGCCAGCGCGCGGAGGTCGGCGTGCAGGCGCTGCCAGCGACTTCGGCTCGAGGTGACCCAAACGGCGAGGCCTGTGGCCAGCGCGGCGGCAGTGACGATCGGTGAGAGGGCGCTCTGAAGCGCCGAAGCGAGGGCCGCAACAAAAGTGGCAAGCACCATGAGGCGCACGGCGATGATGGTCCGGCGCTGGAATTGGTTGGCAAAGTGGTCGGTCGCGGTCTTCAACGCATCGACGGTCGGCGCCGCCGGATCGGCGCTCCAGGCGTCGCGCGCGCGTCCGTCGCGCGTCAGCAGGCCATTGAGCATGTTGAAGGCCGACAGCACCGCGGCATGGCGATGCTCGCCGCCCCGGGCGCCGATCAGAACCGCATCGGGATAGAGCCAGTTTGTCTGGCCGACATTGGCGGGCGGCGTCTCGCCAGCGCGCGCCGTGATCACATGGGCGACCGCGCCGCCTTCGTCGTACCGCAGCGGCTCACCCTCGTCCCAGCCGGCGTAGCGTCCCTTGAGCTTGGCCTGGACGATCTCGGCGGTGCCGCCGTCGCCGCGCGCCGCGTCGCCGTCCCACAGGGCGATCAGCAGATGGGAATGAAGCGCCGTAAAATTGCCGGCCCACAGATAGCCGGCCGTCGGATCGGGATGGTCCTCGGGGCAGGTGACGACGAGCCGTGCCGACTTGAGCAGGCGGTCGAATTCTTCCCGGCTCTCGGCGGTCGCGAAATCGCGGTGGTAGCTCTCGGCCGCGCGCGGCAGCACGACGACGAGCTCGGCGCCGAAGCGCTCGCTGGCCAGGCGGGCAACGAGTCGGTCGGCGCCTTCGGCCAGGCCGGTCAGCAGGACGAGCGGTGCGTGGGGTGCCTTGGCGCGCACGCCTTCGAAGATGGAAGCAACGGCGGTTTCGATGGCGGCCGTGCTGTCCCCGGCGATCTGGCGATGGCCGGTCACGCCGACGGTCAGGGGGACCTGGAAGGGAGGCACGCGTCACCCTCGACGGCAGGCATTGGGCTGTCAACGACCCGGGTGGCTCTTGACCTGAGGCTGCGCTTCCACGACTTAAGGCGCGCGATGCAGCGAGCCTTTCCCTATGACGTGATCGTGGTGGGCGGCGGCCATGCCGGCTGCGAAGCTGCGGCTGCCTCGGCGCGGCTGGGCGCCCGCACGCTGCTGCTGACGCATCGGCTCGACACGATCGGCGAAATGTCCTGCAATCCCGCGATCGGCGGGCTGGGCAAGGGCCATCTGGTGCGCGAGATCGATGCCCTCGACGGCATCATGGGCCGCGCCATCGACCGCGCCGGCATCCAGTTCCGCACCCTCAATCTCTCCAAGGGACCGGCGGTGCGTGGCCCGCGCGCCCAGGCCGATCGCAAGCTCTATCGCGCCGCCGTGCAGGCGCTGCTGGCGGAGCAGGCTGGGCTGGACATCCGCGCCGATGCGGTTGCAGATATTCTTCTCGATGCAAGCGGGACGTGTGCCGGCGTGACCACGGAAGCCGGGGCCGAAATCGGCGCGGGGCGCGTGATCCTGACGACGGGAACGTTCCTGCGAGGCCTGATTCACCTGGGTGAAATCAAGACGCCTGCTGGACGTGCGCGCGGCGATGGGGTTGAGGAACCCTCTACTCTGCTCGCGCAAACGTTGCAGCGCTTCGGCTTCGCCTTGGGTCGGCTGAAGACCGGCACGCCGGCGCGACTGGATGGCCGCACGATCGATTACAGTTCGCTCGAGCGCCAGGACGGCGACGATCCGCCGGTGCCGTTTTCGTACCTCACCGATCGCATCACCACGCCGCAGATCGCCTGCCACATCACGACGACGACGGCGGCAACGCACGCCATCATCCGCGCCAACCTCCATCGCGCGCCGATGTACTCGGGCCAGATCGAGGGCGTGGGTCCGCGCTACTGCCCCTCGATCGAGGACAAGGTCGTGCGGTTTGCTGGCCGCGAGCGGCACCAGATCTTTCTCGAGCCGGAGGGGCTGGACGATGACACCGTCTATCCCAATGGGATCTCGACCTCCCTGCCGCGCGATGTGCAGGTCGCCCTTTTGCAGACCATCCCGGGGTTGGAGCGCGCAGCCATGCTGCGGCCAGGGTATGCCATCGAATACGATCATATCGACCCGCGCGAGCTGCACGCCACCCTGGAGACCCGGCGCATTCCCGGTCTCTATATGGCGGGCCAGATCAACGGCACCACCGGCTACGAGGAAGCTGCCGCCCAGGGCCTGATCGCCGGCTTGAATGCAGTGCTGGCAAAGCCCTTCATTGTCGACCGCGCCGACGGCTATCTCGGTGTTTTGATTGACGATTTGGTCTCTTTGGGCGTGACCGAACCCTATCGGATGTTCACGTCCAGGGCCGAATATCGCCTCTGGCTGCGGGCCGACAATGCCGATCAAAGGTTGACTCCACGCGGCCTAGAAATCGGCTGTATCGGATCTGATCGAGGCCGGATGTTTCACGTGAAACAGCAGGCGCTTACCAGGGTCCGCGAATTGGCGGCGGAATTGAAGATCAGCCCGTCGGCTTTGTCCAAGGCCGGCGTTGCTATCAATCAGGATGGGGTTTTGCGCTCGGCCCTCGATCTCCTTGCCTATCCTGAAATCGGGTGGCCACGGATCGTCAGTCTTTGGCCGGAACTGGCGACCATAACAGGCGACGTTGCCGAGCAACTGACCATCGATGCCCGGTATGCCGGATATCTCGACCGCCAACGCCAGGATATCGGCGCTTACCGGCGCGACGAGGCGTTAGAGCTGCCGGATGATTTGGACTACGGCGCCATCGGTAGTCTTTCCAACGAAGTCCGCCAGAAGCTAGAGGGTCATAAGCCGGCAACACTGGGCCAAGCGGCGCGGATCTCGGGCGTGACTCCAGCTGCTTTGGTTGCCCTGCTGAAATACGTTCGCCGCCGGGCGGCATAGATGAGCCGCGATCTCTTTGTCCGCGAAATGCGGCACATCGGGATCGATGTTTCACGTGAAACACGGGATCAGCTCGAAGCCTTGGTCCATACGCTGGTGCGCTGGCAAAAGGCTATCAACCTGGTCGGCAATACCACATTGGATAGTATCTGGGTCCGCCATGTCCTCGATTCGGCCCAGCTGAAAATCCTGATCCCGGAAAGAGCCAAAACCCTGACCGATCTCGGCAGCGGCGCTGGTTTTCCCGGCCTGGTCGCTGCGGCCATGCGGCCGGATCTCGAAGTCACCTTGATCGAATCGGATGCCCGAAAAGCCGCCTTTTTGGGCGAAGCGGCCCGCCGCATGGCCCTGGAAAAGCAGCCCAAAATCGTGGTCGGTCGTATCGAAGCCGTGCCGCCGGCCAAGGCCGATGTCGTCACGGCCCGCGCCCTGGCGCCACTCGGTCAGTTGCTGAAATGGGCCCAGCCACACCGGACGGATACCGCTATTTGCCTTTTCCACAAGGGGAAGGACTGGAAGGCCGAACTCGCCGAGGCCATGAAGGACTGGGATATTCCCGGCCAGCCTTTTACCAGCGTGACCGACCTTGACGCCGTCATCCTCCGAATTGGCTCCTACGGTCTTCGCGATCGCCAATCAAAAGGGCGGCGTCGGAAAGACCACGACGGCGATTAACCTTGCCACGGCCTTGGCCGCGGTGGGCGAACAGGTGCTGCTGATCGATCTGGATCCCCAGGGCAACGCATCGACCAGCCTGGGGATCTCAAGAAGTGAGCGCTCACCCGGTTCCTACGAATTCCTGCTCGGCCTGGCACCGCTCGACGCCTGTGTGCGGATCTCGCAGATTCCCAACCTGTCGGTGATCCCGGCCGCCGCGTCGCTGGCCGGCGCCGAGATCGAGCTCATCGACATGGAACGCCGCGAGCATCGCCTCGTCGAAGCGCTGGCCACCGGCGATGCCCGCGCGCGCTGGACCACGATCCTGATCGACTGCCCGCCGTCGCTCGGCTTGGTCACGCTGAACGCCCTGGTCGCGGTCGACGCCGTGCTGGTGCCGCTGCAGGCCGAGTTCCTGGCGCTGGAAGGCATCGGCGCGCTCGGCACCACCATCGACCGCATCAGGAAAAGACTCAACCCAAGATTGCATATCGCCGGCGTGGTCCTCACCATGGTCGACCGCCGCATGACCTTGAGCCAGCAGGTCGAGGCCGACGTCCGCGCCCACTATGGCGAACTGGTGTTCGGCACCACCATCCCGCGCAACGTCCGCATCGCCGAAGCGCCCTCGCACGGCCTGCCGGTGCTAATCTACGACAACGCCTGCGCCGGATCGCAGGCCTATATCTTGCTGGCGAGCGAATTCATCCGCCGCCGGCGCACCGCAGCAGAGCAGGTGACCGCCCATGAGCCAACCTCCTAAGCCGCGCGGCCTCGGCCGCGGCCTGTCCGCGCTTCTCGGCGACGAAGAGGTTGCCGCCACGGTTGCACCCTCCCCGCCGCCATCCTTGCCTGACTATCCGAGTCCGGAGGTGCAGAACACCTACGCGCCCAACCGCCCGCCGCTCACCTTGCCGATCGGCCAGCTGAAACCCGGCAAGATGCAGCCGCGCACCAGCTTCGAGGGCATCGAGACGCTGGTCGAATCGGTCAAGGAATTCGGCCTGCTGCAGCCCATCCTGGTGCGGCCGCTCCGGGACGCCGCCGACACCTACGAGATCATCGCCGGCGAACGGCGCTGGCGGGCGGCCCAACGGGCGCAGCTGCACGACGTGCCGGTGGTGATCCGCTCGATCGGCGACATGGACGCCCTGCAGCTCGGCCTGATCGAGAACCTGCAGCGCGCCGACCTGACGGCGATCGACGAGGCCCAGGGCTATCGCCGCCTGATGGAGGAGTTCACCCAGACCCAGGACGACCTCGCCAAGTCCATGGGCAAGAGCCGGCCACACATCGCCAACACGCTGCGCCTGCTCGACCTGCCGGCCAGCGTCCAGGAGATGATTCGCACCGGCCAGCTCTCCGCCGGCCAAGGCCGCGCCATGCTGGGCCTGGCCGATCCCGCCGCGATGGCGGCGCGGGCAATCGAGGAAAAGCTTTCGGTGCGCGAGCTCGAGCGCCTGGCCGGCGCCGAGAAGAACGCAGGCAAGACGAAAGCCGGCAAGGCGCCGTCGGCCGCGCCCAAGAGCGCCGACACGCGGGCCCTCGAAAAGCGCATCGAGGAGGCGCTCGGTCTCAAGGTCTCGCTGGTCTCGCGCGGCGGCGAGAAGACGGAGCTCACCTTGGAGATCGCCGACTACGACCAACTCGACACGGTCGTGGAGAAACTGACGCGGCGCTAGTCGCCGCCGGGCGACGGAACCAACGACCGGGACTCGGCGTTTACCGGCACACGGCCGGAGTCTTGTTCTCCGCGCGGTTGCCGGAGGCGTTGTGAATGGCCAGTGACTCTCTGCACGAAGATCCCGCCACGCTTGGCCCGGAAGTCATCGACCGCCACCGCGCCATCGTCTCCCTGATGGAAGAGTTGGAGGCCGTCGATTGGTACGACCAGCGTGCCAAGGCGACCGCCAGCCCGGAACTGCGCGCCATCCTCGAGCACAATCGCGACGAGGAGAAGGAGCATGCCGCCATGGCGCTGGAATGGCTGCGGCGCAACGATCCCAAGCTCGACGAGCATCTGAAGACGTTCCTGTTCAAGGAAGGTCCGATCACCGGGATCGAGAAGGCGATGACCGATGGCGAACCCGGTGCCGAGGAGGACGGCGCCGACGGCAGTCTCGGGATCGGCAGCCTGCGTCCTGCAACAGGACAGGTGACGACATGACGAACCATCTGTTCCGCGCGCGCGCTCCCATCACCGAGGCCGGCTGGAAGGAAATCGAGAACGAAGCCAAGCGCACCTTGCGTGCCCTGTTGGCCGCCCGCCGCGTCGTCGATTTCAAAGGCCCGCTGGGTTGGGGCGCGTCGGACGTCGAGATGGGCCGCGCCGATCCGATCGCCTCGCCGCCCCAGGCCAAGAGCGTGCAGGCGCGGCTGCGTCGCATCCAGCCCCTGGTCGAACTGCGCATTCCCTTCGAGGTCGCCCGCGCCGAACTCGACGCCATAGACCGCGGCGCGCGCGATCCCGACCTCGAGTCGGTGACGTCGGCGGCCCGCGAGATCGCCATCGCCGAGGATCGCGCGATCTTCCACGGCTATGCCGCCGCGCAGATCACCGGCATCTGCCAGGCGCAGGCGCGCCAGTCCGTACCGCTCGGCGCGAGTCACGCCGACTATCCAGGTGCCGTGTCGGCGGCGCTCACCAAGCTGCGCGACGACGGCATCGAAGGGCCGTTCGCCGTGGTGCTGAGCGAACAGCTCTACAAGGATCTGGCGTCACGCACCGACGAGGGCTATCCGATCCTGAGCCATGTTCAGCGCCTGGTCGACGGCGAGATCGTGTGGGCGCCCGGTCTCGACGGCGGCGTGGTGATCTCCCAGCGCGGCGGCGACTTCGAGTTGACGGTGGGCCAGGATTTCTCCATCGGCTATCTCGACCACAACGCCGAGCGGGTGCGACTTTACATCGAGGAAAGCCTCACCTTCCTGATCCTGTCACAACAGGCCGCCATCCCGCTCTCCGGCGGCAGCAAGAAGCGCTAACGCCGCGCGGTCTTGGCCGATCGTGCCGCCTGCGCCAGGCGCAGGCAGAGCCGCCGGGCGATTGCCTCGTCGGGAAGGCCGGTGCGCTTGCAGTCGATTTCAGCGTCGAGGATCACCGCCAGCGAGGCGCTGAGGCGCTGCAGCGGCCAGGCGCGCAGGTGACGCTCGAAGCGCTGGCGCACCGGGCCGCCGCGCGGCAGGCCACGCGCCTTGAACATCGCCGATTCCAGGTTGCCGCCCTTGCCGGCGTGGGACGCCACGAGGTGGAGCTGGTCGGCGTGGCGCTGCAGCGAGCGCACGAGCTGCACCGGATGGCCACCCTCGGAGAAGACGCGGTCGAGCGCGCGGTCGAGCGCCACCAGCTCGCCGTCGAAGGTGGCGGCAATCACGTCGTCGATGCCGATCGCCGCGGTATCGCCCAGGATATCGACGGCATCCTCGAGCGTGATGGTCTTGCTGTCGTCGCTCGCCTTGTAGAGCAGCAGCTTGTCGACCTCGCTGCGGGTCTGGCCGCGATCGCCGCCCAGCCGCTCGACGATCCACTGAAGCGCGTCGGCGTCGACGGTGAGGCCCTGGGCGCGGGCCGCGCTCTCGACCAGGCCTTCCAGCGCCGCCTCGTTGTCCATGTAACAGGGCATCGCCGCCAGGCAGGCCTCGGTCTCGGCCAGCGCTCTCAGCCCGGAGCGCGGCGTGAGGTTGCCGCCCTCGACCACGACCAGCGCATCGCCGGCGGGGGCGGCCACGAGATTCTCGAGCGCCGCGGTCGATTCCTCGCCGGCTGGCCGCACCCGGACGACGCGGCGGCCGCCCATCATCGACAGGGCGCCGAATTCGTCGGCCAGCCGCGCCGGGTCGTTCTTCAGCACGTCGCCCGCGATGTCGACGACGCGGAACGGATCGCCCAGGTCCTCGCAAACGGTCTTGGCCAGCGCCACCGCCCGCTCGGCGATCAGCCCGTCGTCGTTGCCGTAGATCACCACGCCGCGAATCCGCGGATCCGGCTTCTTGAGGAACACTTCGACCTGGCGCGGTTCGATCTTCATCTCGACCCTACCCCGGGAAGGGCGCGATCAGCCCTTGTCGGGGGTCGGCTCGCCGTCGGTGGCCACGCCGTCTTCCTTGGCGGCCTCACCGGCGTTCTCCGCGCCGGCATTTTCTGCACGGGCGCGTTCGCGTGCTTCCCTCTTCGCGGCGGCCTTTTCGGCGACCTTGATGGCCTTGAGCCGCTCGCGTTCGCGGCGTTCGAAATCGTAGTTCGGCTTGCGTGCCATGGCGACGGTCTCCTCGATGGGGGTGTTTACACCACGACGTTCACGATCCTGTTGGGCACCACGATCACCCGCTTGGGCGTCCGGCCCTCCAGCCCGCGCACGAGTTCGGGCAGAGTGAAGGCGGCCTTCTCGGCCACCTCCTTGGACGTGTCCTTGGGCAACGCGATGGTGCCGCGCAGTTTGCCGTTAAGCTGTACCGCGACCGTCACCGTGTCGTCGACCAGCAAGGCATCCTCAGGCAGCGGCCACGGCGTATCGGCCAGCAGCGAGCGATATCCGAGCGCCTGCCACAGCTCCTCGGCGAGATGCGGCGTCATCGGGCCGATCAGCCGCACGAAGATTTCCAAAGCCTCGCGCAGTGCCCATTTCGCCGAGTCGTCCCCGGTTTCTGCCGAATCGATGCTGTTGGCCAGTTCGTAGAGTCGCGCCACGGCCTTGTTGAAGTGAAAGGCCTCGATGTCGCCCGACAGGCCGGCGATGGCCTTGTGGGCCGCGCGGCGAAGAGCGATCGCGGAGGCGGAGAACGACGCGGGCTTCGGCGTGCCGGCCGGCGGGACCTGCTCGAGCGCCGTCGTGGCGATGCGGAACAGGCGCTGCTGGAAGCGCCAGGCGCCGGTGACGCCCGCCTCGGTCCATTCGAGATCGCGCTCCGGCGGGCTGTCCGAGAGCATGAACCAGCGCGCGGTGTCGGCACCGTAATCGTGGATGATCTGGTCGGGGTCGACGACGTTCTTCTTCGACTTGGACATCTTCTCCGAACGTCCGACCTCGACCGGACTCTTATCGGAGGCACGCACGACCTTGTTGCCGTCGCGGATCACTTCTTCGGGCAGCAGCCACTGGCCGTCGCTCGACTTGTAGGTCTCGTGGCAGACCATGCCCTGGGTGAACAGACCGTCGAACGGCTCGTCGCGGCTGGTCATCTGGACCTCGCGCATGGCCCGCGTCCAGAAGCGCGAATAGAGCAGATGCAGGATCGCGTGCTCGACGCCGCCGATATACTGGTCGACTGGCATCCAGTACTGATTCTCCTCACGATCGAACGGCGCTTTTTCCACTCCTGGTGACGTAAACCGGTCGAAGTACCAGCTCGAATCGATGAAGGTGTCGAAGGTGTCGGTCTCGCGCCGCGCCGCGGCCCCGCACTTGGGGCAGGCGACGTGCTTCCAGGTCGGATGGCGGTCGAGCGGATTGCCCGGCCGGTCGAAGGTGACGTCGTCGGGAAGCTGGACCGGCAGATCCTTGTCGGGCACCGGCACGACGCCGCATTTGTCGCAATGGATCGCCGGGATGGGGCAGCCCCAGTAGCGCTGGCGCGAGACCAGCCAGTCGCGCAGGCGGTATTGCGTGGTGCCCTTGCCGACGCCCATCTCCTCGAGGCGGGCGATCACCCTGGCCTTGGCGTCTTCGACGCTGAGGCCATCCAGGAAGTCGGAGTTGATGATGACGCCGTCCTCGACGAACGGCGCTTGGGCCACGCTGAAACTCTTCGGGTCGGCATCGGCCGGCGCCACCACGGCCAGGATCGGCAGGCCGTACTTGGTGGCGAACTCATGGTCGCGCTCGTCGTGGCCGGGGCAGCCGAAGATGGCGCCGGTGCCGTATTCCATCAGCACGAAGTTGGCGGCATAGACCGGCATGGTCATGCCCGGGACCAGCGGATGTTTGGCGAGCAGCGGCAGCTTGTAGCCGGTCTTTTCGGCGGTCTCGATTTCGGCCGCCGCCGTGCCGGTCTTGCGGCACTCCGCGACGAAGCGCTTCAAGCCGGGATCGCTCTCCGCGAGTTCCGCGACGAGCGGATGCTCGGGCGAGAGGGCCGCGAACGAGGCGCCGTAGAGCGTGTCGGGGCGCGTGGTGAAGATCTCCAGTTTTCCGCGATTCGCCCCCGAAGCATCGGTGAGATCCCAGAACACGCGGGCGCCGCGGCTCTTGCCGATCCAATTCGCCTGCATCAGGCGCACCTTCTCCGGCCAGCGCTTCAGCGTGTCGAGACGCTCCAGCATTTCATCGGCGAAGTGCGTGATCTTGAGGTTCCACTGCGTGAGCTTGCGCCGCTCCACGGGGGCGCCGGTGCGCCAGCCCTTGCCTTCGATCACCTGCTCGTTGGCCAGCACGGTGTTGTCGACGGGATCCCAGTTGACCCAGGCTTCCTTGCGGTAGGCGAGCCCCGCCCTCCAGAAGTCGAGGAACATCTTCTGCTGGTGGCGGTAGTAGCTGGGATCGCAGGTCGCGAGTTCGCGGCTCCAGTCGAGCGACAGGCCCATCGATTTGAGCTGCGCCTTCATGGCGGCGATGTTCTCGTAGGTCCACTTCTTGGGGTGGACCTTCTTCTCCATGGCGGCGTTCTCGGCCGGCAGGCCGAAGGCGTCCCAGCCCATGGGATGCAGGACGTTGAAGCCCCGGGCGCGCTTGTAGCGCGCGATCACGTCGCCCTGCGTGTAGTTGCGCACGTGGCCCATGTGGATGCGCCCCGACGGATAGGGGAACATCTCCAGCACGTAGTATTTCGGCCGGGTTCGTCCCGAGGCGTCGCGATCCATGACGGCGCGGAAGGTCTGGCGCTCGTCCCAGACCTTCTGCCACCTGGCTTCGGTTTCGTGAAAATTGTAGCGCGCGATGGGGGCGGTGGGCGTCGACACGGCCTACTTCCTACAGAGAGCGGGATCCCGGAAAAGACTGAGGCCGCAGCGGATGCCCGCTACGGCCTCTCACGTCAAGTTTTGGTGGTGTGATGAGGCCGTCAGGAGCCGCCTGCGATACGAAGCTGGCGCGCGCGGGTCAGGATGGCGTTCTCGATGTCGATATGGGTGCGTGGATCGACCTGGGCGTCGACCCAGTTGCCGCCCCTGGGCGCGGTCTGCTGCTTGAACACCGAGACCCGCACACCGTCGGCGCGCAGTTCGCGGTCGAGGATGGTGACCTGGACCTTCATGCGCTCGTTGGGCGTTTCGGCCGGCGTGTACCAGTCGGTGATGATGACTCCGCCGAACGGATCGGCCGAGACGAGCGGGATGAAGTTGATGGTGTCGAGCGAGGCCCGCCACAGGTAGGCGTTCACGGCCACGCCGGTGCCGGTGTCGTCCTTCTTTTCGGCCTTGGAGCCGAACAGGCCGCCCGGCCCGAACAGGCTGCCCGGCTCCTGAGTGCCGGCGGCTAGGCCCTGGTTCAGGTCGCGCTTGTCGCGGTCGCCGGCTTGGCCGCTCCGCCGTTCGGTGACGTTGTTGCCGCCGCAACCAGCAAGCCCGAGCGTCAGAGTGCAGGCCAGAACGACCAGAAGGCGAAGGGGAGTGGATGAGCCCGACATGTTGGCGCCCTTGTCGATTTGACGAAGAATTCTACCAGATATTGCCCGCACACAGCGAGACGCGCGCCCGGATGGACAGGCGAGAGGGCAATATGACCATAAACGCGCGCCCTCGCGACTTCAAGCGGCCGGCAGTTAGTTTCCACAAAAGACCATCAATTCTGTTGGTTTAATTAATGAACTCAAGGGCACATCCAAGCATGACTAAATGCTGTAGCTTGGCCAAGGCTTCGTTCGAGGTGAGTCCGAAATTGTGACAAAGACGCCACAGGTCCAGGGAAGAATCAGGCAACATCGCGACCATTTCTTGACCCTTCTTTTGGGCCTGTGTTCTATTACCCGGGCCACATTGGCGGGGCCGTGAGTAGTCGTTGAGTTTGACTTCCACACCCCGCTGGTCGGACAGGCCTTTTGGTACGTACCAGTCTCTGATCAATGAGAGAGGGAGAACGATGAAGAAGCTTCTACTGGGCTCGACCGCCTTGGTCGTCGGTGGGCTGATGGCCGCTCCGGCCATGGCTGCCGATCCGATCAAGGTCGGCGTGGGCGGCTACTACACCTTCTACGCTGTCGCAGGCAACGTCAGCTCGTCCTACGCGACGAACGGCACCTTCACGAGCTACAAGGGCCTGTTCTTCATGCAGGAAGGCGAAATCCATTTCGTTGGCCAAACGAAGCTGGACAATGGCACTTCGGTCGGCGTGAACGTCGAACTCGAAGCCTGGAACCCGAACGCTGGCGGGACCGGCTCGGTGGGCACCATCGACGAAGCCTTCCTGTTCGCCTTCGGCGACTGGGGCCGCGTCGAAATCGGCTCGCGCGATGCCGCTTCCTACCGTATGTATTACGGCGCGCCGTCGGCGCTGATTGGCTTCGGTGCCATTCAGCACAACCACAACGTCGGCAATTCGCTGTCTTTCGGCACCAACAAGGCGGCTTTCCACACCACCACGCAGACCAACACGGCGGCGTGGCAGGACACGCAGCGCATCAACTACTTCACGCCCCGCTTCCAGGGCCTGCAGATCGGTGTCGGTTATACGCCTAAGATCAACGCTCCCAGCGCCGGCGGCTATTTCGGCTCGACGGGTCTGGCCGGCGGCGTCGCTGCCCTCGGCTCGGGAGGCTTCGGCGCTTGCGGCTTCGCCGGCGCGGTGAACATCTCGAACTGCACCACCAACGACTACGCTTGGCAGAACGGCATCGACATCGGCGCCAACTACCTGAACAAGTTCGGTGACGTCACGGTCGCCGCCTATGGTTCGTGGGCCTATGCGCAGTTCGTTCCGGGCTACCTTCCGCTCGCGGCCTCTGCGAACCAGATCACCGGTTCGAACCTTAGCGACTGGGTGATGTGGGTTGCCGGTTTGCAGTTCGGCTACAAGGGCATCACCATCGGTGGCTCGATCGGCTACGACAACCAAGCCATGGGCTCGAACTACTACACCGGCGTCGACAATGCGACCCGTTTCGCTTCGGCGGGTATCATGTACGCGACCGGCCCGTGGCAGGTATCGTTCCAGTGGCAGGGTGCGACCAACTCGAACGGTAACGGTTCGAACACCGTTCAGTCGCTTGCGGTGGGCACCAACGCTGCGACCTTCAACGGTTCGGGCGGCGCGGCGGGTACCTTCACCGGTACGCCCGGCGTCAACAGCACGGTCTTCAGCGGTCCGTTCGCCTTGGCGTTCGGCGCGGAAACCGCCAACAAGTTCGAGCTGGGCGCCAACTATGCGCTTGGACCGGGCGTGAAGTTGACAGGCGGTGCGCTTCTCAACAACCAGAGCGGGCCTTCGAACGCCGTCACGGGTAATACCTGGGCGATTCTCATGGGCATGGACGTCCGCTTCTAGATCGAAGCCCGTCCAACAAATCGGAAAGAGCGGGCGAAAGCCCGCTCTTTTCATTTGTGTGGCCGTCTAGACCCGACGGCGGCCGACGATGTTCACGAATAGGGTCGGCAGGTAGGTCCGCGACACCGGCAGCCGCTCGGTGGCCTGGCGGGCCAGCACGGCGCGATTGTCCTCATGGTCGAGCACGATCTGGAACAGCCCCTGCTCGACGGCACCCGCGCGGGGATCGAGCTCGGGCCGTCCGTCACGCATCACCCGGTAGGCGACATCGAGCCCGACATCGCCGCCGCTGTAGAACGACGACACGATCTCCAGCCGCTCGAACATCAGCATCAGCCCACGCACCGAAAAACGCCAGTAGTCGTCGGGCGTCGCATGAAACGCCTGCGACCACGGTGTGGCGACATAGGCGAGCCCGCCGGGGTGCAGGACGCGCTCGATATTGCCGGCCGCCCGCGCCGGGTGACGGGTGTGCTCGAGCACATGGCAGCAGATCACCAGGTCGAACGGATCCTCGCCGAGCCTGGTCTTGAGCGTCCGCGGGCTGCTGCAGATGTCGCCCACGGCATCGACATTGGCGCCCTCGAACAGGTCGAGGCCGACAAACCGTGCACGCTTGCCGAAGCGCTTGGTGATCAGGCCGCGCCAGTTGCGTTCGTTGCGGTCCGAGAGCAAAGGGCGGGAGCCTACCTGCAGCACCCGGGGGGCGCGGCGGCCCACCTGCTCGGCGAGGAGGTCGAGCAGCAGCTCGACCTCGCGTCCGACGCTGGTGCCGACGACGTGCAATTCGGCCCGGGGCTCGGGAGGGGCGTCGGCGACTGGCTTCATCGCCGGGCCTTCGGCGCGGCCGTCATGCCCGCACGACGACGATGTGCATGCGGCGCGGCCCGTGGGCGCCCAGCTCGATCGTCTGCTCGATGTCGCCGGTGCGCGACGGTCCGGTCAAGGTATTGATGGTCCGCGGCATGCGATCCTTGCCGAAGCGCTGGCGCAGCCGCACCCAGACGTCCTCGTAGCCACCGACGATGTCGTCCTCGCGCACCACGACGATGTGAGTGTCGGGCAGCAGATTGAGGGTCACCGGATGCTCGGGCCCCGACGCCATGACGAGCGTCCCAGTCTCGGCGATGCCGGCGAAAGCGCCGGTGATCGAGACCTGGTCGTTCGCCTCGCCGCGGCCGCGGCGCAAAGACAGCATCTTCTGGCCGGCCCAGTCGTAGTCCGCAAGCTGGGCCGATGGTGCCATCACGGCCCGGGCGGCCAGGTTGCTGCGTGCCAGATACGACACGACCTCGGCCGCCACGTCGGCCGCCGCCACGCGCGCCACCGTGGCGTTGTTGGCTTCCGCCCACTGGCAGAAAAGCGCCACCTTTTCGGGCTGGGCGAGTTGCGCGCGCGCCACCGCCGGACCGCGCGGCGGCTGGGCCAGCCGTGCCTCTACCGCCTCGCGCTGGTCGCCCGAGATCTCGCCGCGGTGCAGCGAGCGCCGGATGCCGTTCAGGATCTGGGCTCTTGCGGTTGCCGTCCTCTCGCTCATGGCGGCCTCTTCTTCCACTGGGTATGGAACGTGCCGCCGGCAGGCGGTGCGGGCAGGTCGCGGAAGCGGGTCCAGCCGCCGGCCAACGGCAGCGCGTGGAAGCGACCTTCGGCGCGCCCGAACAGCGCCAGCACACGATTGGCCAACGCGGTGAGCCGGCGATAGAGGCGTGGCCGGCGGGCGACGAAGCCCCATAGCGCCAAACCCTGGCGAACGGCCATCGGCGTCAGGTGCCGCTCGAACTCCCGCTCGCGCCAGTGGCGCATCAGCTTGGGCAGCGGGATGCGCACCGGGCAAACGCTTTCGCAGCGGCCGCAGAAGGTCGAGGCATTGGGCAGGTTGCCCGCCTCCTCGACGCCGATCAGCTGCGGCGTCAGCACGGCGCCGAGCGGTCCGGGATAGACCCAGCCATAGGCGTGTCCGCCGATCGCACCGTAGACCGGGCAATGGTTCATGCAGGCGCCGCAGCGGATACAGCGCAGAATCTCCTGCATCTCGGTGCCGAGCACGGCCGAGCGGCCGTTGTCGAGGATGACGACGTGATAGTGCTCCGGTCCGTCGAGATCGCCCGGCCGCTTCGGCCCGGTGTTGAGCGTGGTGTAGGCCGACGACTCCTGGCCCGTCGCCGAACGTGCCAGCACGCGCAGCAGGACAGCGGCGTCCTCGAGCGTGGGGATCACCTTCTCGATGCTGGCCAGCACGATGTGCATCTTCGGCAGCGTGTTGGACAAGTCCGCATTGCCCTCGTTCGTCACGAGCATGGACGAGCCGGTCTCGGCGACCAGGAAGTTGGCGCCGGTGAGGCCGACGTCGGCGTCGAGGAACTTCTGGCGCAACACGTGACGGGCTTCGGCAACGAGGTCGTTGCGTTCGGTCAGTCGCCGGGTGAAGCCGAGCTTGGCGTGATGCTCGAGAAACGTGTCGGCGACCTGGTCCTTGGTGAGATGGACAGCCGGGGCGATGATATGGCTGGGCGGCTCGTGGCGGAGCTGGATGATGTATTCGCCGAGATCGGTTTCGATCGGCGCGATGCCCAGCTCCTCGAGATGCTCGTTGAGCGCAATCTCCTCGGCCACCATCGATTTCGACTTCGCCACGGTCCGGGCGTTCATGCTCTGGCAGAGCTCGCCGATGATGCGCCGCGCGTCGGCGGCGGTGGGCGCCCAATGGACATGCCCGCCCAGCGCCAGCACCTTGCGCTCGAACTCCTCGAGGTAGAAATCGAGGTTGGCCAGCGCGTGGTTCTTGATGTCGCGCGCGCAATCGCGCAGGGCTTCGAATTCGGGCAGGCGTTCCGCCGCCTGGCGGCGGCGTTCCGAGAACCCGACTTTCAGCTTGGAAAGCGAATCCTGCAAATTGGGGTCGGCCAGCGCATGGCCGACATTCTGGTTGAAGGTGCGGGCGGTGGATTCCATCAGCCGGGTTCGCCAATCGCCGGGAGGTCGCTCATGCCGGCCAACACTTCGGCGACGTGGCGGACGCGCACCGGACTCCCTTCACGCTGCAGCTTGCCCGCCATGTTCATCAGACAGCCGAGGTCGCCGGCCAGCAGGGTCTCGGCGCCTGACCCGGCAATATCGGCCGATTTTTCGCCAACCATGGCGTTCGATATTTCGGGATACTTCACGCAGAAGGTGCCACCGAAGCCGCAGCACACCTCGGGTGTCTTCATCTCGCGGACCGAGAGGCCCCGGACGGTCCGGAGCAGCCGGCGCGGCTGGTCCTTGACGCCGAGCTCGCGCAGACCGGAGCAGGAATCGTGGTAGGTGACGGTGCCGTCATGGCGGGCCGCGACTTTCTCGACTCCCAGCACATCGACCAGGAATGCCATCAGCTCGTAACTGCGGCCGGCGAGGCTCTCGGCCCGGACCTTCATCGCCGGATCGTCCTCGAACAGGCCGGGATAGTGATGGCTCAACATGCCGCCGCAGGAACCGGACGGCGCGACGACGGCGTCGTAACCTTCGAAGGCCGCGATGACCTGCGCCGCGATGGCCCGGGTCGTCTGGCGGTCGCCGCTGTTGTAGGCGGGCTGGCCGCAGCAAACCTGCAGCGGCGGCACCTCGACCGTGCAGCCCGCCTCCTCGAGCAGCTTAACCGCGGCGAAGCCAACCGAGGGCCGGAACAGATCGACGAGGCAGGTGACGAAAAGCGCGACGCGGCGCGGGCGGGCAGTGGGGGACGGCGACCTAGACACGGCGACCAAGATGGCAGCCGTCAAAATTGGGTGCAACGACCCCTTGTTTAGAATAATTCTAATATAATATGGAAGTGATCACCCAAAAAGAGGTAGATGGTCAGGGGCACCCGGAAATGTCGGACCCGTTCAACCAACCCAGCCACGATTGGAGAGAGAGATGGATGAACAGAATGCCGAAAACACCGGCAAGTGCCCGGTAGCACATGGGGTTCGTCCCAAGGAGACTTTCGCGAGCAGAACGAACCGTGACTGGTGGCCGAACCAGTTGAACCTCAAGGTTCTGCAACAGAACTCGCCCCTGGCCGATCCCATGGACAAGGGCTTCGACTACGCGGAAGCGTTCAAGAAGCTCGACCTTCAGGCCCTGAAGAAGGACCTCTATGCGCTGATGACCGACTCGCAGGACTGGTGGCCGGCCGACTTCGGTCATTATGGTCCGTTCTTCATTCGCATGGCGTGGCACAGCGCCGGCACCTATCGCATCGGCGACGGTCGCGGCGGTGCGGGCTCGGGCACGCAACGTTTTGCGCCGCTCAACAGCTGGCCGGACAACGTAAACCTCGACAAGGCGCGCCGGCTGCTCTGGCCGATCAAGCGCAAGTACGGCAACAAGATCTCCTGGGCCGACTTGATGATTCTCACCGGCAACTGCGCGCTCGAGTCGATGGGGTTCAAGACCTTCGGCTTTGGCGGCGGGCGTGTGGACGTCTGGGAGCCTGAAGAGGACATCTACTGGGGCAACGAGGACACGTGGCTCGACGACAAGCGCTACTCCGGTGACCGGCAACTCGAGAATCCCCTCGCCGCCGTCCAGATGGGGCTGATCTACGTCAATCCGGAAGGCCCGAACGGCAAGCCCGATCCGCTCGCTGCCGCCAAGGACATTCGAGAGACCTTTGCGCGCATGGCGATGAACGACGAAGAGACCGTGGCGCTCATTGCCGGCGGGCACACCTTTGGCAAAACCCACGGCGCCGGCGATGCGTCGCTGGTGGGCCCCGCGCCGGAAGCCGCCGGCATCGAGGAGCAGGGCCTCGGCTGGAAGAGCAAGTTCGGCACGGGCAAAGGGGGTGACGCGATCGGTAGCGGCCTGGAAGTCATCTGGACCACGACGCCGACGAAGTGGAGCAACAACTTCTTCTGGAACCTGTTCGGCTACGATTGGGAACTGACCAAGAGCCCGGCCGGCGCTCATCAGTGGATACCGGCACATGGCGCAGGCGCCGATTCAGTGCCGGATGCGCACGACCGGTCAAAGCGTCACGCGCCCTCCATGCTGACCACCGACCTCGCCCTGCGGTTCGACCCCGCCTACGAAAGGATTTCGAGGCGTTTCCACGAGAACCCGGATCAGTTTGCCGATGCGTTCGCCCGGGCATGGTACAAGCTCACGCACCGCGACATGGGCCCGCGCTCGCGCTATCTCGGCCCGGAGGTCGCCGCGGAGGAGCTCCTGTGGCAGGATCCCGTCCCGACGGTCAATCACGTTCTGATCGACGCGCAGGATATCAGTGCCCTCAAGGCCAAGATCCTCGCCTCTGGCCTGTCCATCTCCGCGCTGGTCTCGACCGCTTGGGCCTCGGCGGCAACCTTCCGCGGCTCTGACAAACGCGGCGGGGCAAATGGCGCGCGCATCCGCCTTGCGCCGCAAAAGGACTGGGAGGTCAACCAGCCTGCGCAACTGGCAACCGCGCTCGAATACCTCGAGGGCGTCCAGAAGGCGTTCAATGCCGCGCAGCCCGGCGGCAAGAGAGTCTCGTTTGCGGACCTGATCGTCCTGGGTGGCGCCGCCGCCGTCGAGCAGGCGGCGAAGAATGCCGGGCATGACGTGGAAGTTCCCTTCACGCCAGGCCGCACCGATTCGTCGCAGGAGCAGACCGACGTCGAGTCCTTCACGGCGCTCGAACCGATCGCGGATGGGTTCCGCAACTACCTCAAGGCCGGATACGATATTTCGGCAGAGGAGAGGCTGGTGGATCGGGCACAGCTCCTGACGCTGACCGCCCCGGAGATGACGGTTCTCGTCGGCGGCATGCGCGTGCTCAATGCGACCGTCGGCCAGGCTCAGCACGGTGTCTTCACGAATCGTCCAGCAACGCTCACCAACGACTTCTTCGTGAACTTGCTCGACATGGGCACGACGTGGAAGGCAGTCTCGGAAGCCGAAGATGTTTTCGAAGGACGCGATCGCGTGACGGGCGAACCGAAGTGGACCGGCACCCGTGTCGACCTCGTCTTCGGCTCGAACTCCCAGCTTCGGGCGCTTGCGGAAGTCTATGCCTGCGACGACTCGCAGAAGAAGTTCGTGCATGACTTCGTGGCTGCCTGGACCAAAGTGATGAACCTCGATCGCTTCGACCTTGCATGATCGCGGCGGGATGCCGGGCAACCATGCCCTCGGCATCCCGTTGCTTTAAATGGCGCGCGTTCGACTTCTGCTTGTTCTGGTGCTTGCGCCCGTCCTGGCGCGGGCCGAAACGGAGAACGTGACGCCGATCCGGATCGCCATCCTGACGGCCTTCGAACCTGGGGCGCTGCAGACAGTGGCGTTCCTCGACAAGCGCGGCCCCGGGCTCTGCAGTTACTATCAGTTGATCCGAGCGGGCGCCGGGGCAAGCGCCGTGGCGCTCCGCAGCGACGCGTCCTACGTCAATCGCCTCGCTGCGCTCTATCGCTATGCGGCGGGCATTCCGACGGATCGCGAATCACCGGCCGCGCCCTAGCCCTTGTTGGGCACCAGGACGATCGCGCGGCCTTCGCTGTTCATGCGGCCGGCCCAGTCGGCGGGCTGCGCGCCGCGGCCGAAGAAGACGTCGCCACGCGCCGGGCCCTTGATCGCGGCACCGGCGTCCTGCGCGATCATCAGCCGGCGGTAGGGCTCGGTGGTGCCGGGCTTGCGCGTGACCGGCCGCCGGGTATCGATCCAGATCGGCGTGCCGAATGGCGTGAATGTCGGGTCGACCGCCATGCTGCGCTGGGCCGTGAGCGACACGCCCTGGGCGCCGACCGGGGCCGCCGTCTTGGTGTCCTTGAAGAAGATGTAGCGCTCGTTCTTGCGCATGACATCGCGCGCCTTCTGCGGGTTGCGCTTCAGCCAGTCGCGGATCGCGGGCCACGTGGCATCTTCCCTCTTCATTATCCCCATCTCGGCCAGGACGGCGCCGATTGCCGTGTAGGGCCGGTTGTTGGAGCCATCGAAGCCGAGTGTCATCGTGCCGCCTTCGGCGAGCTGGACGCGACCGCTGCCCTGGACCTGGACCTCGAACAGGCTGACAGGATCCTGCACCCAGGCGATCTCCAGCCCCTTGCCCTTGAGGGCGCCCTGCTCGATCTCGGCACGGGTGTAGTAGGGTTTGTCGGTGAGATCCGGCGGACGGCGATAGACGGGGACCGTGAACAGGCGGGAGGGTGCGCGGCTGCCGCGCAGATTGGGCTCGAAGTAGCCGGTGAACTTGCCCGGCACCGTGACAACGAGCGGCCGGAAATTCTCCTCGAAGAAAAGACGGGCGGCCTTCGCATCGCCGGCCTTGATCCCGGCGCCGGCGTCGCAGATGCGCTTCCACTCCGCCGGGGTGATGGTTTTTTCGCCGCCATCGGTGGCGATCCTGACTTCGCGTCCGGTCGTCAGCTTGGGGCAGGAACGACGAAAGGTGGCGAGCGCTTCAGCATGCCTGTCGTCGGCCCAGCCCGCGATCTCGTTGAACGAGATCGGCGCCATCGCCACCCGCTTTTCGGGCACGCCTACTCCGCTCTCGGCGCACGCGGACAGAATGCCGGCGGCGGCGAGCAAGGCCGCGCCGCCGGACAGGACGCTCCAACGCATATTCGGAAAGCCTCCCTCAGCCTTCGCTTTCAGTCTTCGTCAGCAGCCAGTTGGGATCGCCGGACTTGGTGTCGCGGCGGAATGTCCAGAGATCGACGACCCTCTGCACTTCATTGGGATTGCCGTCGGCGATCTGGCCATCGGCGTTGCGCACGACGTTTATCTGCTCGCTGACGAAGCGCACGGTGACCGAGGCGTGGGTGCCCTGCAGTTCGGCGGCGGCAATGTCGGAAGCTTCGAAACCGATCAGCGTGGTTTCGGCCGTTTCCCGGCGCTCGGCGCGCGCGCGGATTGCCGCCTCGAAGCTCGAAAAGGTCGGGCCGTCAAGCAGCGGACGCAGGGTCGCGACATCGTCCTTGGCGAAGGCCTCGACGATGGCCGTGAAGGCGGCGCGGGCACCGCCGCAGAATCCCATGGGATCGAAAGCGGGATCGGCGGCGCGAATGGCGGAAATGGCGGCAGCAGCGGTCGGCATGACCGTGGCGCGAATGCCGCCGGGCCCGGTTGCGGTCGACGAGGGCCGCGGCGCGGCCGTCGCTGGCAGCGAGACGACGTTGTCGGATCGCCCGGCCGCTCCGGCGGGAGCATCTCCGACACGCGGTGCCGGCGGCGTCGGCGGCGCTAGCGGGTCGCGCGTCGGCGGGCGCTCGTTGCCCGTGCGCTTTCCGAGGACGGATCGTAGCCGCAGGATCAGGAATACCGCGACCAGTCCGATGAGAATGATGTCGTAGTTGTTACCCACGATGGCGCTCCGCCAACTCGTCTCGAACTTGCTTCAAATTACATAAGCTCCGAATGCGGAAAGGGCAAGGCAGCCGGGAAGGCCCCTATTTCACGTTGCAAGGACCACAATATCGACCAAATCAGCGACGCCCGCCACCCGGCGGCCCATCCGCCGCTCGCGTACCGCGGGCGGGACATAGCCTTGTCGCTCGGCCAGGGCGTAGGTGGCGCCATCAGTGACGGCCCGGGTCTTTTCGTCCTTGTTGTGCTTCTCGAGTTTTGCCGCGAAATTGACGGCGTCGCCGATCACCGTGAATTCCAGCCGTTCGCCGTCGCCGACGGCACCGAAGACGACGCGCCCAGACGACACTGCCATGCCGACCATGAGCGGTGGCAGGCCGGCGGTCCGCCGCTCGGCGATCCAGCTGTCGGCTGCCGCGATCACGGCGTCGGCCGCGCGGAGCGCGTCGGCCGCGGCCGTCGGCGAGGCGGCCACCGCGCCGAACGAGGCCAGGATGCCGTCACCAAGGAATTTGTCGATGCTGCCGCCGTGGCCCGCGATCAGCGGACAGACGCGGCCCTGGTAGTCCTGCAGCACTCTCATCACTTCGCCCGGCTCGAGCTCGGTCGAAAGCCGGGTGAAGCCACGTAGATCGACGGTCAGGATGGCGACATCGCGCAACTCGCCCTCGCCCGCCTTGATCGACATCGCCGCGGTCCGGATGCGGGCTGCGACGCCGGGATCGAAGAAGCGCGACAGGTCGCGCGCCGCGGCGCCGTCGCTGACCGATCGCACCAGCAGGTGGCGGGCCCGCGAGATGGCGAGCGCCAGGACGGCGGTCGTGAGCAGGATGGCGATGATCTTGTCGATCTCCGCCCCCACCAGCAGGGCGTTCGAGGTCATGTATTCGATGAAATTGTGCGTCCGGTTGGGGGGGCCGCCGCGGCCGGTCGAGACATAGTAGGTGAGCCACGCCCAGCCGAGGGCAGCGCAGACGCCGCTGAACATCACGAGGCGCGCCTCGAAGCGCAGTGCGCGCAGCGCGATGAACAGGAACACGTACAGAAGCGTCGGCACCTTTAGATAGAAGGCGGCAGGCTGAGCGTACTTGAAGTGAAAGCTGAAGATCAGCGCCATCAGCAGCGCGATGTCGACCACGACGGAGAGATAGAGCGCCCAGGTCGGCAGCAGGCGCATGTAGGCGAGAGCCAGTCGGACGACGCAGATCACGCCGTAGATCAGCAGGACGTCCAGCTCGAGCGAATAGTCCTCCTGCACCAGACCCTCGGCCATGTTGGCGCTCTGGTAGACACCCGCAACCAGGGCCACGATGACGAGCTGTATCCAGCCGATGAGGATTTCGCTGCGTTCCTGCTGCTGCCGAATCGCGTCGCGCACGCGCTCGGGGAGGTCTTTCGGCCCGCCGCTGTCGAACAGCCAGCGGCCGAGGCGGGAGAGCATCAGGCCTTCTCCAGCCATAGGCTGGTCGCCATTGCGTCCGATAGCTGCGGCAGATGCGCCACCACCGAGGCCGCAAGCCGTTCACCCATGCGCCGCCCTACCCAAACGCTGGAGAACAGCGGCCGGTAGGCACCGGTCGCCAGCAGCGGCAGCACGCCTTGCTGCTCGTTGTAGTTCCGCCAGCCCCACATCGGCGGGTAGTCGAAGGGCAGGAAGATGTCGTGGATGTGCACGAGGACGCCCGCCGGCAGGCGCGGCAGGACGCGATTGAGCAGAATGTCGACGTCGCTGCCGGGCATCAGGATGTGGCTCGAATCGATGAACAGCACGTCGCCGGCCCGGAGTCCGTCGAATACGTCGGACGGGGCGTCCTGCAGGGTGGAGGATACGATGCGGACACCAGGCAGACCGGCGATATCGGCGCGCGGCATCGGGTCTATGGCGACAATTTCGCCGACGCCGCACTCGGCCCGCGCCAGGATGCGGGTCGAGTGGCCGGAACCGACCTCGACAATGCGCAGTGGCTTGCGCTCGCGCACCAGAGCATAGGCGACGGCGGCATCGAGCGAGGGAAACCAGGATTGCCCGAGCAGGCCCTTCAGCCCCTCGATGCCGCTGGCATGACCATCAACCGCGTCGAGCAGCGCTGCGAACGCCGCGGCATGCTGCTCGAACAGGCGCTCGATCGCCGGATAGGGCGGCTGAGCGCCCGGCGGCGGCAGCAAGGGCGCATAGCGATGCGGAATGAACCAGCCGCGCGGCGCGAGGCCCAGCACGGTCGGCAGCCCCAACGCCAGCCGCCGCCAGCGTCCGCGCAGGCTGAGCGAGCTGGTCACGGCGTAAGCGTCAGCCCTTCATGGGCGACGATCACGCGTGGCAGGCCGCCCGGCACGGTGCCGGGGCGGGCCACCGCCGCCGCGCGTGCGACGCTGTCCATGAAGGCATCGTCATGGCTGGGATCATGATGGAAGATGGCGAGCGTGCCGACCCCGGCCGCGTCGGCGAGACGTACGCCTTCCTGCCAGGTCGAGTGACCCCAGCCGCGATAGCGCGGGTATTCGGCATCGGTGTAGCTCGAGTCATAGATCATCACGTCGGCACCGCGACAGAGTTCGAGGATGGTCTCGTCGCGCCTGCCCTCGTGGTGCTCGGTGTCGGTGATGTAGCAGATCGACTTGCCGCCATGCTCGATGCGGTAGCCGGTGGCGCCGTTGGGATGGTTGAGCGGCGCCGTGCGCATGCTCACAGCCTCGCCGCAGAACAGCGTCTGGCCGCTCTTGAATTCCCTGAAAGCGACGGACGCCTGGAAGACCTCGAGTGAGACCGGGTAGAGCGGCGCCTGCATCAGGTGGCCGACCACCTTCTTCAGCGTGTAGGGCGCCTCGAGATGGCCGGCCCAGATGCGCACCGAATTGCGCTTCTCGAACAGCGGTTCGAAGAAGGTGAGGCCCGAGATGTGATCGAGATGGGTGTGAGTGAAGTAGATGTCGATGTCGAGCGGCGCCTGGCGAGACAGCTCGAGGCCCAGCGCGCGTATTCCGGTGCCGGCATCGAAAATCAGCTGGCGGCCGCCGGCGGTCACTTCCAGACACGAGGTGTTGCCGCCATAGCGTGTGTATTCGGCGCCGGAGCAGGAAATCGAGCCACGCACGCCCCAGAATCGGACTTTCAGACCATCGCCCAAGGACTCGATACCTCCCGGTTCCTTCCCGGCCGCAGAGTCCACGCGCGGGTGGCTCGCGTCAACCGAGGCCGCCTGTCCCGGGAAGGCGGCCCCGTTCTTGCAGGGGCGACCCTGCAGGGGCGATCCAAGGGCCGGCGTCTCCCGTATTGTTGCACGGGGCCGGTGAATTCGCCGGGCCGGGCGCGTTGCCTGCGGACTTGTTCAGGGTAATACTTGCGACATGGAAATCGACAATCACGCTTCCGTCCCGGCGATCGTCGAGCCGCCGACGCGCACCGCGAAGTTCTCCATCGGCCAGGTGGTGAAGCACCGCATCTACCCCTTCCGGGGTGTCATCTTCGATGTCGATCCGGTGTTCGCCAACACCGAGGAATGGCTGGCGTCGATCCCGGCCGAGGTTCGCCCGCGTCGCGACCAGCCCTTTTATCACCTGCTGGCCGAGAACGCCCAGACGACCTATGTCGCCTACGTCTCGGAACAGAACCTGCTACCCGACGACACCGGTAAGCCGGTGTCGCATCCGCAGGTCCCGCACTTCTTCAGGGAGCTGAAGCGCGGCCACTACGTCTCGCGCGACCGCGGGCTCCATTGATTTAGTGGATGTCCTCCGAGGCCGCGAAGGCCTTGCGCAGGACCTCTATCCCGAAACTCTTCTTCTTCGCCGCGTCGAGGATCACCTTCTCCTTGCGTGCCAGAAGATCGATCGCCGTCGGCAGCTTCGCCGCCAGATCGTGCGGGATGACCACGGCGCCATGACGGTCGGCATGGATCAGGTCGCCGTGCACCACGGTCATGCCGAAAATGTCGACCGGCATGCCCCAGCCCTCGACATGGACGAAGGCGTGGCTGGGGCCGACCTTGCCGGCCAGGATCGGGAAGCCCTTGGCCAGCATGCCGAGGTCGCGCACCGAGCCGTTGGTGACACAGCCCAGGACGCCCAGCCCGCGATGGACGGTGCTGTTGACCTCGCCCCACATGGCGCCGGTGCCGGGATTGGAATCGAGATCCTGGATGATGGCGACGGTCGGGCCCGCGCCGCTCACGACGTACTCGTACCAGCCGACGCGCATCTTCTTCTTCTCGGCCGCCGAGCCCACCGCCGGCTGGGCGGCGCGGATGATGCCGGTGCGGGCGTAGCCCACCATTGGCGGCGCGTCGGGTTCGGTGGGATGGAGATGCTGGGTGGTGAAGCCGGTGGCGGTGCGGACGCCGCGCGCCTCCTCCAGCGCGTTGCAGATGGTGGGTGTGTCGACCGCCCGCAGCGCGTCGAACAGTTTCTTCTGGGTCTTGGCATCCATTGCTTCCTCCTCAGTTCGGCGCGCCTCAGTTGAGCGCAAAGGGAAAGTACTTCTCGTTGATTTTCTTGTAGGTGCCGTCGCTCAGCATCTCGCCCAACGCCTTGTTGAAGGCGTCGCGCATCTTCGCATCTTCGCGGCGCAGGCCGGCAGCGACGCCGATGCCCAGTGTCTGGCTGTCCTTGATGTCCTGCCCGACCAGTTCGCAGCATTTGCCATCGGGCTTCTGGCTCCACAACCAGAGCTGAACCTTGTCGCCGAACACCGCATCTATTTCCTCGGCGGCGAGCGCCTGCAGCGCTTCGGCCAGCGTGTTGTAGCGCTTGAGCTGGGCCGAGCGGCGGAAGCTCTTGTCGGCCCAGTCGGCATGCGTCGAGTCCTTCTGGATGCCTATGCGCTTGTTGCGCAACAGCGAGGGCGGCCCGTCGAACGGCGCCCCCTTCTGAGCGATGAAGGCTCCGGGCGAGAGGTAGTAGCGGCGCGACAGGCCGAGCCGCTTGCGCCGCTCGCTGGTCACTGCCATCGACGACATGATGATGTCGAACTTCTTGTCGAGCAGGCCGGGAATCAACTCGTCCCATTTGAAGGCGGCGAATTCGCACTCGGCCTTCATGCGCTGGCAGGCCTCCTGCGCCAGCTCCATCTCGAAGCCGGCGGGCATGCCCTTGCGGTCGAGATAGTTGAAAGGCGGGAAGGCGGCTTCGGTGGCGATCGTGATCTTGAAGGCGGGCGGCGTGAACGACGACTTGGCGGCCGGCTTGGCCGGTGCCGGTTTTGCCGGTGGCCGCTGCTGCGCGAACGCACCGCCGGCAACGGCGAGCAATATCACCAGAAGCGCCAATGGCCGTAGGGGCAGCCTCATGCGATCAGGCGCTCAAGTAGCGCGGTGAGGCGCTGGCGGCCGGCGGCGGTGGCGCGGAAGCGATCTGGCCGGATTTCGAGAAAACCTGCTGCGATCAGCGGCGCGAGCTTCGCTTCGCCCAAGGCCGCAACAGGATCGGCGCCGGTGACGGACGCGAACGTGGCGCGGTCGATGCCGTCGGCCAGTCGCAATCCCATCATCAACGCCTCCTCCACCAGATCCCGCCCGGCAACGACCGAACTCTCCGCGGTGCCGTGTCCGGCGCGCTCGACGGCGTCCAGCCAGGCTTCCGGCCCGCTCGCCCGCCGGGTCGCTCGCTTGCGCGGGTCTTGGGTCTCGCCCTCCGCGAAGCGGCCGTGGGCGCCCGGGCCGATGCCGACGTAATCCTGATACCGCCAATAGATCAAATTGTGGCGGCAGGCAGCCCCCGGCCGGGCATGGTTGGAAATTTCGTAGGCGGGCAGGCCGGCCGCGGCGAGGCGGGCCTGGGTGGCCTCGAACATCGCCGCCGCCGCGTCCTCGTCCGGCAGAACGAAAGCGCCGCGGGCATGATCGGTGAAGAACCGCGTGCCGCGTTCGATGGTCAGTTGATAGAGCGAGAGGTGCTCGCCCGCGAGGACGAGCGCGCGCTCCAGCTCCGCGGTCCAGGCCTCGGGTGTCTGGCCGGGTCGGGCATAGATCAGGTCGAAGGAATAGCGCGCGAAATGGCGGCGGGCGGTATCGAGGGCGTCCAGTGCCTCGTCGGTCGAGTGCTCGCGGCCAAGGAATTTCAGCGACTGAGCGTCGAGCGCCTGCACGCCCAGCGACACGCGGTTGACACCCGCCTCGGCCAGCGCCGCGAACCGGCCAGCCTCGACCGAAGTCGGGTTGGCCTCCAGCGTGACCTCGAGATCGGGCGCGCTGTCCCACAGAGATTTCACGCGGGCAATCACCGCGCCCACCGTCTCGGGCGCCATCAACGACGGCGTGCCGCCACCGAAGAAGATCGTCTCGACCCGGCGGCCCGGCGCTTCGCGCGCGGCGTGCTCCAGCTCCTTCAGGAGCGCATCCCGCCAGCGCGCCTGCTCGACGCCCTCGCGGACGTGGCTGTTGAAGTCGCAGTAGGGGCACTTCGACTTGCAGAAGGGCCAATGGACGTAAACGCCCAGCGGCTGCATGCTCATCTGAAGCAGGCCTCGACCATCATGAGGAAGGCGCGGCCACGATGGCTGATGGCGTTTTTCTCGGCGTCCGACATTTCCGCCGTGGTGCGGGTGTCGTCGCCCCGCTGCCCGAGCGGCTGGAAGCAGGGATCGTAGCCGTGGCCGCCGGCGCCGCGCGGCGGCCAGACGATGCTGCCGTCGAGCGTACCGTGGAACAGTTCGAGGTGCTCGTCGGGCCAGGCCAGCGCCAGCACGCAGTGAAAGGTGGCGGCGCGAGCGGCGAGGGTGTCGGGCACGTGGCGTTTGGCGAGTTCGTCCTGGATGCGGCGCATGCCGACCATGGCGTCGCGTGTCGGGCCCTCCCAGTCGGCGGTGTGGAGACCGGGCTGGCCGCCGAGGGCCCTTACGCTCAGGCCAGAGTCGTCGGCCAATGCCGGCAGGCCACTCGCCCGCGTCGCGGCCAGGGCTTTCAGCGTGGCGTTCTCCTCGAACGTGCTGCCGGTCTCGTCCGGTACCGCGAGGCCCAGCGCGCCCGCCGAGACGATCTCGACGCCGAAGGACGAGAGAAGGGTCGCGATCTCGCCCGCCTTGCCGCGGTTGTGGGTGGCCACGACCAGCTTGGGCAAGGCGAAGCGGCGCGGCATCAGGATCCGCCGCCCTTCACCGGCCAATCGCCAGCCGCTGCAGGTGCGCAAGCTCGCCCACGCCCTTCTTGGCGAGGTTAAGCAGTTCCATGAACTGCGGTTCGGAGAACGGTTTCTCCTCTGCCGTGCCCTGGACCTCGACGATGCCGCCGTCGCCCGTCAGCACGAAGTTGGCGTCGGCCTGGGCCTTGGAGTCCTCGGGATAGTCGAGGTCGAGCACGGCCGTTCCCTCGAACAGGCCGCACGACACCGCGGCCACTTGGCCGTTGATCGGGTTGGCCGCGATCTTGCCGTCCTTGATCAGGCGCTCGAAGGCGAAGTGCAGCGCCACCCAAGCGCCGGTGATGCTGGCGGTGCGGGTGCCGCCGTCAGCCTGCAGGACGTCGCAGTCGATGTTTATTTGCCGCTCACCCATGGCGGGCAAATCGACGACGGCGCGCAGCGCGCGGCCGATCAGACGCTGGATCTCCTGGGTGCGGCCCGACTGCTTGCCGCGAGCAGCCTCACGGTCCGTGCGGGTATGGGTCGAGCGCGGCAGCATGCCGTATTCGGCGGTGACCCAGCCGCGCCCCGAATTACGCAGGAACGGCGGCACTTTCTCGTCGACCGAGGCGGTGCAGAGGACATGGGTTTCGCCGAACTTCACCAGACACGAGCCTTCGGCATATCGGGAGAAGCCCGGCTCCAGGGAAATCGGGCGTAGCTGGTCGGGGCTGCGGCCGGAAGGGCGCATTTGCTTCTCCTGAACGTATATCGCCCGAATGGCGGGGCGGCCGGTGTAGCGCCGGGACGGTTTCGAATCCAGCCGCGTTCATTGACCCGCCCCCATGCACTACCTACATTTTTCACATGGCGATCCACCGTATCGGTTCTCCCGGAGGCGTCCTCACCGACAGCCCGCCCGGCCAACGACAGACGGCATCGGTCGCCGAGTTGAACGACCGGGCGCGCGAGGTCTTGCGGCTGGTGGTCGAAAGCTACGTCGAGACCGGCGAGCCGGTGGGGTCGCGGGCGCTCACGCGCAAGCTCACCGAGACGCTGTCGCCGGCCACCATCCGCAACATCATGGCCGACCTGCAGGACGTCGGGCTGCTCTATGCCCCCCATACCTCGGCGGGCCGCTTGCCGACCGACGCCGGGCTGAAACTCTTCGTCAACGGCCTGCTCGAAGTCGGCAACATTTCCGAGGAAGAGCGCACCAGCATCGAGGCGCGCTGCGCCACTGTCGGCCGCAGCGTCACCGAGGCGCTGGAACAGGCGACGACCCTGCTGTCGGGCCTGTCGCGCTGCGCCGGCCTCGTGATGGCGCCCAAGACCGAACAGCCGCTGAAGCACATCGAGTTCGTTAATCTCGGGCCCGGCCGCGCCCTGGTCGTAACGGTGACGCAATCGGGGCATGTCGAGAACCGCGTGATCGACACGCCTTTAGGCCTGCCGCCCTCGGCCCTGGTCGAGGCCACCAACTATCTCAACGCGCGCCTGATGGGCCGCACCTTCGAGGATGCGCGCCGCCTCATCCTGGAAGATTTGAAACTGAAGCGCGCCGAGCTGAACGACCTCACCGCGCGGGTGATCGAGTCGGGCCTGGCGACCTGGGCCGGCGAGCCCGGCAGCGCGTTGATCGTGCGCGGCCAGGCGCGGCTCCTAGAGGACATCACCGCGATAGAGGATCTCGAACGCGTACGCACGCTGTTCGATGCGCTCGAGCGCGGCGAGGGTTTCGTGCGGCTGCTCGAGCTTTCCAACACGGCGTCGGGCGTGCAGATCTTCATCGGTTCCGACAATCCGCTGTTCGCCAACACCGGCTGTTCGATGGTGGTGGCACCGTTCCGCGATTCGCAGGAACGCATCCTGGGCGCCATCGGCGTCATCGGCCCGACGCGGCTCAACTACGCCCGCATCATCCCGCTGGTAGACTACACCGCCCGCGCGATCGGTCGCGTGGTCGGCTAGCCCTCCTCACCAGTCCTTTTCGTCGAAGTCTTCCAGCGCCTTCGTCTCCGCGTCCAACGCCGGGGCCTCGGCCAGCTCGGCGGCGGAGCGGGCCAGGATCCTCAGCCTTGTCGTGGGGCCGATCATCGCCACCAGCTCCGTCAGGTCGGCTTGCGAGAAGGCGACGCAGCCGCGCGTCGGCGCATAGTCCTCGCGCGCGACGTGGAGGAAGATGGCGCTGCCCCATTCGCCTTCGGGAGGATCGTCGTTGTAGCCGACCACCACCACGAGGTCGTAGAGCCCGTCCTCACGCCACATCTTCTCGGCGCTCCAGTCGTTGGGCACGTGGACCAGCCGGTTGTAGGTGGGCGAGCGCGGATCGTCGCACCAGCCGTCGTGCTCCGAGATCGGCCGGGCCGGCAGGCGGACCTTGGGCAGCACCAGCCTGTCATTGCGAAAGTACACGCGGCGCAACGGATACTCTCCGGCCGGGGTGGCGGCATCGCCCTCGACCTTGTCCTCGCGGATGCCCCCTTCACCCACCGTGCAACGCCAGCGCTTGGCGCCCAACGTGGCCCAGCCCCGCGAGGTTTCGGCCGAATCGACCTGGACGATCAGAACATCTTCCTCGGACATTGCCTGTAACTCCTGTGCCATTCATAAAGGCACGCTCTTGAGGGAGAAAGCGATGGCTTATGTTGTGACGCCGCCGGCCACTGTCGGCGTGCCGGTCAATGGAACCGACGATCTGTTCCCGGTCCGCCGTATCTTCTGCGTCGGCCGCAATTATGCCGCCCATGCCCGCGAGATGGGCCACGATCCCGATCGCGAGCCGCCGTTCTTCTTCACCAAGCCGGCCGATGCCATCGTCATCTGCGCCGACCCCAAGAACCCGACCAAGGTCGCCTATCCGTCGGCCACCAAGAACCTGCACCACGAAATGGAGCTGGTGGTGGCAATGAAATCGGGCGGCACCGACATCCCAGTCGACAAGGCGCTCGATCACGTCTTCGGTTACGGCGTCGGCCTCGACATGACCCGCCGCGACCTGCAGAACCAAGCCAAGGACATGGGCCGCCCGTGGGACATGGGCAAGGGTTTCGACCAGTCCGCGCCGATCGGCGAGATCTTCCCGGTGGCCAAGGTCGGCCATCCCGCGAAGGGCACCATCCAGCTCGACGTCAACGGCAAGACCCGCCAGAAGTCGGACCTCAATGCGCTGATCTGGAGCGTGCCGGAGACGATTTCGTACCTGTCCGGCCTGGTGGCGCTGGCCGCCGGCGACCTGATCTACACCGGCACGCCCGACGGCGTGGCGGCGGTGGTCAAGGGCGACACACTGGCGGGGTTCGTCGACGGCTGCGGTACAGTTACCTGCGTTCTCGTCTGATCATCGGACCGCGGGCCTCCAGGCCCGCTTCATGATCATGAGCGGGCCTGGAGGCCCGCGGTCCGTCAGAGTTGTTGGGCGCGGAAGGTATCGCACTTGCGGTAGTCGCCGCTGTCGAGGCCGATACGGAACCAGCGCGTGCGCTGGGCGCTGCTGCCGTGCGTAAAGCTGTCGGGAACGATGCGGCCTTGCGTCTGGCGCTGCAGCTTGTCGTCGCCGATCGCTGTCGCCGCGGCCATCGCCTGATCGACGTCCTTGTCGTCGATCATCTTGCCGCCGCGCTGGCGGTCGGCGCGGTTGGCCCAGACACCGGCAAAGCAATCGGCCTGCAGCTCGGTCCGTACTGACAGCGCGTTGCCGTCGCGCTTGCTCATGCTCAATTGCATTTTTTGCACTTGGCTCGAGATGCCGAGCAGGTTCTGCACATGGTGGCCGATCTCGTGGGCAATGACATAGGCCTGTGGGAACTGGCCGGGCGCGCGGAAGCGCGCCGCCAGCTCGTCGAAGAAGTTGAGGTCGAGATAGACCTTCTGGTCGGCCGGACAATAGAACGGTCCCATGGCGGCCTGGCCGACTCCGCAGTCGGTCCGCGTGGCGTCGCGAAACAGCACCAGCTTGGGCTCGCGATATACCTTGCCCATGTCGCGGAAGATCTCGGACCACACGACTTCGGTGCTCTTCAGCACCCGCCCCACGAACTGCGATTCGGGATCGGCGGCGGGCGCCTGGGCCGGCCGGCTGGCCGATGAGGATGGTGGGGATGACGGCGTATGGGTCGCGGGGCCGCCGCCCGTCATCCCGCCCAGGATCTCGCCGGGATCGGCGCCGAACAGCAGCGCCAGCACGATGAAGCCGACCACTCCCAGCCCGCCAGTGAATACGCCGCCACCGCCACCCATCGGGATGCCGAAGCCGCCACCACCGAATCCACCGCCGCCCCCGCCGTCGCTGCGGCGGTCCTCGACATTGCTGCTCTCGTCGCCATCGATCTGCATGGTGAGGCTCCGTGGCCTTGCCCTATAGTGCGGGCGCAATGAGCCTGACGGTCGCCACCTGGAATATCAACTCGGTCCGCCTGCGGATCGGTAACGTCGAACGGTACCTGCGGTTGCGCAAGCCGGACGTCCTCTGCCTGCAGGAAACCAAGTGCCCGGACGAATTCTTCCCGCACCTGGCGTTCGAGGCGCTGGGCTACACCCATCGCCTCGTCCAGGGCATGAAGGCCTACAATGGCGTGGCGATCCTCTCGAAGGTGCCGTTCACCGCCACCACCATCCACCATCGCTGCGGCAAGGAGGATTGCCGCCACATCGAGGCGGCGCTCGATCTCGGCGGCGACCCGATCCTGCTCGACAATCTCTACATTCCGGCAGGCGGCGACATTCCCGATGTCGACCAGAACGTGAAGTTCGCGCACAAGCTCGATTTCTACCGCGAGATGGCCAAGTGGTACGCCGCGCACAAGCCGCGGCCGCGCGCGCGCAAGGGCCTGCGCCGCATTGCCGTCGGCGATCTCAACGTGGCGCCGCTGGAACACGACGTGTGGAACCACAAGCAGCTGCTCAAGATCGTGTCGCACACGCCCGTGGAGGTCGATCTGTTCGGCCAGCTACAGGCGTCGCTCGACTGGATCGACGTGCCGCGCCGCTTCGTGGCCGCCGACAAGAAGCTCTATTCGTGGTGGAGCTACCGCAACAACGACTGGCGGGCCTCCAACCGCGGCCGCCGGCTCGACCATATCCTCGCCACGCCGGCGCTGTCGGGGGCGATCAGCAGCTATCGCATCGACTCCGATTTGCGCGACTGGGAGAAGGCCTCCGACCATGTGCCGGTGCTGGCGACGTTTGATTTGTGATGGGCGACGTCTAGGGAGAAGAGTTCATGAGCATCATCGCTGTCCTCGTCATCGGCCTGATCGTGGGCCTGCTCGCACGCTTCATCACGCCCGGCCCCAACCCGCGCGGCATCATCGTCACCATGGTGATCGGCATCGTCGGCGCCGTGATCGCGACCTACGGCGGCCAGGCGCTCGGCCTCTATCAGTTCGGTGAGCCGGCCGGCTTCATCGGCTCGGTGATCGGCGCGGTCGTGCTGCTGGTTCTGCTGAAGCTGATCGACCGCTAGTTCACCCGATAAAGAAAATAGCGGTCCTTCGGGACGCCCGGCGGTTCGGGCAGGCGCTGCCAGCGCGGCACTTCCAGCGACTGGTTGGCGAGGATGTAGCCGCCGAAACCGGCCAGGGCGTCGAGCGCCGGGCCGAGCCAGGCGGCCATCGCCATATTGGCGGCGTGATCGCCGGTGCCGAGATCGGTGTGGATCAGCGCCGCCGCCGCCCCGAGCACGCGCGCGGCGCGCGGCAAGGCCTCGCGCGCCTCGCCCAGGAACAGACGATCGTCGGGCGGGATGCAGTCGGGATGGGCCGCCACCTGGCGTTCGAAGACGTAGATGTCGCGCGCCGGGAAGAGGTCGCGCAGATGATCGTAGGTGCGGCCGTTGCCCAGCCCGATCTCGAGGATCGGGCCGGCCAGCCGGTCGACCGCGGGCTTCAGGAAATTCAAGCAGTCGCGCTGCGCCTGCATGCGCGCGATGAAACTGTCGAGACGGCTCATGCGCGGCGGTCAGGCGGGCTTGGTGGCCGCTTGCAGCTTCTGGTTGGTGTCCTCGAGGCGGTGCGCCAGCTCGCGCATGATCTCGACCGCCATCTGCGGGAACTCGGCCACCAGGCGGTAGAACATGTCCTTGGTGATCTTGAGCGTGCTGAGCGGCTCCTTGGCCTTGATCGTCGCGGTGCGCGGCACGTCGCACAGGATGGCGATCTCGCCGAAGAAGCTGTTCTTCTTCATCTCGGCCACGGCGATCTGGCCGCCCGCCGCGTCGATCAGTACGTCCGCGGTGCCGCCCAGGATGACGTACATCGTGTCGCCCGGATCGCCCTGGTGGCAGACCTCCTGGCCGACGGCGAAATTCACGCGTTCGCTGGTGAAGGCCAGCAGTTTCAGCTTGGCCTGCTCGATCTTGGCGAAGATCGGCACCCGCTTGAGCAGTTCGACTTCTTCATTGAGGTTCATCGCGTCCTCCTCGTTCCCGTTAAGCCGACGCCATCAACTCGGTATAAAGTCCGCCGCGCGCCGCAAGTTCCGCGGGCGCGCCCTGCGAGGCAATCCTGCCGGCCTGCATGACCACGATCTGCTCGAACGGCTCGGCCTGCGCCGGCCGGTTGGCGATCCAGACCACGCCACGCTTCTCCGCCGTCGTCGTCGCCAGGATATTGTCGCGGATGCGGTCCTGCGTGCGGCCGTCGAACATGGCGACGGCCTCGTTGACGATCAGGAGCTGCGGCCGCTTGATCAGGGCGCGGGCGATGCCTAGCTTCTGGCGCTGGGTCGCCGGCAGGCGCTTGCCGGCGACGCCGACATTGTACTCCAGACCGACCTCAATCACCGAGTCGCGCATCCCGAGCTCGTTCAGCACCTCGGCGATCAGCGTGCCGATGCGCTCGCCGGCCTGAGCCTGGCCATATATGAGGCGGCCGAACAGGATGTTGTCCTGCAGGGTGGCGGCGCTGTTGTAGCGCTCGAAGTCGTAGAATTCGACGGCGTCGCGTAGACTGGCGGGCAGGCCTTCGGCGAAGGCGTGCCGGGCCCCCAGGATGCGCTCCTCCATCTCCGCGTCGATCAGGCCGAGGCGATGGCGCGCCTCGATGTAGCGGAAGGGCAGCGTCATCAGGCGCGGCCGGTCGGCGTCGGGCACGGCCTCGATGCCCTTGCCGCCCAACCGCTGCAGCAGCAGCCGGACGTTGGGCAGCTCGTCGGCCGAGATGAAGCTGTACTGCTCGAACAGCGGGTTGTCGGGCGACAGGCCGGAGAACAGCTCGACCATGGTTTCGGCGATGCTGAGACCCATGCGCTGCAGGTCGAGGTTGAGGCCGGTCGCCTGCAGCACTGACTGCACGTACGGGTCGGCCGCGATGTTGTCGCCGCCGAACTGCTTGCCGAGTGGCGTGCCGAACAGCAGGTTCTCGGCCACCGACAGGTTCTTGTTGTAGAGATCGCCGTTGAACGGCTCGACGAGGCCGGCGTAGGCCTCGTTCTGCAGGCGGCCGTGCAACGTATGGCGCGCCTTCAGTATCTTCTCGGCGAGATCGGGCCTGAGCGCCGCGTCGATGGTGCCGCGCAGGCCCAGCGAATAGATGTCCTCGTCGATTTCGACCTGGCGCAGGGCATCGACCATGCATGGCAGCAGGTCGGCCGGACCGGTGGCGCCGGCCAGTTCGTAGTCGATCCAGTCGGCATTGGGATCGAACGGCGGATTGCCGGCGCGCTCCGATTCCTTCCAGAACGCCTCGCGCACCGCGCGCGTGGCGTCGTCATAGCTGGCCGGCGCGACCGGCCGGAATTTCAGGCCGAACAGCAGGTTGTCGCGGACCGAGAGCGGGAACAGGTAGGTGTCCTGGCCGACGTAGGCGGTGCGGGCGCCCAGCAGGTATTCGGGCACCTGGAAGAAGTCCTTGCCGTCCAGCCGGACCGAGCCTCCGGTCGGCAGCACCAAGCGGGCCAGCATCTGGCCCAGCACGTCCTTGCCCGAGCCGGCGCCGCCGATCACCGCCAGCCGGGCCGCGGTCGGCACGCAAAGCGAGACGCTGTCGAGGAGCTTCACCCGGCCGTCCTCGGAGAAGGTGACGCCGGCCAGCGCCAGTTCCTTGCCGAGCGGCGGCGGCGGGCCGTCGGGGATCGCCTGCAGCTCCGGTGGCATCATGCCCTCGGGCTGGAACTGGTCGATCACCTGCTCGTACTTGATCTGCACGTCCTGGCGCTGCTGGTCCCAGTCGATCAGCTCCTTGATCGGCGACGGCAGGTCCTTGTAGGCGAGCAGCACGCCGACCACGGCG
>JAUXWB010000090.1 GCA_030684475.1 Reyranella sp. | reverse complement strand
GGCTTCCTTGAGGGCCTTCACGGCACCTTCATGGTAGGGCAGCACCCAGTTCAGAATCTGGCGCTTCACCTCCAGCCCGTCCGCTCCCGGGGCGGCGTCCTTGTAGAGAGGATAGTCGACGATCATCGCCTTGGTGATGTTGTAGATCAGGTCGCTCTTTTCGCCCGAATAGGCCATGAAGATCGGATACGGATACGACGGCAGCACGAGCGAATTGGTCGCGCTCAGCCCACCCGCGCCGCACGTGGTCTTGTGTGGGTAGAAGTAGGGGCCGAGCTTGTGCAGGCGCGCCCAGCCGGCCTTGTCGGAGGCGGGGGTCTGCGGCATCACCACGCCACGGGGAGAGGCCTCGAGCTCTCTGACCTGGCCGGTGATGGTCGAGGCGATCGCTGCGTCAACTTCGTTGTTCAACATGCCCTTCCACATAGCGCCGAAGCTCGAGAACTCGACAAGCTTGACGTCGTTTGTGGTGAGGCCGCCGAATGCGAGGATGGCATAGGCATTCTGGTTGAGGGCTGGCGAGCCGACAACGATCCCGATGCGCTTGCCCTTGAGGTCCTTGAACTCCTTGACGCCGGTGTCCTTGGCGACGTTGAGCGTAATGCCGTTGCACGAGGCCGCCGACAGCATCAGCCGCAACGGCTGCGGCCCCCAGTCCTTGTTGGCAAACTCGAAAACACCTTCGGCGGCGAAGTAGCCGCCGATGCCCATGGCTGACGCTTGCGCCCGGCCTGCCTTGAGGGGAGAAAGACGCGCGATGTCGTTGCCCGCAGGCAGAACGCGCAGATCGCTCTGGTGCTTCTCCTTCATCACCTTGCCGACGGCAACGGCGATGTTGAAGCCTGATGTGCCGGTATCGTAGGCGGTCATGGTCAGCGACGGTGGCAGTTTGATTTCCTGCGCGGTCGCAGCACCGGCGAAGAGCGAGGCTGTAACAGCACCCGCCGCCAGAATAATGTTCCTTCGAATCATGAATTCCTCCTTCCCTCTAAGACTTCATTCGTTGTGCGTACCAGGACATCGGCACGCACCATTCGTCGACCAATACTCCCCCCCCCAATTTCGTGCTCCCGCTTGGCAGGCACACGATCCCCATGGGCGGAGACTTTATGTCCAGCCCCATCATTCGTTTGCGAGAATCGGTGACGACAACGCGTTAACCGCGCGCCTCCAGTCTCGCCTCCCATGCCCCCTACGGCGGTTCAATCGCCGGTCGTGAATTACCGTTCATGTTGCACAGGCGGGCTCGCCGCGTCCAGCGCGGATATCCGTCAAAGTGAAACGTCCTGTGGCCGCCCGCTTCGTCGCCTGACTTCAGTCAAAAAACTTGTTCGGCTTCAGAAACACCGCCAGCATCAGGCAACCTTCATCGGTCCAGGCATCATGGCGGCTGCCGGGACGGCGCCAGACGTAGTTGCCGGCGCTACAGACACCGTCGTGGTCGGCGAATGACCCTTCGAGCACGAAGGTCTGTTCGATCGCCACATGCTCATGCTGAGGAAGACGGGTTCCCGGGGCCCATCGCATCAGGACGGTCGACATGCCGGTATCCTTATTCTCCATGAGGATCTTCCAGTCGATCCCGGGAAAGCGCGTCGGTTCCCAGGGAACGCTGGCGACATCGACGTAGGTCGAGTCGCGCAAGGCCGCGGCCATTGTCCCGGCGTTCATGCCGCAGCCCTCTGCCTAGCCGCCTTGAGCGTGCCACCCCGCATGACGTGACCGGGCAGGGGCCGCCCCACGACGTCCTCCGCGAGTCTGGCCACCTCGATCAGATGATCGAGGTCGAGGCCGGTCTCAACCCCCATCTCTTCGCAAAGAAAGGCGAAGTCCTCGGTGCAGATGTTGCCCGCCGCGCCGTCGGTCGCGGCGAATGGGCAGCCGCCCAGGCCGGCGATCGAGGCATCGAATTTTGTCACGCCCAACCGCAGTCCGGCATAAGCGCTGGCCATGCCGGTGCCGCGGGTGTCGTGTAGATGCAGGGCAATCTCTAACTCGGGCCACCTGTCGCGGATGGCGCCGATCAGCCGCTCGACCGAGCGTGGTGTGGCCCAGCCCATGGCGTCGGTGAGCTTGATGCCCTTGAGCTCGAAGCCCGCCAGTTCGGCCTCGTCGAGGACTGACTGGACGCGCGCCAGTATCAGGTCGGTGGAGATCTCACCCTCGAAGTTGCAGCCGAAGGCGCCCAGAACGATGCCCCATTCGACGGGCATGCCGCGATCCTTGAATGTCCTGAGCGACATCCTCTGCTCGACCAGCGCGTCCTGCACCGACTTGCCGACATTCTTGCGCGAGAAGGTATCCGACGCCGTGATGCGCACGCCGCCGTAGACGTCGAGCGGGCCGCGGAGCGCCCGTTCGAGTCCCTGCTGATTGAGCCACAGCGCACTGTATTGAATGCCGGGCTTGCGCCTGATCCTGGCGGCAACCTCCTCGGCGTCCGCCATCGTCGGCACACGCTTGGGGTTCACGTAGGAGACGCAGGCGATGCGTTCCAGGCCGGTGTCCGCCAGCGCCTCGATGAGGCGTACCTTGTCGGCCACCGGGATCGCTTTCTTCTCCGACTGGAAGCCTTCGCGAGGGCCTTCCTCGTCGATCGACACACGCTTGGGCAGGTCGGACATCGGGGCCTCCTTGGGGCGTCAGCCTTCCTCCTGGAAGGCCTCCTTGCGGGCTTTCTTGATACTGGGCAGGGCCATCACCACCAACAGCAGCGCCGTGGTGATGAGCAGGCCGAGGCTGATTGGGCGTTCGAGGAACACCATCGCATCGCCGCGTGACAGCAGCATGGCGCGCCGGAAATACTCCTCCATCTGCGGGCCGAGCACCAGGCCCAACAGGAAAGGCGCGCCCTCGCAGCCGAGGCGGGAGAAGATGTAGCCCAGCACGCCAAACGCCGCGACCTGCATCACATGGAAGGTGCTGTTCTGCAGGCTGTAGGCGCCGATGCAGCAGAACAGCAGGATCGCCGGCGCGAGAAAACGGTAGGGCACCGTCAGAAGCTTCACCCACATGCCGATCATCGGCAGGTTGATGATGACCAGCATGGCATTGCCGATCCACATCGAGGCGATCATGCCCCAGAAGAGGTCCGGCTTCTTGGTCATGACCTCGGGCCCTGGCTGGATGCCCTGGATGATCATGGCGCCGACCATCAATGCCATCACGGCATTGGAGGGGATGCCCAGCGTCAGCATCGGGATGAACGACGTCTGGGCGGCGGCATTGTTGGCCGACTCAGGCGCCGCCACGCCCTCGACCGCGCCCTTGCCGAACTCGCCGGGGTTCTTGGAGAGCTTTTTCTCCAGTGTGTAGGCCGAGAAGGCGCCGAGCGTCGGACCACCGCCAGGCAGAACGCCGAGTGCCGAGCCCAGCATCGTACCGCGCAGCACCGCCGGGATGGACCGCCTGACCTCCTCGCGCGTTGGCCATAGTGAGCCCACCTTGATGGCGCCCGTTCGCGTCAAATGTCGTTCGAGATTGACCACGATCTCGGCGATGCCGAACAGGCCCATGGCGATCGGGGCGAAGTCGATGCCGTCGCTCAATTCCGGCAGGTCGAAGGTGAAGCGCTGGGCACCGGTATTGACGTCGGTGCCCACCAGGCCGAACAGCAGGCCGAGGAACACCATGGCGATCGCCTTCACGACCGAGCCGCTGGCCAGGACAACCGCGGCGACGAGGCCCAGCGCCATCAAGGCGCAATAGTCGGCCGGCCCGAATTTCTGCGCCATCCGCGTCAGCGGTTCGGCGAACATGACGATGATGACGGTGCCGACAGTACCGGCAAAGAAGGAGCCAACTGCCGAGATCGACAGCGCCGCCCCAGCGCGACCCTTGCGCGCCATCTGGTAGCCATCGAGGCAGGTCACGACTGACGCTGCCTCGCCGGGCAGGTTGACCAGGATGGACGTCGTCGAGCCGCCGTACTGCGCGCCGTAGTAAATGCCCGCCAGCATGATCAGTGAAGCGGTCGGCGGCAGGTGGAAGGTGATCGGCAGCAGCATGGCGATGGTCGCCACGGGACCGATTCCGGGAAGAACGCCGATCAGCGTGCCAAGCATGCACCCCAGCAAGGCGTACATGAGGTGCTGGAGGCTGAAAGCGACGCTGAAGCCCAGAGAGAGGTTGTCGAGGAGTTCCATCTCACCAAACTCCGCGAAGGATGGTGATGTTCATCCCCAGTCCGACTTTGAACACCAGCGTGCACGCGATTGCCAGCACGACCATGTTGGCGATCACTTCCGTCAACTTGAACTCCGAACCGGCGAACGAAGCGATCGCGATCAGCACGATCAGGGCCGGCAGGAGACCGGCGCGCTCGAACAGGAGAGCGAAGCAGATGACGCCGATAGTGACCAGGGTGATCGGCTTCCATTTGGGCTTTTCGATCGGCTCCGAGCCGGCCGCCAAGGCGATCACGCAGATCAGCAGACCCAGGCCCATCATGATCAGCGCCAGCATCCGTGGGACATAGCCGGGGCCCATGCGAACCGTCGTGCCGAGCGCCAGATTCTGACCGAAATAAAGAGCCACCAAGCCGAAGGCTATGAACATCAGCCCGGACACAAAGTCCTTGCTCAGGAATCGGTTCAACGACGCCTCCCCAAAACGCGCAGTCTTCCTTGTAGCATTGGGCCCGAAACTCGAGCCGGAACAGGGGCGAGATAAACACGAATTCACGGCTTTTCCCAAGTCCCAAGTTCAGGGCTGCAGCAACAGTCGGACTGCGATGGCGACGAGGCAGAGGGCGAACAATCGGCGCGGCAGCGGACCGGCCGCGCGGGCCGACTGGCGTGTTGTGGCGGGCGCGACAAAGAGCGCAGGCAGCGACAACGCCGCCACGAAGCAGCGCAACATCGCCTAGCGCATCGGCCGGCCGACCGGGCGTGCCGAGATCGGCCCCCAGGAAAAACACGGTGGCGGGAAACGAAATCATCACATTGAAGGGTGCGCCGGCGCCGATCGCCTGCTTGAGGGGGGAGGAGAAGAGGGACAGCACCGGTGTGCTCAAAGATCCACCACCGATGCCCAAAGATGAGGCGAGTGCACCCACGGCGATCGGGGCGACCCGGGCAGGCCCTGAAGCGGGTGCCGCGCCTAGGCCATCCGGTCGCCGATGGCCATCTTGAATGCAAGTCCGATGACGGCGGCGGCGAACAGCTCGGTCGATAGGTGCCGCCTGCCACTGGGCTGCCGCAGCCATCGAGGAAGCAACAAGGATGCTGGCCTGAATCCTGCCGACAGCACCTACCCCGAGTAGACCGGTCAGCAGGTGGATCAGTATGCCAGTCGCCAGCAGAACGCCCCAAACGGACGTGGGGTGGGTCGCGAACAGCTCGGCCACGTAAACTCGCCCTTGGTCGATGTTGCATGCGCTCTGGCGGACGAGCAAACTCCCGGCCAAATGAACGACCGTTCAGGGGCAGTGATTGGCACGTAAGGGTGCAGACTACATCGGCACGATGGAGGTGCAGGAGAAGCACCGCTTCGACGAGCGATCGCTCGGCCGTTTCATGGCATCGCAGGTCGATGGCTTCGTGCCGCCGGTCCGGGCGGAGCAGTTCCGTGGCGGCCAATCGAACCCGACGTACCGCCTGACGGACGGCGCCGGACGGCACTATGTGCTGCGCCGCAAACCGCCAGGCAAGCTTTTGCCGTCGGCTCACGCCGTCGATCGCGAATTCAGGGTGATCTCGGCCCTCAACAAGACCGACGTACCGACGCCTCGGGCCTATGCGCTCTGCGAGGACGAGAGCGTGGTCGGCACGGCATTCTACATCATGGAGTATTGCGACGGCCGCGTGCTGTGGGATCCGCTCCTGCCGGATGTGCTGAAGGAAGGTCGCCTCGCGATCTATCGCGCCAAGTTCGAGACCCTGGCGCGTCTCCACGCCGTCGACCCGGCAGCGGTGGGACTGGCCGATTTTGGCCGGCCCGGCAGCTACGTCGCGCGCCAGATCTCGCGTTGGGGCAAGCAGTACAAGGCCTCCGAGACCGAATCGATCGAGGCCATGGACATGCTGCTGGAGTGGCTGCCGGCACATCTGCCGTCCAACGACGAGACCGTGCTGGTTCACGGTGACTATCGTCTCGACAACATGGTCTTCCATGCCACTGAGCCGCGCGTCCTCGGCATCATCGACTGGGAAATCTCGACACTGGGAGATCCCCTGGCCGAACTCTCCTATCTCTGCATGTTGTGGCGGACGCCCAAGGATTGGGGCGGTCTCGGCGGCCACGATCTCGAGGCCCTCGGCTTGCCGACGGAGCGCGAGATGGTGGTCTACTACTGCGGCCTGTCGAAGCGGGCCGTGCCGGACCCGGCCCTTTGGGATTTCTATATGGCGTACAATCTGTTTCGCGTCTCGTGCATACGCCAAGGCGTTTATGCCCGCGCGCTCGACGGCACGGCGTCGAACATTCGCGCCGCGGAGTCGGGCAAGCTGGTGCGGCCGGCGGCCGAACTCGGCTGGAAGATCGTCGGAAGCATCGGCGGAGGAATGAAATGACCAAGCGCAAGCCGGCGCGGACGGCGGCAACGGCGCCCGTCATTGCCGAGCGCGAACAGCGGCCGCCGATCGAGGCGATCCGTGCCGCAGCCTTCCAACAGTTCGCCGAACGCGGCTATCCGGTGGTGACGGTACGCGACATCATGAAGGCCTGTGGACTGACGCAGGGCGCGCTTTACAACCACTTCAAGTCGAAGGACGAGTTGCTGCACGATATCATCGCCTCGACCCAGGGCGAGCTCGAGCGGGTGTGCCAGCAGGCGGTGGCGGGTGCGGGAGACGATCCGCGCGCCAAGCTCGCGGCGTTCGTCCGGGTCTACGTCATGCGACATTGCCGGCTCAGGGTGGAGGCGCTGGTCGCCAATCGCGAGATCGGCTGGCTCGACGCCGGGCGGGTCGCAGATATCCGCCGGAGCCGCCGTGCCATCCGAGACGTCGTGGTAGCGATCCTGGTGCAAGGCGTCGAGAGCGGCGTGTTCGACCCACCGCTCACTGGCGGCCGCCGGGATCTCAAGGCCATCGCCATGGCGTTGCTCGACCAATGGACCCATGTCTCCATGTGGTACGGTCCTGATGGAGAGATCACCGAAGAGGAGATGGCCGGGCTCTACGCCGACATGACGTTGCGCGCGGTCGGAGCCCGGCCCTAGGCAATCATTGGAGTACCGGGCATGTTTGTTCGTCTGGCAGCTCTTGCCTTGGCTTTTCTGGCCGTCGCGGCCTGTGCGCCGGAGGCGACGGGCACGCCGCCGCCTACCGGTCGCGCCACGACAATCGCGGCGGCACCTGCCAGCAGTGCCGTGCCGGCAGGACGCTGGCGGGCCGTGCTGATCGCCGGCGACAACAACAGCCCGGCCTTCGACAACGGCGTTCAGTCCCTTCGCGACAAGCTCATGGCGCATGGCGTAACCGACATCTCGGTCTATTCCTCCGATGCCGTGCGGACGGCACCGGCGCAGCTCGCGAGCGCCGCCAACGTAGCGACCGCATTGCGCGCCGGAGGCGGCGACGCCTGTCTCGTCTTCGTCACCAGCCATGGCGAGCGGAAGGGCTTCTATCTGCGGTCCGATCGCAGACTGTTCGACCCGGGCTCGCTCGATCGCGTGCTGAGCGCCGGCTGCGGCTCGGTGCCGACCGTGGTCGTGGTGTCAGCCTGCCACAGCGGGACTTTCCTGACGTCCAGCATGCGCAAGCCCAACCGCGTGATTTTGACCGCCGCCGCGACCGATCGCGCGAGCTTCGGCTGCGGCACTGGCGATCAGTACACCTACTATGACCAATGCCTGCTGCAGGAGTTCGACGGTGCCACGACGTGGCGGGGACTAGCCGTCGCCACGCGCTCCTGCGTCGAGAGCCTCGAGCGCCGCATGGGTATGCGGCCACCCTCGCAGCCGCAGACGTTCGTGGGTGCCCAGGTCGAGGGCCTGCGGCTACCTTCGCGTTAGAGGCGGACGTCAGCCAATCACGGCAGTGAAGTCGCAGGTCACGAGGTGTGCACTGTCGGCCGACAGCGACAGCGTGTGACGCGCCGGCCGCGAAGCCTCGTCCGGAAACATCTTCACCCACTCGTCGTTCAGAGCCGCGCGGCCGGTCGAGGGCTGCTTCATCCAGAAATTGATCTTGATGATGTCGTCGACCGTGCCGCCCGCCGCCTCGACGCACAGGCGGATGTGTTTGAAGATGTTGGTCACCTGTCCGGCGAGGTCGGGCGGCACCGTGCGCGTGCCGGGTTCGGTGCCGTTCATGATGCTCGACATCAGGATGTTGCCGATCCGGCTGGCGTTGGGGATCGGGTTCTGGTGGCTGTAGCCGGGGTAGTTCACACTCTTGCGCTTGGCCATCGTTCTCTCCCTGGAAGGGCGGGGAGCATTGCATTTCCGCTGCCGTTGGCAAATGGTCTCGGTCGGAGGAAACAAACGATGACAGCCGACAAGTCGGATTCCCTCGTCGAATACGCGCGGGAAGGCGAGATCGTCACACTGACGCTCAATCGCCCCGGGAAACTGAACGCTTTCAGCGACGAACTGGTGGGTGCGCTTTCAGACGCACTGCATCGCTTCGATATGGACGAAGAGGCGCAGATCGCCATCCTCAACGGCCGCGGTCGCGCTTTTTCGAGCGGCGCCGACGTCCAGCAGCGCCAGCTCCGCAGCCGCGAGGAGTTCCTCAGGCTGGGCGGCCCGCAGGGGCGGGGCACCCATTCCGCCGATCTTCTGACCAAGGCCGTGAACTGGAAGCCGGTGATCGCCGCTGCACACGGCTATGTGCTGGGTCTGTCCGTCGGCATCGTCCTCGAGTGCGATCTTGTCGTAGCGGAGGAGGGAACCAAATTCCAGGTCACCGAGACGTCGCGCGGCCTCGGCGCGGGCAAGTACTGGGCGCTGATGCACTACCGCGGCGGCGGCGCCTTCACCATGGAGGCGGCACTTACCGGCCGTTTCTTCACCGCCGAGGAGGCGTTCAAGGCCAACCTGATCAATCGCGTGGCGCCGAAAGGCAAGTATCTCGACCTGGCCCGTGAGTTGGCGCGCGAGGTGATCAAGAACCCGCCGCTCAGCGTGCGCTCCACCGTGCGGATGCGGCGCTGGTACATGGACCGGCTGAGCCGTGAGGTGATGTTCCAGACCGCGCCTGAACGCCTTTACCTCACCGAGGATTTCCAGGAGGCCGCGCGGGCCTTCACCGAGAAACGCAAACCAAAGCCGTTCAAGGGGCGCTGACCATGAGACGTAGCAGTGATCGGATCCTGACCAGCCATGCCGGTTCGCTGCCGCGGCCCGACGAGTTGATCGAGGCCAACCGGCAGCGGGAAGCCGGCACGGTCGATGAGGCGGCGTTCCAGAAATCGTTGAAGGCATCGGTGGTCGACGTCGTGCGCCGGCAGGCAGCGGCTGGCATCGCCGTGCCGGGCGATGGCGAATACGGCAAGTCGATGGGGCACAAGATCAACTACCGCGCCTGGTGGAGCTATTCCTTTCAGAGGCTCGGCGGTTTGAAGATGACGGGACTCGGGCTCTATGACTTTCCGGCCCAGCGTTCGAGCCCGGGCCATACGGTGCTGTCGAGCTTCGCCGACCGGCGCGACCGCCAACGCTTTGCTGCTGCCTACGGCGATCCCGATTCGGGCGTCTCCACCGGTCCGCGCGCGACGGACTGGCCGTTCTGCGTCGGACCGCTCAGCTACACGGGCCACGCCGCCATCGCCACCGACATCGCCAATTTCAAGGCAGCGCTCGCCGCCAATGGGGTCGCCGAGGGATTCATGACCTCCATCGGCCCGGCGAGCTGTGCGCGTATCGGCAACCAGTATTACAAGAGCGACGAGGAGTTTGTCTTCGCCTGTGCCGATGCGCTGCGCGAGGAATACAGGGCGATCGTCGATGCGGGGCTCGTGCTGCAGATCGATGACCCGGCGATCGCCGAGAATTTCGACCAGATCAATCCCGAACCGACCGCCGAGGAATATCGCAAATTCACCATGCCGCGCATCGAGGCGCTAAACCACGCGCTGCGTGGACTGCCGAAGGATCGCATCCGCTTCCATCTCTGCTGGGGCAGCTGGCACGGCCCGCACACGACCGACATTGCCATGCGCGACATCGTCGAGGTGATGCTGGCGATCGATGCGGGCGCCTATTCCTTCGAAGCCGGCAACGTGCGGCATGAGCATGAATGGGCGGTGTGGCAGGACACCAAGCTGCCCGACGACAGGGTGATTCTACCGGGCGTGGTGAGCCATGCAACCAACGTCGTCGAGCATCCCGAGTTGGTGGCCGAGCGGATCGGCCGCTTCGCCAGACTCGTGGGGCGCGACCGTGTCATCGCTTCCACCGACTGCGGCCTGGGGGGACGGGTGCATCGCGACATCGCCTGGGCCAAGCTCGAGACGTTGGCGCAGGGTGCCGCGATCGCCAGCAGGCAACTCTGGTCCTAAAGCGGGATGGCATCCGGTTGAATCGGCGAACCGAGTGCTTGCACTGCCAGCATTCGCTCACGAAAATGTGAACGTATTGAAGTTGCAGGTTAAGCAGGAATATGCTATGGAGTATGTCAGGCTGACGCTTGATCCGCGGCGGTCTTTTCTTTGGCCATGCCCCGCCCGGCGGGAGGAGGTTTTCCGACACGGTTCGCATTCTTCGACACGCGGGTGTCGGAAAACGGCCGGCGAAAAGCCTTGCCGATCAACGCCCTGAATTTTCCGACAGGATTTTCCCGACA
>JAUXWB010000085.1 GCA_030684475.1 Reyranella sp. | reverse complement strand
CGAGACCAGCTCGATCCACATGGACGTGATCCGCGATTTCAAGCGCATCAACGGCCACCTGACGTCGGTGGCCTACCCGATCCTCGAAGCCGCCGGCGAACTGGCCGACACGCGCCTCAAGGAGGCTCAGCCCTTGATGCGTGCCCCCGTGGGATCGTAGGGGCAGCGCAGCGACACCTTGGCCGCAAGGCGCGCGCCGGCGAGATCGACCTCGAAACGGCCGGCTTCGAGCCAGGTACCATCGATGGCGGCGCCGTCGTCACGTTTCACGTAGCCCATGCCGACCGAGGCGCCGATCGTATGGCCGTAACTCGCTGATGTGAGATCGCCGACGGGCTTGCCATCGCGCAGCAGCGCCTCGCCGCCCCACAGCAGCGGTTCTCCATCGACCAGCACGACCGACACCAGCCGTCGCATCAGCGGCTTGGTTTTGGCCTCGACCAGCGCCTTGTGACCGATGAAGCCAGCCGGCTTGTCGAGCTTCACCGCCCAGCCGAGGCCCGCCTGGAAGGGATTGTCGTCGGGCGTGAGTTCGCGGCCCCAGGCGCGATAGCCCTTCTCCAGGCGCAGCGATTCGACGGCATAGTAGCCAGCATCGCGCAGTCCGAATTCGATGCCCGCCTCATGCAGGGTCTCGAACACCGTCGCGGCAAACTCGACGGGCACGTAGAGTTCCCAACCGAGTTCGCCCATGTAGGTGCGGCGCGAAGCGAACACGGTGGCATGGCCGACGCCGATCTCGCGGATGGTGGCGAAGGGGAAGGCCTCGTTGGAAAGGTCGGCTCGGCTCACCTTCTGCAGCAGCGCGCGACTCCGAGGGCCCATCACCGACAATACGGTCCACATCGCCGTCACATCGGTCAGGACGGCGTGCGCGTCCTCGGGCATATGACGGCCGATCCAGTCGGCATCGCGCGTCGGTTGTGCAGAGCCGGTGATGATCAGGAATCTGTCGCGCGCCAACCGAGCGATGGTAAGATCGCTCTCGAAGGTACCGCGCTGATTCAGGAGACCGGTATAGACTGTACGGCCCACCGGCACGGCGATGTCGTTGGCGGCGAGATGCTGCAGCACCTTCTCGGCGTCGCGGCCCTGCATCAGGAACTTTCCGAACGAGGTCTCGTCGACCACCGTGACGCCCTCGCGGGTGGCGCGATGCTCGGTGGCGACGCGGTCGAACCATTCGCCGCGGCCCCAGCCATACTGCATGTCCGGCGTCTTGCCGGTGCCGGCGAACCAGTTGGGCCGCTCCCAGCCCATCTTGTTGCCGAACCAGGCGCCCCTGGCCTTCAGTCGATCGTAGAGCGGCGAACGGCGGAACGGCCGACCGCTCTCCTGCTCGCGCTGCGGCCACGGCATCTTGTAGTGCAGGCCGAGCGTCTCGGCGACGCGCGCCCGCAGCCAGGAATCGTTGCCGTGGAAGCCCGCGAAGCGGCGGATGTCGACCGGCCAGAGATCCATCGTCGGCTCGCCGGCTGCGATCCATTCGGCGAGCGCCATGCCGGCGCCGCCGGAACTGGCGATGCCCATCGAATTGAAGCCGGCGCCAACGAAGAAGCCGCGCAGATTGGGCGCTTCGCCCAGAATGTAGTTGAGGTCGGGGGTAAAGCTTTCCGGGCCATTCATGAAGGTCTTGATGCCGGTCTTCTCCAGCGCCGGGACGCGGATCAGGGCATTGTCCATCAGGATCTGGAACTGGTTCCAGTCGTCCGGCAGCATGCCGAATTCGAAGTCGTCAGGGATGATGTCCTTGTTCCACGGCTTGGCGTCGGGCTCAAAGCCGCCCATCAACAGGCCGCCGACTTCTTCCTTGAAGTAGATGTAACCGTCGGGATCGCGCATCACCGGCAGGTCGCGCGGCACGTTCTCCATCTTTTCCGTCACGATATACATGTGCTCGCAGGAATAGAGCGGCACCGTGACACCGACCATGCGGCCGACCTGGCGCGCCCACTGACCGCCGCAGTTGACCACGATCTCGGCTGTGATCGGGCCCTCGGTGGTCTGCACGCCGGTGACGCGACCCTCCTTGGTGTCGATCGATGTGACCCGCGTCTTCTCGAAGACGCGGACACCGCCGTTACGCGCGCCCTTGGCCAGTGCCTGGGTGATATCGGCGGGATTGGCCTTGCCATCGCCCGGCAGCCACACCGCTCCCACCAGATCGTCGGTCCGCATGATGGGATATTTGTCGCCGGCCTGCTTGGGCGTCAGCGGCTCGCAGGCGACACCCTGGGCGTTGGCCATGGCAACCGAGCGGCGCAGCATCACCATGCGCTCCTCGGTGCGCGCCACCGAGAGCGAGCCGCACTGCTTCCAGCCGGTGGCGAGCCCGGTCTCGGCCTCGAGCCTGGCGTAGAGATCGGTGCTGTAGCGGATCAGGCGCGTCAGATTCTGGTAGCTGCGGAGCTGGCCCACGAGGCCGGCGGCATGCCAGGTCGTGCCGCCGCTCAGCCGCCCCTGTTCGAGCAACACCACGTCCTTCCAGCCGAGCTTGGCCAGATGATAGGCCGTCGAGCAGCCCATGATGCCGCCACCGATGATGACGACGCGGGCCTGGGTGGGGAAATTCGGTGCCATGTCAGAGACGCCCGCTCACGGCCGCCTCGTACATCTTGCGCATTTCGGGAACGCCCACCTTCACCGGGTTTCCACCGGCCGTCGGATCGACGGCGGCCATCTCGGCGAACTTGTCGAGATGCTCGACCTTCACGCCGAGCTCGGCCAGCGTGTGCGGGATGCCGATCTCACGGCGGAGATCGAGCGTCCACTGCATGAAGCCGTCGAAGGTCGGGCTGCGCAGGTCGAGCCAGCGCGCAAGGCGCAAGACTTTGTCCTCGATGGCGGCCCGATTGAACTTCACCACGTAGGGCATCGCGACGGCGTTCGTGAGCCCATGGTGCGTGTCGAGCACAGCACCCACGGGATGGGAAAGCGAATGGATCGCACCCAGGCCCTTCTGGAATGCGGTCGACCCCATCTGCGAGGCCGCCAGCATGTGACCGCGCGCCTCGATATCGCGCCCGTCCTTCACGACACGCGCGAG
>JAUXWB010000081.1 GCA_030684475.1 Reyranella sp. | reverse complement strand
TCGCCTCGACGGCGCCGGCCGCACGGTTGGCCAGGCGCGTCTCGACATTGCCGCGCAAATTCACGATCTGCAGGTCGGGCCGGCGGTGCAGAAGCTGGGCGCGGCGGCGAAGCGCCGAGGTGCCGACGATGGCGCCCTGCCGCAGGTCGGCGATGCGCTGCACGTCGCCCGCGATCAGCACGTCACGCGCGTCCTCGCGCGGCAGGAAAGCCCGGATCGCAAGCCCCGGCGGCTGGGCCGTCGGCATGTCCTTCATGCTGTGGACCGCGGCGTCGATGCGGTGCGCCAGAAGCGCTTCCTCGATCTCCTTGACGAACAACCCCTTGCCGCCGGCCTCGGACAGCGGCCGGTCCTGGATGGCGTCGCCCGTGGTTTTTATGGTGACGATTTCGATTGCTTCTGGGGCTGACAAGGCGGGCACGGCAGCGGCCAGCGCATCGCGCACCAGGCCAGCCTGTACAAGCGCCAGTCTGCTACCACGCGTGCCCAATCTTAGAAGAGGAGAGGGTCGCAGGAGGGGAGTAGTCATGGCGTTGCTCTAGCTTAGCTGGGCGCGCGACGCTAGAAGACACGCATGCGTGTGCTGGGCATCGAAACGAGCTGCGACGAAACGGCGGTCGCCATCGTCGAGGCGCCGGCCGGGAACGGCCCGGTCGGCAGGATCCTGGCCAATGTGGTCTACAGCCAGCTTACCGAGCATCGTCGGTTCGGCGGCGTGGTGCCGGAAATCGCTGCCCGCGCCCATCTCGAGCGCCTTGACGGGCTGGTGGCGGATGCGCTGGCCGAAGCGGGCCTCGGCCTTGCCGATCTCGACGGCATTGCGGCAACAGGCGGCCCCGGCCTGATCGGCGGCGTGCTGGTGGGCGTCATGACCGCCAAGGCGCTCGCCTTCGCCCACGACAAGCCCTTTCTCGCCATCAACCATCTCGAGGGCCATGCGCTCTCCGTGCGCCTGACCGAGCAGGTCGACTTTCCCTACCTGCTGCTGCTGGCGTCGGGTGGCCATTGTCAGCTCCTGACCGTGCGTGGACCCGGTGACTTCACGAGACTGGGCACGACCATCGACGACGCGGCCGGCGAATGCTTCGACAAGACGGCGAAGCTGCTCGGTCTCGGCTTTCCCGGCGGCCCGGCGGTCGAACGAGCGGCTATCGGCGGCGATCCGCAGCGCTTTGCGTTGCCGCGCCCGATGTGGCGCAAGCCCGGCTGCGATTTTTCTTTCTCCGGCCTCAAGACCGCCGTGCGGCAAACTATCGAGAAGCTGGCCGTCGAGAAGCTGCCGCCGGACGATCCGCGCGCCATTGCCGATCTCTGCGCCTCGTTCCAGCGCACGGTGGGCGACGTGCTGGCTGACCGTTGCGGCAACGCGCTCGCTCTCGCGCCGTCGCCCACGCTCGTGGTCGC
>JAUXWB010000077.1 GCA_030684475.1 Reyranella sp. | reverse complement strand
CCCGTCCTTGATCATGGCGCGCGCGCCGCCGAGGCCTTCCTCGGCCGGCTGGAAGATGAAATGCACGGTGCCGTCGAAGTTCCGGGTTTCGGCGAGGTAGCGGGCGGTGCCGAGCAGCATGGTGGTGTGGCCGTCATGGCCGCAGCCGTGGAAGCGGCCGGGAATGGTCGAGCGCCAGCGCAGGTTGGTGTTCTCTTCCATCGGCAGCGCATCCATATCGGCGCGGAGGCCGATGCGCTTGCCGCCTGACCCCTTGCCCTTGAGCACGCCGACCACGCCGGTGCCGCCGAGGCCGCGATGCACCTCGATGCCCCATTGCGTCAGCTTTTCGGCGACGATGCCGGAGGTGCGGACTTCCTCGAAGCCGATCTCGGGATGCGCGTGCAGATCCCGGCGGATGGCGGTGAGTTCGTCGGCATAGCCGTCGATGCGTTCGATGTTGGGCATGTCTGTTATCCCGTTGCGGATGACGTCGAGCTTGATGTGGCGGGGACGAAGGCGGGGCCGTTCGGCTTGATGCGGATGCCCGCGCGCAACCGGGTCCAGGGCAGCGCGGCGGTGTCGGCCGGCATCGCGCCGGGGGCGGCGCAGATCAGCAGTCTTTCGGCGATCGGCTCGAAATCCGCGCGAAAATGCACCGAGCTCTTGTTGACCAGGATCGCCTGCTCGGTCGGCTCGATCCCGACATAGCGGTACATCGCCTGGTCGGCGAGCTGCGCCTTGTGCGAGGAGACGACGACCCGGACACCGCCGATGCGGAGGCACGCCGACGGGCCCATGTCCATGTCGCGGCCGCCGTAATAGGGGCCGGGCGCCACGAACTTGCCGTCGGACAGCTGTTCGACGACGAACGTTTCCTGGTATGGCGCATCGCCTGATATGCCCGACTTGCCGCCGAGCGCCAGCGTGACGGTGGCGCCGACGCCCGCGGCATGTGCGGCCTTTGCCGATTGCGGATCGTAGATCACGCCGGTGGCGGCGCGTTGGGCGTTGTTACGGACCAGCGCGCGCAGCATGCCCGTGGTGTCGGAATCGCCGCCGGCGCCGGGATTGTCCTGGGTGTCGGCGATCACGATCGGCTTGTTCGCGGTCTTTGCCAGCTCCATTGCATGCAGCACGCCTTCGTCTGCGGTGTAGATGCGGCCGTCGAAATCATTCTCGTGACCGACAATGACGCCCGCAAGGGTATCGGCCGCGGCGTCGGCGTCGGCCTGGGTCACGCCGTAGGCGAATACGCTCGGTCCGCAATGCGCAAAATCCGCGGCCGGAAATCCCGGCGCAAACGACAAGGTCGGCACCGCATCGTCCTGCAGCGCCGCGAGCTTCCGGTAAATGCCTCTGGTCGGTTCGTCGTTGGTGCACTGCCAGCTGATCGGAATCAGGAACGGCAATTGCCGGAACGCTTTTGCGAATTTTTGTCCCGATTGCAGCAACAGCGCCAGATGTTCGGCGGCGGCGCGACCGGTGTCGGCCATGTCGACATGCGGATAGGTGCGGTAGGCGATCAGTGCGTCCGCATGCTCGACCATTTCCGGCGTCACATTGGCGTGCAGATCGAGGCTGACCACCAGCGGCAAATCCTTGCCGATCACCTTGCGCACACGCGCCAGAATTTCGCCTTCGCCATCGTCGAAATGTTCCGCCACCATCGCGCCGTGCAGGTCGAGATAAACCGCGTCGAGCGGGCCGGCCGCCGCGATGCGGTCGATCATCTCGCTGGCGATGCGCTCATAGGCATCCCTGGTGACATGGGCGCAGGGGGTGGCGGCTGCCGAGATGGTGGGGACCAGCTCCCAGCCATTGGCTTCCGCCGCCTGGATGAACCCGGCGAGCCCGACATTGATGTTGCGCATGATCTTGAGCATGTCGGCGCCGCGCGCCATCGCCGGCCAGCCGCCGCCATGCACGAAATCGTCATAGGTCGCCCTGGTCGGCGCAAAGGTATTGGTTTCGTGCAGGAAGCCGCCAACGGCGATACGGGGCATTCAATCTGTCTCGGTCAGTGGTTCGTGCGCGCGACGTTAGACTTGTCGTCGCGGCAAGCGCAAGCGACGAAGCAATCCCGTTTTGCATGCCGCATCCCGCCATTGTGAGGAGCGATCCAGTAACGAACGACAAGCCTCACTCCAGCGTCGCCAGCAGCCCCGCCATCAGCCGGCCACGCTCGGCGAGGCTGTCGACTTCGATATGTTCGTTCAGGGTATGCGCATCGGCGCCGCGGACGCCCAACCCGTCGAGCGTCGCGATTCCCATCGCGCCGGTAAAATTGCCGTCGGAACCGCCGCCGGCGCTGGCGTGGGGCAGCTCCTTGCCCATCGCCTTGGCGAGGCCCTGCGCCTTTTCATACAGCGCCATGGTGCCGGCGTCGGGCTCCCATACCGGACGGGTCACGCCGCGCGTCACCTTGAAGGTGACGTCATTGGCAGTGCCTGACAACGCTAGCATCCGCTCGACGCCATGATCGAGATCGGCCTGGCGCTTCGCCATGCTCAGCGCTTCGCCCAAACAGGTGGTGGCGACGCAATTGACCCATTGCCCGCCATGCACGATGCCGACCGAGAAGGTGCAGTCCGCCGTGGTCATGCCGTCGATGGCGAGGATCTGGCGCGCCATCTCGCGGATCGCCGAACGGCCCGAGGACAGCGTGGCGCCGGCATGGCTCGGCTTGCCGGTGGCTTCGAGATTGAACCGCGCGATGGCGTAGCGCCCGGTGACGACGCCATTGTCCGGGCGGCCCGGTTCCGGCACCAGCACGTATTTGTTGCGCGCGGCCTCGGCCTCGATGATGTCGCGGGTCGAGGGCGTGCCGACTTCCTCGTCCGGCGTGAACAGCACAGT